>JBJHAV010000043.1:0-20207 GCA_050480685.1 Planctomycetaceae bacterium | reverse complement strand
CCCCCTGTTCTTCGGCGGCGACCACGTAGAGGGCCAGGATCGGCAAGACCGCCCCGTTCATGGTCATCGACACACTCATGGTGTCGAGCGGGATGCCCTCGAAGAGCACACGCATGTCGAGGATCGAATCGATCGCCACCCCGGCCATGCCCACGTCACCGGCCACACGCGGGTGGTCCGAGTCGTAGCCCCGGTGGGTCGCCAGGTCGAAGGCGATCGAAAGCCCGCGTTGTCCGCCGGCCAGATTGCGCCGGTAGAAGGCGTTGGACTCCTCGGCGGTCGAGAACCCGGCGTACTGGCGGATGGTCCAGGGCCGGCGTGTGTACATGCTCGCGTAGGGACCGCGGGCGAAGGGCGCCAGGCCGGGCAGGCCGGGGCCGCTGGGGGCCTGCCAATGGGCGGCGGCTTCCCGTTCGGCGGGGCCGTAGAGCTCGAGGCGCTCGATGCCGTCGGGACTCTTCTCCGCGGGCACGATCGGCGCGGGCGCGCTCGGCGCAGGGGACCCGGCTGCGGATCCCAAAGCGGCCAACTCGGCGAAGGTTGTGCGCCCGAGGCGCGCCCAATCGAGGGACTTGCGGGAGCTCATCGGCCGGCCTCCTGGGAGGGCAGTTCACGGGCGGCCAGGTGCGGCTCCAAGAGTTCGAAGAGATCCGCGCCCGGGTCCAAGGCCTGCGCGCCGAAAGCGCCCAGGGCACCTTGGAGTTCCGCGGGCGGCGAAACAACGAACAGCTCCGGTCCGAGTTCGACCAGGGCGCGGCAGAGCTGCTCTGCGAGGGCGCTGAGCCGCTCGTTCGCGGCGGCAAGACAGATCAGGGGCCGCGGCCCCGCGGGCCGCTCGGAGAGCCAGCGGCGGGCTGCGGCTTCGGCCGCGGCCGCGTCGGCGCTGGCCTGGTAGCCGACCTCGAAGCCCCCCAGTCCAAAGAGTTCGCGGCAGGTCTCGGCCCGTGCGCGATGTTCGGCGCGCGGGCCAAGGCCGAGCACCAGCACCGCCGGCAGCACCCCTTCCCGGCGCAGGGCCGCGCCGCGCTCGCGCAGCTCTTCGAAGGCTTCCGCCTCCCGGCAGGTGGGCCAGCCTCCGCTTTCCTCCGCCCCCGCGCCGCGCGTCAGCACCTCGGCATCCGGCGGCGGCAAAAAGCCGTTGACCCCCACCAAGCGCGCCCGGCGACGGGCCAAGGCGGCGGCACGCGGGGCGGCTTCCTCCCGGGCCCGGCGCAGCAGGCTTCCGCTTGCGAGCACCGCGCTGAGTCCACCGTCGGCTTCAATCTCGCGGAAGACTTCCCAGGCCGCCTCGGCCAGGGCCCGTGTGCGCGCTTCCACCGCGAAGCTCCCGCCCAGGGGATCGGCCACGCGCCCCAGGCCTCCCTCCTGGGCGAGCACCAGTTGGGTCCCGCGTGCCAAGCGCCGCCCGCGCGCGGAAGGCTGCCCCGCCAATGCGTCGTAGGCGCGCACCACCAGGGCATCCGCACCCCCCAGCGCCCCCGCGATGGCCGCGGCTCCGCTGCGCAGGGCGTTGCTCCACGGGTCGAAACGGCTATGCCCCAGAAGGGACGTGGCGGCCACGATCCAGGGCGAACCGCCGGGCAAACCCAGATGGGAGCGCACACACTCGAAGAGCCAACGCGCGGCGCGCAGCTTGGCCGCTTGGTTGAGCCAGTCGCGGCCCAGTTCCAACTGAAACGATGCGCGGCCGAAAGCAGCCCCCCCATCGACGCCGCGCGCCTCCAGGGAGCGCAGGGCGTGGACCCAACCGGCCAAAAGGGCGCCGAGTTCGAGGGCTTCGCCGCCGCCGGCGCGGTGCACGTAACCCGCATCCACGTGCCACGCCGGACCGTCGAAACCCTGCTCCAGGTGCCAAACCACGGCCCGCGCCCGGCGATCCTCGGCGGCCGGCTCCAGACCGGCCTTGCCTTCAGAGGGCGGATCGTCGGCGATCGAAAGCCAGGGCCGCGCTCCGCCTGCACCCAAGGTTTCGGCCAGCGCGCGCGCGGCCCCGGCCGCCCGCGGGCCGACCAGGTGCCAGCGCAGTTCCCCGGCGCCCTTCGGCTCCAGGCTCCCAAGCATGCGCGCCCACACGTCCGCACCTTCGGGCGGCGCGACCAGGCGCACCCCGTGGGCTCCGCCCGCCAGGGCCTCGGCGACCCGCGCGCCGAGTTCGGCTTCGGGCCCGCCGATCTCCTCGAGCACACACCAACTGGGCTCCGCCAGACCCGCGGGCCGCTCGCGCAGCACCAGGGGCCTGGGCACAAGACCCGCGGCCACCTCGTCGGCGGCCGTGAACAGCGCCGCCGCGGGATCCCAGCCGGAGCCGTCTCCGACCTCTTCGGCAGCCAAAGCACGCCACTGTTCGTGGCGCGCCGCGGGAAACGCGCCGTAGGGCGCGGCGAAAGCACGGTCGGGGGCGGGACGCGACATGGATGGATTCGAGGCGCCGGTGCTCACATGTTGCGGCGGTAGCGCCCGCCGACCCCGTAGAGGGCCCCGGAGATCTGCCCCAGGGTCGCGACCTTGGTGGCCTCCAGCAGCACTTCGAAGGTGTTTTCCCCGGCCAGGGCGGCGCTCTCCAGCCGTGCCAACACACGCGCCGTGTCCTCACCGCCCCGCTTGGCGAAGGCGTCGCGTGTGGCGATGGCGTACTCCTTCTCCTCTTCGGTCGAACGGATCACCTCGGCCGGCACGATGGTCGGCGATCCCTTCGGATCGAGGAAGGTGTTGACCCCGATGATCGGCAGGCTGCCGTCGTGTTTGAGGGTCTCGTAGTGCAGGGACTCCTCCTGGATGCGCGAGCGCTGATACATGCGCTCCATCGCCCCGAGCACACCGCCGCGATCGGCCAAACGCCGGAACTCGGCGTACACCGCCTGCTCCACCAGATCCGTCAGCTCTTCGATCACGAAAGAACCCTGCCAGGGGTTTTCGTTTTTCGTCAGACCCATCTCCTTGTTGATGATGAGCTGGATCGCCAGGGCGCGCCGCACACTCTCTTCGGTCGGCGTGGTGATGGCCTCGTCGTAGGCGTTCGTGTGCAGCGAGTTGCAGTTGTCGTAGAGCGCGTAGAGCGCTTGCAACGTCGTGCGGATGTCGTTGAAGGCGATCTCCTGGGCGTGCAGGCTGCGACCACTGGTTTGGATGTGGTACTTGAGCATCTGCGAGCGCGGGCCCGCGCCGTAGCGGCGCTTCATGGCCTTGGCCCAAATGCGCCGCGCCACGCGCCCGATCACCGCGTACTCGGGATCGACGCCGTTCGAGAAGAAAAACGACAGGTTGGGGGCGAAGTCGTCGACCTTCATGCCCCGGCTCAGGTAGTACTCGACGTAGGTGAAGCCGTTCGCCAGGGTGAACGCGAGCTGCGTGATCGGATTCGCCCCGGCCTCGGCGATGTGGTAGCCGGAGATCGAAACCGAATAGAAGTTGCGCACCTTGCGGTCGATGAACGACTGCTGGATGTCGCCCATCATGCGCAGGGCGAACTCGGTCGAGAAGATGCAGGTGTTTTGGGCCTGGTCCTCCTTCAGGATGTCGGCCTGGACCGTGCCGCGCACGGTCGAGAGCGCTTCCGCCCGCAGGCGCTCGTAGACCTCCCGTTCGAGCACTTGATCGCCGCTGACCCCGAGCAGGAGCAGCCCGAGCCCGTCGTTGCCCTCGGGCAGATCGCCCCGGTACCGCGGGCGGGGCAGGCCCTTGGCGGCGTAGATGCTGTCGATCTTGGCCTCGACCTCGCGCGTCAGGCCCTGGGCGCGCAGGTACTTCTCGCAGTTCTGGTCGATGGCCGCGTTCAGGAAGAAACCCAGCACCATCGGTGCGGGCCCGTTGATGGTCATCGAGACCGATGTGTTCGGACTGAGCAGATCGAAGCCCGAATAGAGCTTCTTCGCGTCGTCCACGGTGCAGATGCTGACACCCGAGTTGCCGATCTTGCCGTAGATGTCGGGCCGGCGGTCGGGGTCCTCACCGTAGAGCGTGACCGAGTCGAAGGCCGTGGAAAGGCGTGCCGCGGGCAGACCGCGGGAGACGTAGTGAAAGCGCTTGTTGGTGCGCTCCGGACCGCCCTCGCCCGCGAACATGCGCGCCGGATCTTCACCCGAGCGGCGCAGGGGGAACACCCCGGCCGTGTAGGGAAAAGCGCCCGGTACGTTTTCGGTCAGCAGCCAGCGCAGCACATCGCCCCAGTCCTCGTAGCGCGGCAGCGAAACCTTGGGCACCGAGAGCCCGCTCAAGGACTCCGAACGCAGGTCCTGACGCACGATCCGGTCGCGGACCTTGTATTCGAAGACTTCGCCCCGGTAGCGCTCGCGAAGGGCCGGCCAGTCCTCCAGGAGGCGCCGGCAATCCGGGTCCATGCGCCGCTCCAGCTCCGCGGCCAGCGTTTCGAGTTCCGCGGCCCAGGCCGGGGCGGCCTGGGGCTCCTCCTCCGCTCCGCCCGAACGCAGGGTTTCCAGCGTCCCGCGCACCTGGTACAGCCGCCGCGCCAGGGCCACCTGCCGTTCGCAGAAACGAGCGTATTCGTCGCTGCCGTCGGCGATCTCCGCCAAATAACGCTGCCGTTCGGGCGCGATCAGCGGGCGGCGTTCGGCCTCGTCCGTGCGCAGCTCGCGGCGGGCTTCGAGGGGCGCGCCGGAGCGCTCCGCCACCAGGCCCATCAGCGCCTGGTAGAGCCGGTTCGTGCCCGGATCGTCGAAGCGGCTGGCCACCGTGCCGTAGACCGGCTGTTTTTCGGGCGGCACCTCGAAACGCGCGCGGTTGCGTTGGACCTGCTTGCGCACATCGCGCAGGGCGTCCAGGGACCCGGGTTTGTCGAACTTGTTGATCGCGACCAGGTCGGCGTAGTCGAGCATGTCGATCTTCTCGAGCTGCGTCGCCGCGCCGTAGTCGGAGGTCATCACGTAGAGGGTCACATCCGCGTGTTCGACCACCTCCACGTCCGATTGGCCGATACCGCTGGTTTCGAGCACGATCAGGTCGAAGCCGGCCGCCCGGCACAGTTCCAGGGCATCCTTCACGTGGGCGCTGAGGGCCACATTGGAAGCCCGAGTCGCCAGCGAACGCATGTAGACCCGCGGGTCGTCGATGGCGTTCATGCGGATGCGGTCGCCGAGCAACGCACCGCCCGAACGCCGCCGGGTGGGGTCCACCGAGAGCACGGCCACCGTGCGCTCGCCCTGGTCGAGCAGGAAACGCCGCACGAGCTCGTCCACCAGGGAACTCTTGCCCGCGCCCCCGGTGCCGGTCACGCCGAGCACCGGCGCGCGCTTCGCGCGGGCAAGGCCGCGGGCCGCTTCCAGCACACGACGCCCGCCCTCGGGATCGTTCTCACAGGTCGAAATGGCGCGCGCCAGGACCAGGGGGTCGCGTTTCCCAAGGTCCGCGAGCTCCCCCGGCGCCTCGGTGGCGAAGTCACATGCCGCGATCAGATCGTTGATCATGCCCTGCAGCCCCATGGCGCGGCCGTCGTCGGGCGAGTAGATACGCGTCACACCGTAGGCGTGCAGTTCGGCGATTTCCTCCGGCAGGATCGTGCCGCCTCCGCCGCCGAAGACCTTGATGCGCGCGCCGCGTTCTTTCAGCAGGTCGACGATGTACTTGAAGTACTCCAGGTGCCCGCCCTGGTACGAGGTGATCGCGATGCCCTGGGCGTCCTCCTGGATCGCACAGTCGACGATTTCGGCCGCCGAACGGTTGTGGCCCAGGTGGATTACCTCGGCCCCGGTGGCCTGCAGGATGCGGCGCATCACGTTGATCGCCGCGTCGTGCCCGTCGAAGAGCGAAGCCGCGGTGACGATGCGCACCGCGTGGCGCGGTTGGTAGGGCTCCACCACCGCGGCCGCTTGGGGCCGGTCCTCGGGCCGGTCCTGGGCCCCGGCCGAAGCCGCCGCGCGGTCCTGGGGCGATTCGTCCCCGGCGCCCGGCCGAGGTTGGGTCTCACCCGCGGAGAAAGGGGCCGCCGGGGAGGGGGCCTTGTGGGCAGCGGCCGGGGAACGGTCGCGGTCGACGCTCGGACGGGTCATGGGCTGGGCGGGGGAGGGTGCGCGACGGGCTCCGAGCGGGCCTGGCCCGCCGGACTTCGGCCCTCGGGGGCCGAACGCGCAGTCTACCGCCGCGGGCGAGGGGGAGTCGCTCCCGCGGCACCCGCCGGGCACGGTGCGCGGGCCTGCGGCCCGCTTCCGCCTCCCGGGCCGTGGGCCCGCTGACCGGGCGGGCTACTCCAGGTCGCGCCAGAGGCGGTCGAGATCCATGCCCCGACGGAACTTGGCCCACCAGCGCATGGCGCGGCTCTTGGCCAGGTGCCCCACGTTCTCGCGCACCCAGCGGCGCTCCCGCGCGGCGTCCTCCATCACGTCCAGGTGCTTCGCCTCGTGGGCCGCGCAGGCGGCCACCAGCCGGTGCAGCAGCTCGCGCACCTCGGGGCCCCACGCCTCCCCGGCGCCGTTCGAAGGTGCTGGGGTCACCCCCGCTCCGGACCCCGCGGCCACCAGCTCCCCGTACAGGGCCTCGATGGCATCCAGGTGCGCCGACCGGTCGAACACCGCCAGGCGCTCCCGGGCCCCGCGCGCCAACCGCTCCCACGGGTCGCCGCCCGCGAGCACATCGCAGAGGGCCTCCGCCAGGGCCGCCCCCTCCCCCGGTGGCACCAGCCGCCCGGTTTCGCCTTCGACCACCGCGAAGCCGATGCCCCCCGCCGCGCTGGCCACGATCGGCGTTCCGGCCGCCAGGGCCTCCAGCGCCACCAGGGGCATGACCTCCATCCAGCGCGAGGGGATCACGAGCGCCTGGGCGCGGGCGATGCGGGCGGAGAGTTCGCCCAGGGGGCGCTGGCCCATGAGCCGGACGCGCTCGGTGACACCGAGCCCGCGGGCCTGCTGCGCCAGGGATTCCGCCTGGGATCCGCCGCCGAAGATCTCCAGGCGCACCTCGGGCGCGAGCGAAACGAGCGCGTCGATGGCCACGTCCAGGCCCTTTTCCGGTTCCAGGCGCGCCGCGGCCACGAGCAGACCGGGCTCGCGCTCCGCCGCCGGCAGGGGCTCGAAACCCTGAAGGCGCTGGGATTCCGGTGGGAAGTACGGCAGGCGGCGCACGTTGGTGAGCCCCTGGCCTTCGAGCAACGCCGCCAGCGCTTCGCTGCCGCACACATACGCATCGGCGGCGCGGCGCATCAACTCGAGCCGCAGACGCGCGGCGGCGACCACCGCGGCGTCGTAGTTGCGGTGCCGTTCGCAGCGATGCTGGAAACAAATCGCCCCGGGACCGCCGCCGCAGGGGCTGCCGTCCCCGCGCACCAACCAGGCGTTCGGACAGAGCAAGGAGCCGTCGTAGACGCTCTGCACGATCGGTCGACCGAGTTCCCCCACGGCCGCGTAGATCTCCGCCGGCCAGGACGACGTCTGGTGCAGGTGCACCAGGTCCGGCCGGAACGAACGGGCGAAGGAGATCAGCCGTTCGAAGAGCAGCGGGTCGCGCACCAGGCCGCCCGGATTCCACTCGGGCACCGGCACGAAACAGTGCTCGGGGCCCTCCGAAGCCGCCTCCCGCGTCCCGGCGAAGAGCCCCTGCACGATGCCCCGTTCCGCGAGTCCCTGGCGCAGGGATTCGAGGTGCAATTCGGCGCCGCCGAGTCGCTCGGCGCGCTGGGTTACGTGCAGGACGCGCATGGGGGCAAGCGGGCAAGCGCGGGAGCCCAACCCGTCCTTAGCATCGTCCCGGCCCCCTGGGCAACCGGAGCGCACCCCGGGTCCTTCCCCAGAGAAGGGCCAAGTGCCCTCCAGGGAGACCTGGGGGGAGCCCGAATAGGTATGCGTCCGAGTACCCGCCCAGCCCCCCATGGACGCAAAACGATTCGACGAACTGCAGCTCACAGGCAAGCTGCCCTCCCCCAGCGGTGTTGGCCTGAGTGTCCTGGAGCTGACCCAGCAGGACGACGTGACCATCGACCAGGTGGTCGCGGTGATCCAGAGCGATCCGACCCTGACGGGGCGGCTGCTCCAATTGGCGAATAGCGCCGCGAACGCAGGGGTCAAGCCGGCGGTCACGGCGAAAGAAGCGGCCCTGCGCCTGGGGCTGAGGGCCGTTTGTTCGGTCAGCCTGAGCTTCAGCGTTTTGGCGGCCAATCGCCGCGGCATGTGCGAACGTTTCGACTACGACGAGTTTTGGGCGGAATCGATCCGCTGCGCCGCCGCGGCCCAGGTGCTCGCCGGGCGCACGCGCGGGGTCGCACCCGCCGAAGCCTTCACCTGCGCGCTGCTCGCGGGCATCGGGAAACTCGCCCTGGCGAGCATCCACCAGGAGGCCTACTGCGACGTGCTGCGGCGCATGGAGGGCCGGGAAGGAGCCGGGCTCGCGGCCCTGGAGCGCGAGACCTTCGGACTCGACCACCGCGAACTGGCCATCGCCATGCTGCGCGGCTGGCGGCTTCCCCAGCACCTGATCGAAGCGGTCTCCGGGGCGCCGACCCGCGCCGCGCAACTGGCCGCCCTCGCTCCGGGAACCCGGCGCTTCGCCGCGGTCCTAACCGGTGCCCTGGCCATGGGCGCGGCCCAGTCCGTCACGCCGGGAAGCGACCCGGAGCGCTGCCGGGCGCGCCTCGCGGCCCTGGAAGAGGCCGCCCAGGTGCTCGAACTCGACGATGCGGCAGTGGAGGAGGTTTGGGCCGAAACAGCCGGGGCCGCGCGCTCCTGGGGCCGCTTCGTGCAATTGGACGCCGCCCCTTGCATCGACCTCGCCGCCCTGCGCGCGGGCGCGGAGGGTTCGGCCCCAAAGAGCGATTCACCCGCGCCCGCTCTGCCCGCCGGAGCGAGTCGGGCGCCCGCCGCGGGGCCGAAGCCTGCCCCACCGGCCTGCCCTCTGCCCGGCCGCCCCCAGGTCGGCGCGGCGGGGGACTCCAAGACCCTCGATCCGGCCTCCGAGGACCCCTCGCCCACCCGCGGCCTCGCGGTCCTGGTGGTCGAGGACGACCCGGTCAGCCGCCGCTTGCTCTGCGCGCAGCTCAAGAAGGAGGGCTGCCTGGTGGTGGCCGCCGAGGACGGCCACCAGGGGCTGGAGATGGCGCTCGAACACTGCCCGTCCGTGGTCGTCACCGATTGGATGATGCCGCGCATGGACGGCATCGCGATGGTGCGCGCCCTGCGGCGCAGCGAGTTCGGCCGCAAGTTGCACGTGATCCTGTTGACCGGTCGGGACGAAGACGACCGGGTCGTGGAAGCTTTCGAGAACGGCGTCGACGAGTACCTGACGAAGCCGCTCAATCCGCGCATCCTGATCGCCCGCGTGCGTTCGGCGGCGCGCAGCGTCGAGCTGCGCCGGCAGGTGGCCGCGCTCCTGGAAGAGCGCGAGAAACAACTGGCCCAGCAGTTGGTGCTGTCGCGCAAACTGGAGCTGACCTCCTACACCGACGAACTGACCGGCCTGCCCAACCGGCGCCGCGCGATGCAGCGCTTGGAGGAAGTGCGAACGGCCGCGGAGGCCCAGCCGTTCAGTGTGCTGCTGCTGGACATCGATCGCTTCAAGAGCGTCAACGACACCTACGGGCACGACGCGGGCGACATGGTGCTTGTGGAAACGGCCAAGGCCCTGCGCCAGGGTTTGCGCCAACAGGACCTGGTTTGCCGTTTAGGGGGCGAGGAGTTCCTGGTGATCTGCCCGGACACGCGGCTGCCGCGGGCCGCGGAACTGGCGGAACGCATGCGCGCCGCCGTGGAGGCCAACCGGATCGACTCCCCCATGTTCCAGGGCAACGTGACCATCAGTTTGGGCGTCGCCGAATGGTCCGAAAGCACACCCACCCTGGCCGCTCTGCTCAAGCGCGCCGACGAACGGGTTTACCGCGCCAAACACGCGGGTCGCAACCGCGTGGTCGCGGACGACGCAGCGCACCCCATGGACCGCGCCGCCTGAGGATCTCCCCATGCCCGAAACCTTCCAGCGGCAGCCCGGCTGCCGGGATGACTACGACCTGATCGTGATCGGCGGCGGCCCGGCCGGACAAAAGGCGGCGGTTCAGGGGGCCAAAGCCGGCGCCCGGGTTTTGCTCGTCGATCGCGAAGCCCGCCCCGGAGGCGAGTGTGTGCGCCGCGGCACGATCCCCAGCAAAACCCTGCGCGAAACGGCCCTGCACCTGGCCGGCTTGCGCGGGGGCATGGTCGGCGCCTCGCGCCTGGCGGAACCCTTGGACCGCGGTGTGGCCCTGGCCAGCTTGATGCGGCGATTGGAGGCGGTCATCGCCCAGCACGAGCGTTTCATCGGCGCGCAACTGGAGCGCAACGGCATCGAGTTCCGGCGCGCTTCCGCCCACCTGACGGGTCCCGGACGTTTGACCCTGGCGGTTCAGGGCGCTGCCCCGGAAAGCCTGTGTTCGAGTCGTATTCTCTTGGCCACGGGATCGCGGCCGCGCCCGGTGCCGGCGTTCCCCGTGGACGGCCGCTCGGTGCTCGACAGCGACACGATTCTGGGCATCGAGTTCCTGCCCCGCTCCCTGATCGTGCTCGGCGCCGGCGTGATCGCCTGTGAGTTCGCCACGATCTTCCAGGCCCTGGGTGTGCCGGTGACACTGATCGACAAGGCGCCCAGGCTGTTGCCCTTCTTCGATCCGGAGCTGTGCGATCGTTTTGCCGCCAGCTTCGACGGGGCCGGGGGCACGCGCCTGCACGGGGTGGAACCGGTGTCCATGGAGTGTGTCCCGTGCCCCGAGGCCGCCAACGGTGAAGCAGTGCGTGTGCACCTGGCCGATGGGCGGGCGGTGGAGGCCGATGCTCTCCTGGTGGCCCTCGGGCGGCGGGCGGACGTGCGCATGCTCGGCCTCGAAAACGTGGGCCTGACCCCCGATGCGCGCGGCTTCCTGCCGGTGGATGCGGAGTTCCGCACGGCGGCCGAGGGCATTTGGGCGGTGGGCGACCTGATCGGTCCGCCGGCCTTGGCCGCGACCGCCATGGAGCAGGGCAGGCGCGCGGCTCGGGCGGCCCTGGGGCTGCCGCCGGTGGGCAGCGGATCGGAACCGCCGGTGGGCATTTACACGATCCCCGAGTTGGCCGGCTTCGGCCTGAGTGAAGCCGCCGCACGGGAACGCTTCGGAGAAGAGGGTGTGCTCGTGGGGCGTGCGCGCTTCGATGAACTCGCCCGCGGACAGATCAGCGGATGCCTGGACGGTCTTTTGAAACTGGTCTGCGACCGTGCGGGCGAGCGTGTGCTGGGGGTTCAGATCGTCGGCGAAGGTGCCTCGGAGTTGGTGCACCTGGGTCAACTGGCCGTGCTCGGGAGCCTGGGTCCCGAAGCGTTGGTGGACAACGTGTTCAACTTCCCGACCTTGGCCGAGGCCTACCGGGTGGCCGCCCTCGACGTGCTGGGGCAGCGCGCGCGCCTACGGCGCTCCCTGGACTCGGCCGCCTGACCGCGGAACCCGCCCCACCGGAGCAGTGGGTGGGGACGGTGCCAGGCTCCAACTCCACCCACTGGCAGGCATCGAGGGGTCTTTGGGGAAGCTTTTTGGGCGTTGGTAGGGCCGGGCTTCCAGGGTCGGGTTAAGCTCGCCCTATGTTCCCCTCGTTGCGCCCAAGTTCTGTCTGCGCCTCCCTTCTGCTGCTCGCGATCGCCTGGCTCAGCGCTCCGGCCCATGGGCAGTTCGGGCCGCTGATCCTGCCCCAAGACTTCACCTCCGAGGTCGTAGCCGACGGGCTCTTCGCCCCCACCGACTTCGTTTTCGCGCCGAACGGACGCATCGTGGTGGCGCGCAAGGGCGGCCAGGTGCAGGTCTTCGCGGGCGGCGTGAAGGAACCCGGGGACCTGATCGATCTGCGCCCCGAGGTCTCGAACTTCGGCGACCGGGGGCTGCTCGCACTCGCCCTGCATCCGGGCTTCCAGCCGGACGGCGGCGCGACCTCGTGGATCTATCTCTACTACACCTACGACCCGATCCCCGACACCGACGGGCCCAACGGCACCTTCGACGAGGCCGCCATGGGGCGCCTGACGCGCTACCGCGTGGTCGAGCAGACCGTCTCCGGGGTGCCTTCCCTGCGGGCGGACTTGGCGAGCCGACAAATCCTGCTCGGGGAGCGTTTGCCCGACGGGCGCATGCCCACCGGCTTGCCCTCCCTGGGCGAGTCCCACAACGGCGGCTCCCTGGTCTGGGGCGCGGACGGCAGTCTGCTGCTCTCCACGGGGGATGGATCGGATGCCTCCACCGCGGACCTGGGCGGCTTGCAGCCCTGGGGCTTCGACGACTTCGTGAATCCGCTCACCGGGCTCGTTGGCCCGATGGCGCGGGAAGAGGACTCCGGCATGTTCCGCTCCCAGGATCTGCGCAGCCTGGCGGGCAAGGTGCTGCGCATCGATCCGGAAACCGGCCTGGGCCTGCCCTCGAATCCCTTCTTCGACGGCGATCCGGACAGCCGCACCTCGCGGGTGTGGGCCCTGGGCCTGCGCAACCCGTTCCGCATGGAAAGGGTTCCCGGCAGCGGCTCCGCTGATCCCGCCCTCGGAGACCCGGGCATCTTCATCGCCGCCGATGTGGGCACGGACCGCTGGGAAGAGGTGAACGTGGTGCAGGCGGGCCAGAACTTCGGATGGCCCTGCTTCGAACACACCCAACCCCTCGGAGCCCAGGGCCACGACTGGGGCGCGAACCCCTTCAACAAACCCACCTGCCAAACCCTCTTGGGCACCCCGCTGCCGGCCGCCCTCGCCTACCGGCGCGACGATCCGCTCAACTACTTCCCCCCGGGCACCCACCAGACCCTCGACGGACAGCCCTTGGCCGGACTGATCGGCATCTCGATCTCCGGCGGAACTTTCTACGAGGGCGGCAACTATCCGCCCGCGTACCACGGACGCTATTTCTTCAGCGACTTCGGCTTGAACTGGATCAAGGCGGCGGAATTCGACGGAAGCCTGGCTGTCAGCGAATTCACGACCTTTGCGGAGAACGCAGTGCGGCCGGTGGCCTTCCGCACCGAACCCGGTACCGGAGATCTTCACGTCCTCGAATACGGACTCGGATCGGTGGTTTCCGGGCGTGTCACCGCAATTCGCTACGCAGGCCCCGCCGCGCCGGTGGCGAGTTTCACGGCGACCCCCGGCACCGGGCCGCTCGAACTGCAGGTCGCTTTTGACGCCAGTGCGTCCCAAACGCCCCTGGGCACGACCCTGAGCTACACCTGGAACTTTGGGGACGGTTCCCCGACCGCCAGCGGCGTGACGGTGCAGCACACCTACGCCGCCGCGGGGGTCTACCCGGTGCAGCTCACGGTCCAAGCGTCCAACGGCATGAGCGATGTGCTCGTAGAGCCCGTGCTGGTCGGCCAAATCCAGGGCGCGGTGACCATCCTGTCCCCTCCCCAGGGCGCGCTCTTCGAGCCCGGTGAACCCGTCGCACTCTCCGGCTTCGGTGTCGACGACAATGGCCAAGCCCTGGGCCTGACCTGGCGCATCGACCGGTTCCTCAACGGCCAGGCAACCCCCAACGTGTTCGTGGGCACCGGCCCCCAAATCCTGCTGCCTTTCCCGAACACACCGTCCCAGGCCGACTTCCATTACTACCGCATCCGGTTGATCGGCTCTTCGCCGAGCAATCCGAACGTCACCTCCCAGGTCTTCATCTTCCCGAAGAGCCGCGCGGTGGATCTCACCGGCACGGCCCTGCCGATCGCCAAGGTGTTCGAGTTGGATCCGCCCGGCAGCCAAGGCTTCGGCAGCGACGACATCGAGGTCTGGCGCGATCTCGGCCCGGCCCCGGGCACCGGTGGATTCTTCGACCAGTACACGACCTTCCACCCCCAAAACAGCGGAACCGACTGGATCGGCTACGCCCTGCCCGCGGGAACCGATCCCCAAACCCTGATCACCGGGGTGGAACTGATCGGCGGCCTGGCCACGCCCGAGGGCGGCTGGTTCACGAAACCGCGCATCCAAGTGCGTGTCGGCGGGCAATGGGTGCCGGCCAACAACACCGTCATCACTCCTCCCTATCCGGTCCTGGGACCGCCGGCGGACTTCGAGCGCACCTACTTCGCTTTCGATCCGGCCGCCGCCGATGCCGTGCGCGTCACCGGCGTCCCCGGAGGCACCGTCGGTTTCCTATCGGCCGCGGAGCTGCGCGTCTACGGAGTCGCGCCTCCCGCTCCCCTGCGGGACATCACCGATCTGGCGGCGGGACCGATCTCGCACCTTTTGGAGCTGGACCCGCCCGGGCCCCAGCGCTTCGGTTCCCTGGACCTCGGCCGTCTGCGCGACGGCGCCGAACCCGCGGCGGGCAGCACGAGCGTCGCCGCCCAGGTTTCGAGCTTCCATGCCGCGGCGCCTCCCGGCTCCGAACACTGGTTCGGCTGGCGCTTCGATGAAGCGCGCACCGTGCAGGCCCTGCGCTTCCGCGAAGGCCTGGTGTGGGCAGCCGGCGGCCAAAGCGCCGGTGGTTGGTTCCAGGACCTGCGCGTGGAAACACGCATCGATGCCAACTCCCCGTGGACCGCGGTTTCGGGCCTGACTTCGAGTCCGCCCTACCGCACCGTCGGGCCCGGCACGCCGGACTACGAGGCCTACACCTTCGCGTTCGACCCCGTGGTCGCCCGCCAGGTGCGCATCATCGGCACGCCGGGGGGAACACTGAACTTCGCTTCGGCCTCCGAGCTGCGTGTCTTCGAGCCCCATGGCTTCGACGGCGGTTGGCAGAGCCTGCCCGGCTTTGGCCTGCCCGCGGACACCCTGACTCTCGTGGAGCCGGGTGGCCCGCCCGCGGTTGGACTGCCGATCCTGCTGGAAACCAGCGGCGCGGCTCCTTTTGTTCCGGGTCTCTTGGCCGTCGCCCAGAACGGGATCGCGCTGCCCTTTGGCTTCGGCACCCTGCTGATCGACCCCACCGGGGCGCTGCTCTTCCCCTACGGGTTCGATGGAGCCGGTGTGGCCCGGGCAGTCTTCGGTGTCCCCGCCGATCCGTCGCTGCCCGGCGTGGATCTCTTCTTCCAGGCCTTCGCTTTCGCCCCGGCCTTGCCCGGTGGCATCGCCCACTCAGGCGCGCTGCGGGCCCTCTTGAGTCAGCCCTAGCCTCGCACTCGCCCGGACAACTTCGCCCGACTCGCCGCCCGGCTCTCACCCGGGCGTCACAACTGCCCTCTGTACCTCCCATGCATCCCTTCGCACCCAGGCTCCTACGATTCGCCTTCGCGGCCTCGCTCCTCGCCGCCCTCTGTTCTCACCTGCCCCTCGCGAAGGCCCAAGGCCCGCTGTTGCTGCCGCCGGACTTCGAGGCGGTGACCACCGTTCCCGATCTGATCAATCCGAACGACTTCGTCTATCTGCCGGACGGGCGCATGTTGATCGCCCGCTCCAACGGCATCGTGGTGGCGGCGGGTCCGAACGGCGTTGAGCCCGGCAACGTGATCGACCTGCGACCTGAGGTCTGGACCGCCGGCGATCGGGGCCTTCTCGCGATCAACGTGCACCCGGGCTTCGTCCCCGACGGCGGGCCTACCTCGTGGATGTACCTCTACTACACCTACTCCTCCGTGCCGAACCAAACCGGCCCCAACGGCACGGACGACGAAGCGAGCATGGGGCGCCTCACGCGCTACCGCATCGTCAGCGTGCCGATCGGCGGACAGGAAATCCTGCGCGCGAACTTGGACTCCCGACAGGTTCTGCTCGGCGATCGTCTTGCGGACGGCCGCGCGCCCACGGCGGTCGCCTGCCTGTTCGACTCCCACAACGGCGGTTCGATCGTTTGGGGCGCCGACGGAACGCTGTTGCTGTCCACCGGCGACGGCGGCGATTGGTTTCAGCCCGAAACCGGCGGGAACCAGCCCTGGGGCTTCGATGACTTCGTGCATCCGGTGACCGGCCTGCGTGGCCCCTTGCCCAAGGACCAGGACTGCGGGTCCTTCCGCTCCCAGGACCTGCGCAGCCTGGCCGGCAAGGTTTTGCGCATCGACCCGGAAACCGGCGAAGGACTGGCTTCCAACCCCTTCTACGACGGGGACACCAGCAGCATCACTTCGCGCGTTTGGGCCCTGGGCCTGCGCAACGCCTTCCGCATGGAGCGTGTGCCCGGCACGGGCTCCAGCGACCCGGCTGCCGGCGACCCCGGTGTGTTCGTGGTCGCCGACGTGGGTTCCAACATCCGCGAGGAGCTGAACGTGGTGCGCGGCGGCGACAACTTCGGCTGGCCCTGCTTCGAACACACCCAGCCTCTCGCCCTCTTCCAGGGACACACCTATAGCCCCAATCCCTTCGGTTTCCCCTCCTGCGCAAGCCCGATCGTTCCGTTCCAAACGGCCGACCTGGCCTACGCGCGCACGACACCCGGGGATCTTTTCCCCCTCTCCGCGCACCAATCCCCGGACGGCCAGGCCCTTGGCGGCTTCAACGGCGTGTGTGTGATCGGCGGCACCTTCTACGGGGGCAGCGGTTATCCGCAGCACCTGCAAGGGGCCTACTTTTTCAGCGACTTCGGCTTCGGTTGGATCAAGGCCGCGCGTTTCGACGCGGGCCAGGCCATCGACGTGGTGCACAACTTCGCCGAGGCCGGAGCAGGTCGTGTGGTCAGCTTCCGCACCCACCCGATCACGGGCAACCTGACGCTCCTGGACCGGGGTTTCGCCACGACCCTGCCGGGTCGGGTGATCGAGATTCGCTGGAACGGTGATCCGAATCCGGTGGTCGCTTTCAGCGCCACCGTGGACACCACCCCGCCGGGTCTGACGGTGGACTTCGACGCCACCGCGTCCTCCTCACCCCTGGGGCTCGCCCTCAACTACACATGGGACTTCGGCGACGGGACTCCGCTCGCTTCCGGCGCGCAGGTGCAGCACACCTACCCCGTCGCCGGCCTCTACCTGGCCCGGTTGACCCTGACCGACTCCAGCGGCGCATCGGCGGAGCTGGTCCAACCGGTGGTGGTCGGCCCGGTGGAGAGCGCCGTGGCGATCGTTTCCCCGAACCAAGGTGCGAGCTTCGCCCCGGGGCAAAGTGTGCCCCTGGCCGCCTTCGGCCAGCAGGCATCGGGGCAGCCCCTGCAATTGGAGTGGCGCATCGATGCGTTCCTCAACGGGACCTGGACCACGGATGCCCACATCCTCCCGGGATCGGCCACCCAATGGACCTTCCCCACCACGGCCTCGGAGAAGGACTTCCACACCTACCGCCTGCGCCTGGTGGGCTCCGCCCCGGGCATCGCCGATGTGGTGGCCCAGCGTTTTGTGCACCCGGTCGCGCGCGTGGCCGACGGGACGGGCACGGCCGTGCCGATTGCGAAGGTGTTCGGCCTCGACCCGCCGGGAAGCCAAGGGTTCGGCAACCCCGACATCGAGGTCCTGCGCGACCTGGGCCCCCAGCCCGGCACGGGCAGCACACTCGACCAGTTCGCCACCTTCCACCCGGCGAATGTGGGCGTGGACTGGATCGGCTACGAGTTGCCCCCGGGCACCCTCCCGGGCACCCGCATCTACGCCCTGGAGTGGACCCTGGGTGAGGTCGTGCCCGAGGGCGGCTGGGTCACCCTGCCGCGTGTGCAAGTGCGCGTGAACGGCCAGTGGACCTTGGTCTCGAACCTCCAGACCACTCCGTCCTACTCGATCTTCACCCCGCCCGCTTCGTTCTCGAAGTACCGCTTCAGCTTCGATCCGGTGGAAGCGGAGGCGGTGCGCCTGGCCGGCATCCCCGGTGGCAGCGAGGGTTTCCTGTCGGCCGCCGAACTGCGTTTCCTGACCATCGCGCCTGCGGCCGCGCTGAATGATGTGACGGCCCTCGCCGCCGCACCGCTCTCCCACCTGCTGGAGTTGACGCCCCCGGGGCCGCAGCGTTTTGGGTCCTTGGACCTCGGGCGCTTGGGCGACGGGGCCGAACCCCCGGCGGGAAGCACGAGCATCGCGGCCCAAGTGGCGGGTTTCCACTCGGCGCACCCGCCCGGTGCGGACCAGTGGTTCGGCTGGCGCTTCGAAGAGCTGCGCACTTTCACCGCCCTGCGTTTCCGCGAGGGTCTGGTGTGGAACGCCGGGGGCCTAGCTGCGGGCGGTTGGTTCGAAAACTTGCGCGTGGAGACGCGCCTCGATGGAAACGCTCCCTGGATCGAGGTCCAGGGCCTGGTTTCCAGCCCGCCCTACCGCACGGTCGGTCCGGGTTCACCCTCCTACGAGGCGTATCTCTTGGTCTTCCAACCCGTCATCGGGCGGGAGATCCGCGTAATCGGAACACCCGGCGGTGCGCTCAGCTTCGCCTCCGCTTCCGAACTTCGGGTGTTCGAGCCCCAGGGCTTCGATGGCGGCTGGCAGATCCTGAATGGCCTGGGCCTGCCCGCGGACGTGCTTCAGTTGGCCAAGCCGGCCGGTCCGCCCGGCCCGGGTCTGCCCGTCCTGCTCGAGACCCACGGTGCGCCCGCGGGGGCTCCGGGCATCCTTGGCATTGCGGCCCAGACCTGGCTGCTGCCCCTGGGGCTGGGCACCCTGCACCTGAATCCCGGCGTGCTGGTAACCCAACTGATGGTCTTCGATTCCGCCGGCGTGGCACGCACGACCTTTGCCCTGCCGCCCAATCCCTCGCTGGTCGGCGCGGATCTCGGCTTCCAGTCCTTCGCCGTGGATTTCCTGGTGCCCGGCGGCATCGCCCACTCGAACGGGCTGCGAGCGGTGATCACCGCCGAGTGAGCCGTCGGGACCCGGTCCGGGGGAAGCGGGTTCTCGCCCGCCCCCCGGAGCGTAGGCTTTGCGGCCCATGCCGATCCGCCTCGACCTGCGCCTGTCCCCGGACGCCGGGCCGGCCCCGCCGGGCAACGGTGAGCGCCTGCTCGCCGAGGCCCGGCGCGTGCTCGGGCGGCGTGCTGCCGTCGAGTCCTTGCGGGTGCTGCGCGTCAGCTTCGACGGACGCACGCGGGAGCGGGTCTGGAACGTCGGCGTGGAGGTCTACGGGCCGGGCGAAACCCCGCCCGCGCCCGCGCCCACGCGGCCCGAAACGATCGCGCCCGCCCCTCCCGGCGCGCCCCACGCCCTGGTGATCGGGGCCGGGCCGGCGGGCATGTTCGCCGCCCTCGACCTCTTGCGTGCGGGCCTTCGGGTCACACTCTTGGAGCGCGGCGGCGATGTGCGCGCTCGGCGGCGCCCCCTTGCCCGACTCAACCGCGGCGAAGGGGTCGACCCGGACAGCAACTACTGCTTCGGCGAAGGCGGCGCGGGCACCTACTCGGACGGCAAGCTGTACGCGCGTTCGGGGGAGCGGCGCGCGAAGACGGCCGTGCTCGAAACCCTCGTGGCCCACGGCGCGAAGCCCGAGATCCTGGTGGCCTGGCGCCCGCACGTGGGATCCAATCGACTGCCCCAGGTGGTGGCGGCCCTGCGCGCGACGCTGCTGGCCGCCGGCGCGACGGTGCGCTTTCACTGCCGCGTCGAAGGCCTGGAAACCGCCGCGGCCCCCGGCGGCGGACGGCGCGTGTGCGGCGTCCTTGCGCGCGACCTCGAGACCGGCGCGCGCGAACACCTCGCGGCGGATGCGGTCGTGCTCGCCACCGGGCACAGCGCCCGGGATTCCCTGGAGATCGCCGCCGCGGCCGGCGCGCGGCTCGAACCCAAGGGGTTTGCCCTGGGCGTGCGCGCCGAACACCCCCAGCCCTGGCTGGACCGCCACCAGTACGGCGGTCTGCGCGAACACTGCGATCTGCCGGCGGCTTTCTACGAGCTGGTGGCCCAGGTGGACAGCCGCGGCGTCTACAGCTTTTGCATGTGCCCGGGCGGTTGGATCGTGCCCGCGACCACCGCGGCCGACCGCGTGGTCGTCAACGGCATGAGCCTTTCGCGGCGCGACTCGCCCTTCGCCAATTCGGGGATCGTCGTGCAACTGGAGCCCGAGGACTGGTGCGGGGCGGCGGCGCGGGCGAACGGCATCGACGAACTGGTGGGCGGCTCGCCGGCAAAACCCGAGGACGATCCGCTTTTCGGCGTGCGCTTGCAGGAAGCCCTGGAACGGCGCGCGGCCCTGGCGGGCGGGGGACGCCTGCGCGTGCCGGTGCAGCGCATCGACCGCTTCCTCAAGGGCCCCGGCCCGGCGGGCGGCGCGAACCCGTCGAGCTATCGCCCCGGGGTCACGGCGGTGGACCTTTGGGAGCTGTTGCCGGGGGGGCTTGCCGGGCGCCTGGCGGAGGGGCTCGCGGCCTTCGAGCGGCGGCTGGCCGGGTTCACGGCGGCGGACGGCCAACTCCACCTCCCCGAGAGCCGCACCAGTTCCCCGGTCCGCCTGGCCCGGGGAATCGT
>JBJHAV010000042.1:0-20231 GCA_050480685.1 Planctomycetaceae bacterium | reverse complement strand
GTCCTCCGCCTCGCGCGGGTCCCAGGTCACTCCGCAGCCCAGGTGCTCCAGCACACTCACGGCCGTGAGGCCCCTTCTCGGGGGCACGCAGCGGTCCGAGACGATCAAGACCCGGGCGCCGGCGCCGGCCGCGATCAGGCCCGCGGCGACCTCCAGGGGCGGCACCCGGTCGCACCCCTCGTGGGGCGGACACACGGTCACCAGGTCGGGCATGCCCTGGCAGGGAATCACCGCCCGGTCCCTGGCCGCGCGGGCGAAACCCACCAACTCCTCGGCCGTGACGCCCTTCCAGCGCAGGGCGATCAGGAAAGCGCCGACCTGGATCTCGCTCTCGGTGGCCGAAAGGATCGTGGAGAATGCCCGATAGGCTTCCTCACAGGTGAGGTTTCGGCCGTCCCGTCGGTCGGAGCCGAGGACGCGGAGCAGATCGCGCAGAATCATTTCGCGACGGGGTCCCCAGGCCGGACGGACTTCGGGGCGCTCCCGCTGCGCGTCACTTTATTCCCCGCGGGCGCCCGCAGGAACCCCATGGGGAACTAGGGGCAGAACGCCCTCCTGGGGCCCATCTTCGGGAGTCTCCTCGGGGGATTCTTCCGGCGTCTCCTCCGGCGTCTCCTCGGGCGTCTCCTCGGGCGTCTCCTCCGGGGTCTCCCCTTCGGGCTCCTCCCCCGGCTCCTCCGGGGCCGGCTCCTCCTGGGCCGACTCGTCGGCAGCCGCCTCCGGCTCCGGGAATCCGTCCGTAATGCGCACGGGGGGCCGCGGGCGGATGTGCGCGTAGAAGAGTTCCTCGTTCTTGTCGTAGGCCGGCTCTCCCAGGGTGAATGCCATCTGCACCATGGTCTCGTAGTGCAGGATGTCCCCGTCGGTCAGCAGGAAGTCCGCATCCTTGCCCACCTCGAGGGTGCCGATGCGGTGATCCACACCGAGGATGCGCGCCGGCACGATCGTGATCGCTTGCAGGGCCGCGGCGTCGCTCATCCCACCGCGAACCGCGAACCCCGCATCGATGGGCAGGGCCAAGAGATCGCGGCCGGCGATGCCGCCGAGGTCGATGTTGCCGCTCATCGGCTTGACGGCCACCTGCACCCCGGAGCGGTGCAGGATCGCGGCGTTCTCGATGCTCGATCCGCCCTGGGCCACCTGCATTTCGTCCTTGGGCCGCCGCTCCCGGGGCTGAACGATCGCCGTGGCGCCGGCGCGACCGAGTTCGTCGGCCACGATCCAGCCTTCGCGGCAGCCGTCGATGACCGGACGGAAGTTGTATTGCTGCGCCAGCCGCGCAATGCCGACCAGGTCGCGGGCGAAGTCCGCCGAAAAGCGCGCCCGCGCCTCGCCGCGCAGGACGCGGATGGCTCCGGCGCTGATCCCGCGGCGGCTCGGCTCACGCTCATCCTTGTTGGCGCGCGCTTCCCAGGCTCGGTACTCGCGCACGTAGTTGGCGGCGCGCTCGAACTCGGCTCGCGTATTGCGCCGGGCGTCGGGGTTTGACCAGTTGAAGTTCACGAGCGCGTTTTCGCCCGTCACCACGTCATCGATCACCCCGCGGCGGAGCTTCAACGCGGTGCCGCTCTGATCCACCGTGGTGATGCCGGCCGCCAAGGTGAGCACGAGAAACGAGCTGAAGGGGTCGTAGGTGTCCGAGCTGCGCAGGGCCAGGCCGACGCTGCCGTCTTGCCAGGGCTCACCCTCCCAGTCGTCGACCCAATCGTCGGCCCAATCGTCCCGTCGGCTGGCGACCGGGAGATCGTCGTCCGGGCCGCCCCGGTGCACGCGGATCTCCTCGGGGTACTCGAAGGTTTCGGGTTCCGCCGCGAGGGTGCCTTCCGTGATTCGGTTGGAGGCCGAGAGGGCCACCAGGCCCGGATACACCCGCAGCCCATGGGCATGGACGATGCGGGCATCCTCCGGCACATGGAAGCCGTAGCCGATGCGCAGGATGCGGCCGTTTTTGACCAACATCGTCGCGCGGCGGAGCACCTCACCGGTACCGGTGTAGATGTCCGCACCGATCACCGCCATGTAGCGATCGCCTTCTTTCTCCTCCTCTGCCGGGGCCGATCCGCCCTCTTCACCGCCCTCCTGGGCGAAGGAGGGCGCAGCGGAAATCGGCAGCAGGAGCGCGGCGAAGGCCAAGAGGCGGGGGAGAGCGAGTCGAAGCGTCTTCATGGGTCTCAGAGGGTCAGCTCGCCCTGGACAATGCGTCCTTCGAGGATCACGGCCTTGAGTTGGGAGGCGGGATCGAAGGGATCCCCGTCAAAAAGCAGCAGGTTGGCGACGCGGTCGGGCTCGATGCTGCCCAGTTGATCTTCCAGGCCGAGCACACCGGCGGCTTCGAGCGTCAGGGCGCGCAGGGCCACCTGACGGTCGAGGCCGTAGCGCACGATCTCGGCGACCGAACGCAACAGGTCTCGGTGGGCACCGACGGAGTCGGACGCCGGGGAGAACACGATCCGGGCGCCCGCATCCGAGAGCTCCTTCGCCAAGTTCCGCTCCCGGCGCGTTCCGGGGTGCGTCACGATGGTCGGGTTGACAACCACACGCAGATTGCGCTGACCGATCTGATCCGCGACCAAGAACACGTCGATTTCGTCGCGCAGATCGAAGTGCAGGCTGTACTCGAACTCGCGCTTACCCAGCACATCGAGGAAGTGCAGCCAATCGCCGGCCTTGCGCAGGGTGACGAGCGCCCGGATCTGGCCGACAGCCAGGGCCACCAGGGGACGCACGTCCTCATCCGGTTGGGAAGGCTGGAAAACCTCGTCTTCCTTGCGCTTCTTGTCCTTGACCTCTTGGTCGAACTTCTTGCGCTCCTCGGCGACCTTCTCCAGGTACTTGTCCAGCTTTTCGAAGGTGTCCGTGAAGAGCTTCTTCGAGTTCCGATCCGAGCGCAGGTAGATGGTCAGATAGGCCGGATCGCGCACGATCATGGCCTGCTCGCTGTCCCCGTGGGGACGCACGGCCACCGAAAGTCCGGGAATGCCGGTGCCCGGGGGGTACAAACCCAGGGTCGTCACGCCGACCTCGAGCATCTGGCGCCAAATGCCCTGGCGCGCATACATTTCGCCCGATGCGCGGGTTTGGGGCTCGGCCCCGCTGCCACCGCGGCTGTCCATGCCCGCGCGACTGCGGGGATTGACGATGCCCGGCATCGCGACCATGCCCGGTGCATCGATGATCGGAATGCCCCGTTCGATCGGCAGGTCTTGGCCGACCGCGATGATCCGGCCGTTCTCCACCAGGATGACCGCGTGTTCGATCGTGCCGTGGGAGATCGTCTCGGCGCGATCGACCCTAAGGGCATAGAGATCGGACTGGGCGCGGGCGAGCGCGGGGAGGCTCGCCAGAAGCGCGAAGGCTAGGACGTGGAGCTTCATGGGATGGATGCGGATTCGGAACAGGTGCCAGGGTCCGCTGACCGGGCGCGAGGCGCGGTTTAGAACCATTGGCCGTGGACCTTGCGGTCGTATTGGACTTCGCCGTCGATCAAAACCATTTCGACGCGTGAACGGGGATCCAAGGGGCTGCCGCTGTAGAGCACGATGTCGGCGTCCTTGCCTACCTCCAGGCTGCCCACGCGGTCTCCGATCCCGAAGGACCGGGCAGGGTGCAGCGTCAGGGCGCGCAGGGCCTCCAAGCCCGGCACCCCCTGCCTGGCGGTCATCGTGCCTTGCAGGAACAGTTCCTGCCCGGGAATGACGGGGGCATCGGTGTTGAGCGAAAAGTTCGGCAAACCGGAGGCCCAGTAGGCGTAGGCGCTCGGCTCGATACTGCCGGTGCGGCTGCGCACGAAGTCGAAGGTGCGCGGCCCGTGGTTGACGGGCATGCCGACGCGGGCGGCGTAGTCCGCCACCCAGTGACCGCCAAGGCTGCCGTGGCTGACAACACCGATCACGTCGTAGCGTTCCTTCCACATCCGGATCGTGGAAGCCGTCCCGTCGGAGCCCGCGCAGTGGATCAGCGCGGGCAGTTCGCGGCGGTGTACACGCTGGAGGTCGGCCAAATCGAACAATTCCTCGCCGCGCGCGTTGGCCGCGCGGGCGCGGTCGTTGAGGCGCCCCAGTTGCCAGGAAAGGCCCGCGCGGGTGGCCCCCAGATCGCCCGCGCGGCGCTCCGGGTTGTGGGACTGGGCCACCTTCATCCCGCCGGGGCTGGCCAGCACGGCCCGTTCGAAGGGCCCTTCGGTGCGCGTCTTGAAGAGGGTGCCAAAGCCGCTGATGCTGGTCCCGCTGCCGGGGATCAGGAACAGGGTCGTCACGCCCGACGCGCAGCAAAGGCGGATCAGTTGGTTGCCCGGCACGATCGTCGGTTCGCTGCGCAGCTCGGGACCCAAGGGCAGTACCATGTCGTTCAGGTCGCCCCACCCGCCCGAGTTCACGTGGGAGTGCAGATCGACCATGCCTGGAACTGCCCAGGCCGAGGGCTGTTCCACCCGCCGGTAACCTTGGGGAATCTCGATCGGGCGGCCCACGTACACGATGCGCCCGTCGATGGCCGCGACCAACCCGGGCTGGAAGGAGCTGCCGGCCTCATCCACCGCGACGACCCGTCCGGCCAGCACGGCAACGGCGCTCTCGCCGTCCGCCGGCTCGGGCAGCCCCTGGGCCGCTGCGGCAACGGAGCTCTGAGCCGCTCCCAAGAGGGCGAAGAGGCTAAGCGCCAGGCGACCCACTTGGCCGAGGGTGTCGTGCAGCCCCATCAGAAGCGCCTCCCATCCCGGGCTGCGTCGTAAACGGCTCGGCCTTCGATCCAAACGAACTCGATCGCGCTGCGGGGATCGGCCGGGTGGCCGCGCAGCGCGACCAGATCCGCGTGTTTTCCCGGCTCGATGCTGCCGACCCGATCATCGATACCCGCCGTGCGGGCGGGCACGGCGGTCAAGCCGCGCACCGTCTCCATATTGCGGTCCTCGAAGCCCATCCGGACCGCCATCGCCGCCTGGAGGAAAAGCTCTTCGGCCGGAATCACAGGCGCGTCGGTGTTGAACCCGATCGCACTGTGGCCAGCCCGCTGATAACCGGCGGCGACCCCTTCGAAGCGCCCGTCGTGGTCCACACCGCGGGAACGCAACTGCACGCTGATGTTGCGCGGTCCGAGGATCGCGGGCACACCGGCTTCTTCGGCGATGTGCGCGATCTTGAATGCGTCGAAGGTCCCGTGGGCGATGAACGTCGGCAGCCCGAACTCATGCACCAGGATGCGAATGCTCGAGAGCACCACCTGCGCGACCTGGGTGTGGGTCGCGATCTGGGCCCGGCCCGAGCTCAGCTCGCGGTAGATCTCGAACATCGGATCGAACTCCGGCTCGGGACCCGTACCGGCTTCGAACGCCTCCCAGCGGCGTGCATAACCCACCCCGCGGCGGCTGATTTCGCGGATCTGCCAGTTCAGCCCGATGCGCCCCATGCCATAGCCCCAGCGCACGGGGTTGTCGGCCTGGGCCACCTTGAGGGCTCCGGCCGCGCGCACCAGCATGGCTTCGTAGGTCGCGGCCCAGGTTTTAAGCAGCACCCCCTGACCGCCGACCGTGGTGGCCGAACCCGGGATGAAGAGGATCGTCGTCACGCCGCCGGCGACGGCCATGGCCAGGCGCTGATTCTCGGGCACCACGGCCACGTGGACACGCAGTTCAGGATTCGCCTGATACACCGAGTCGTTGATGTCGAAGCTGCCCGCGATGTGCGAGTGCAGATCGATCATGCCCGGCATCAGCCACAGGTCTCCCAGATCGCGCTCGATGTAGCCCTCGGGCACTTCGATTCGACCGCGCACGCCGACGGCCTCGATGCGGCCGTCGCGCACCAGCACCACCCCGCGATCCACGTGCCCGGGCCCCTCGGGGGCCACGGTCAACACCTTGGCCGCGAAGAGCGCGAGTCCCGGCTGTCCGGGCTCCCCCGCGCTCGGGCCGGGCCGTACGGCATCCAGAGCGCGTGCCGGGCCGGCCCAGAGGGCGAGCCCGAGCAGCGCTCCCACCGCTGCAATCGCGGGTGAGCTGGTCCGTGCGGGCACGGCTCTCACCAGAGCCTGCGCTCCTTGGCGTCGTAGACGCGCCTTCCGTCGATCAGCACCAGCTCCACCGACGTGCGCGGATCCGCGGGGTGCCCCGTGATCACGAGCAGATCGGCGTCCTTGCCGGCCTCGAGGCTGCCGAGTCGATTCCCGGCCCCGACCGTGACGGCGGGAATGATCGTCAGCCCGCGCACCGTGTCGAGGTTGAAGTCCGTGAAGCCGTGGCGGGCCGCGATACCGGCCTGCAGGAACAGCTCCTCCTGGGGCAGAACCGGGGAGTCCGTGTTGAAACCGATGCGCTGGTGGCCGCGCACCTGGTAGGCGGCGGCGATGCCCTCCATCCTCTCGGGGTTGGAGCCGACCCAGTTGATGATGCCGCGGCTCGGCATGTCCACGTTGCGCGGACCGAGGATGGCCGGCACACCCATCTCCTGGGCAAGCTCGGCGGCCATGAAGCCGTGGAACTCGCCGTGGTCGATGAACACGTTCGTGCCGAACTCGCCCCGCAGCATCGTGATCGTGGTCAGCACGACCTGGTAAACCTGGGTGTGCACGGCCACATGGATGTCCCCGCTGAAGATGCCGCGGTAGATCTCCAGTTCGACGTCCAGTTCGGGCTTCGGTCCACGTCCGGCTTCGTACTCATTCCACCGCCGGGCATAACCCTGCCCGCGGCGAAAGATCTCGCGAATGGTGTAGTTCTCGAAGGTTTTCCCGACGCCGATCGCCCAGCGTTCCGGGTTGCCCCACTGGGCCACCTTCAAGCCTCCCGGATCGGCGACCACCGACTCCTCGAAGCGCGACAGGCCGGTTTTGAAAAGGATGCCCTGTCCGCCCACGTTCGTGGCCGATCCGGGGATGAAGAGCACGCTCGTCACGCCGGAAGCCACGGCCAGTTGCAAGCGCGGGTTGAAGGGCACCACGGCCGTACTCGCCCGCAGGCCGGGATTGGCCAAATAGACGGCGTCGTTGATGTCGAAGGTGCCGCCCACGTGGCAGTGCAAGTCGATCATGCCAGGCATGACCCACTGCCGGCCCACGTCGAGCACCTCATAACCCTCGGGCAGCTCAAAGCCAGCCCGCGGCCGAACCCCTTCAATCTTGCCGTCGCGAACCAGCACGACGGCGTGATTCATGTACTGGGGACCTTCCAAGGAGCAGATCAGCGCCTTGGCGGTGAAAATCGCCAGCCCCGCTTGTCCCGGCTCTCCCGCGCGCGGCTCGTGCGTCGGGATCGACTTAAGCGCCTGTCCGAAGGCGTTCGCCGGCAGCCACGCGGTTAGCGCCAGACTTAGGCATCCGAGCAGAAGGCCGGGTCCACTTCCAAGAATGCGACTCACCATAGACGTTCTCCAGGGCGGCCTTCGTAGGCCATGGCACCCTCGATCCAGACGCGCGTCACATGGCTGCGCGGATCGGCCGGGTGCCCGGTGATGGCGAGGATGTCCGCGTGTTTGCCCACCTCCAGACTGCCGACGCGGTCGGCAATCAGCGCCGCGCGAGCGGGCACGATCGTCAGACCGCGCACCACCTGGAGGGCATCGTCGCGGAACCCGTGGCGGGCCCCCATGGCCGCCTGCACGCTGAGTTCCTCCTGGGGCACGATCGGGGAGTCGGTGTTGAAGCCGACCTCTGTGTGCCCGAGTTGCTGATAACCGGCGGCCACACCGCGAAAGCCGGGCTCGGTCTGCCCGGTGATGATCGCGAATCCGCGGCTGGGTGGGTCCACGGCACGCGGTCCGACGATCGCTGGCACACCGTGTTTGGCGGCCAAGCCGCCCGCTTTCCACCCGCCGATGGTGCCGTGGTCGAGGAACACCTCCAGACCGAACTCGATGCGCACCATCGTGATCGTGGTCAACACGACCTGATACATCTGCGTGTGCGTCGAGACGGCTATGCGCCGAGTCAGCAGGTGGTAGAAAACTTCCCAGTCAGGGTCGAGCCGTCCGACACCATCCCGGTCGCGGCCGGCCTTGGCCTCTCGCGCATGGGCCAGACCGCGGCGGAAGGTATCGCGGATCGTCCAGTTCATCAGCGAGCGCGCGACGCCGATGGCCCAACGCTCGGGGTTGCCGGCCTGGGCGAGCTTGAGGGATCCGGGGTTGCTGACCTCGGAGGGTTCGTAGCGGTTCGGCCACGTCTTGAGCAGTACCCCCTGGCCCCCCATGTTGGTGCCCGAGCCCGGGATGTAGAGCACCGTGGTGACTCCACCGGCCAGAGCCGTGCGCATGGCCTGGATGCCGGGCACAACCGCCGCCGAAGCGCGCAGGCCCGCATTGGTCATGTAGACCATGTCGTTGATGTCATTGACCTGGAAGATCGACTCGCCCGCCACGTGGCAGTGAAGGTCGATCATGCCGGGCATCAACCACTGGTCACCCAAGTCGACGCGCTCGTAGTCCTCGGGGATCGTTACGTCGCGCCGTGAGCCGACGGCCTCGATGCGGCCGTCGCGCACAAGCACCACGGCCCGGTCGAAGACTTGCGGTCCGCGCTCCGCTGCGGTCAGGACCTTGGCGGCCTTGAGGGCCAGTCCCGGACCGCCCGGACGACCCGCTTCGGGCTCGCCCGGTCGATAGGGGCGCACCTGTGCCTCCGCCGCCTGCGGGACGGACAGCACCAGCGCCCCGACCAAAGCCGGAAGCAAGCCGGAGAACGGGTGGAGCCCGGAGAAAACGCGGCCGCGGACCATGGGTTAGGGAACCTCCTCCCCAGCCACGAGCACACGCAGGACCCGGGCGCGGGGATCGAGGGGGCTGTGGTCGAGCAGGACCACATCGCCGAATCGGCCGGGAGCCAAGAGGCCCACGTGCCCGTCGAGGCCGTACATACGCGCGGCGTCGGAGGTCAACGCGCGCAGGGCGCCGCTCGGGCTCATGCCCTGCACCACGGCGTACATGGCCATGTCGAACAGGTCGCGCGCTCCGTCATCGGCGTCCGAGTGGAACGCGAGCGGAATGCCGGCCGCCTGCAGATCCGCGAACCGATTGCGCCGCTGCAGGCCCTCGCGGGCGTTTTGGGCCAAGACCTGGTAGGTCAAGAGCACCCCGGCCACACGATCGCGCAAGCTGCCGGCCACCAGGTGCGCATCGGAGGCGCCCAGCAGAATCGGCTTGAGGCCCACCTCGGCAAAGGCCGCGACGCAGGCTTCGATTTCGTCGGCCCGCTCGACTTGCACCACGATCGCGCCTTGACCATCCAGGGCGCGGCGCAGGGGCTCCAGCCTTGGGTCCAGACGGGGCTCCCTGGGCTTGCCGCGGGGTTCCGCGGCCGAGGGAGCCGCGGGGGGATCACGGCGCTCGGGACGCCTGGCCTCGGGGAACTCCCGGGTGGTCCGCTCGGCCGTCAACTTCATGCTGAGCCCGCCCAGGGAAACGGTGCCCGTGAGCTTCGCCCCCTCGACCGTGGCGTGCAGGTGGAAACGGCCTTCGTCGCCGAAACCCGACAGGTGCAGAGCTTTGTCCGCGTAGCGACCGCTCACCTCCATCAAGTCCTCGGAGAGCGCCGCCGAACGCAGGAAACCCTCCACGGCGCCGTCGCGCAGGCGAAGCTGCATGCGCAGGGGCTGTGCGGCATCCATCGGCGGACGGGTCAGCCCGCCGACCCAAATCCCCGTCACCGGGTCCGGATCGACCTCTTCCGCCTGCTGTCCGCGGCGGCCCCGGGCCGGGCGAGCCTCTGCCGCAGCCTCTTCGGGCTTGGCCTCCTCGGCTTTCTCCTCTTCGGCTGGCGTTTCGATGCCCGGCAGGGGGGGCAGCACGACCTCGGGCGGCGTCACTTCGGGCCGCCAGGCCGCCAGGTCCTGCTCGTACTTCACCCACCGCTCGCGGTACTCCACCGCGCGGCGCAGCAGGTCGCGCACGACCTGGCCGGAACGCTGGCGGTTGGGGTCGCTCCACACCAGCCGCAGGGCAGCCGGATCGCGCAGCACGAGGCCGTCGAAACCGGGCGCCGCCGGGCGCCAGGCGAGCATCGGGGCTCCGGTCGCCGAAGCGCCCTGGGGGTCGAGCACCACGGTTGTCACGCCCGCGCGGCCCACCGCGCGGCCGGATTCGGTGCGCGGCAGCACGATCTGAGAGAGGGAGTAGTCGGTCGCCGGGGTCCGGCGCGAGCCTCCCAGGCCCAGGCGGCCGAGGGCGTCGACCATGCCGGGCATCGCCGCTTCCGCTTCGATCTGCTTGGCGCCTTCGGGGCGCGCGACACGCGCCGCCACCTCGACGATACGCCCGTCGCGGATCAGGATCTCGCCGGGCCGCAGCACCTGACCGTCGCCCACGTGCAACTCGGCCACACGCACCACGGTCGCCGAGCCGCCGCTCGCCGCCTCGAAGGCGAGTTCGCCCGCGACCCAGGTCGCCAGAACGCTGGCGCCCAGTTCGAGCGGGTGCTCGGTCCAGACGGCGAAGTCCGCGAGTTTGCCGGCCGACAGGCTGCCGACCCGATCGGCCACGCCGTAGAGCTCGGCCGGGGTCAGCGTCAGGGCGCGCAGGGCGACCTCACGGCTCAAACCACCGCGGGCGCCCAGGATGCCGGCGGCGCGCAGGTCGCGCAGACTGACTCCGCGGGGCACGCTGAGCGCCACCTTCACGCCGGCTTCGGCCAAGCGCGCGGGCACGTCGACTGGCGGGCTGCGGTCGTAGCGCCCCACACCCCGGTCTTGCCCGGAACGGCCCGGGAAGGACGGCACTTCGTAGATCACGCCCACTCCGGCCTCGGCCAAGCGCGCGGCGAACTCACCGGCGAAGTGGGCCCCGTGCACGATCAACGGCAGGCTGCGGCTGGCCGCCAGGTCGAGCAAGGAGCGGATCTCCTCCTCGTTCACGGCCGTGATGCGCCAGGGCAGCGCGGCTTGGATCACTTCCGCGAGGTCGGCCACCGCATGGGGTCCGTAGGCCTCCACCGGGTTGCCCGCGCGCACGCCGTCGAGCAGTTCCTCGAGGGCCAAGATCGCGCCCATGACCGAGCGCGGAAGTTGCTCGAGCGGCACACCTAGACCAACGTCGGAGGTTGCGGGCACGGGCGGCTCCCAGAAGCCGATCACGTTGCGGGCCTCGGAGCTGATCGCACCGTGCAAGGCGGCACCGAGCTTCAGCAGGCGGGCTTCGGCGCCTTCGCCGGCCAACCTGACAATCGCCCCGCGTCCGGCAATCAAACGGCCGCGGGCCGGCGTGATGTAGGCGCTGGTGACCCCGCCGGCCAAAAGCGAAGCGTAGTTGGCGTGGAAATCGAAACCGTCCAGGGCGTCCAGCCCCGGGTCGGCGGTGCGATCGGAAGCCGGGCCCTCCGCCAAGCCGCTGTCCGCGGCCAGGAATCCGGGCGCGATGACCGCCGAAGGCCCGTAGTCGATCACCTGGGTGCCGGGGGGCAGTTCAAGGTCGCTGCCGATCGCGACGATGCGTCCGCCGCGGATCAGCAGGGTCGCGTTTTCATGCACACGCTCCCCTTCGACCGCCAGGATCTTGCCGGCGCGAACGGCCACCGTCGGGCCCTCGGCCGCGGCCGCCGAACTCGCGCTCGCCGCGATCAGTCCACTGAGCAGGATGGCCAGCATCGGGTGATTCCTCAGCGGCCCTGGGCCGCGCCCTCCACACCGATGGGTTCGACCCCATCGAAGATGTAGCGATTGCGGATGTCGGTGCGGCGGTCATAGACACGCTGCCCTTCGATCACGACTTCCTCGACCCAGGCATCGTTGGCCAGGGGGTCGCCGCTCAGCAGCAGCACGTTGCCCATGCGTCCTTCGTGCAGGGAACCCACGTCCTTGCCCATGCCGAGGATTTCGGCCGGCACCCGCGTCACGGCGTCCAAAGCCACCTGCCGGTCGAGGCCCAGGCCGATGGCGCGGGCCGCTTGGAACCACAGCGACTGGCTGCTGGAGTTCTGGGAGGAGAGGGCAAAACGCACGCCCTTCTCGTGCAGCACGCCGGGCACGAACGTTTCGGTCTCGTCCCCGGTCTCCGGGTCCCGCTCGATGTGCACCAGCGGGCCTTCGAGCACCACCGCGACACCGCTCTCGGCGATCAACTCCGCGACCTTCCAGCAGCTCGGGTGGATGACCAGGGTGGTGCGGTCGAGGAAGCCGTTCGTGCGGGCGACCTCCAGGGCCAGGTGCACCTCGCGGGGCGAGCCCGCCCAGAAAAAGGCCTTGCCGCGTCCCTCGACCAGATCGAGCAGGGGAGCCTGCTTCTCGTCGATGGCGCCGCGCGGAATCAGTTCCAAGCCATCGACGCGCCAGGCGCTGCCCGCCATGGCGCGGCCGAGGGCCTTCTCGCCTTCCAGTTCGCGGCCTTGGAACAACGCCTCCCGTCGGGCGCGGTCCCCGCCGTCGCGCTTGTCCTGCACGAGTCCCTCCAGGTAGAGGCGCAGGTCGATGAACGCCCGGCGCAGCGCCTGAGCTTGGGTGGCGCGCGACTTTCCGGACTTCGGCGAAGCGCTGAGCTTGATTCCGAAGTGCGGGCGAATCGTCATCTCTTCGATGGTGATCCCGACCGGGCGCACGATGCGGCCCTGTCCGCCGATCACACAGTTGTTGCCCTGCTGGATGTTGACGGTCGTGATGCCCCAGCGCCGGCAGTCCTCGAAGTACACGTTGATCGGGTCGATCGAGTCACGCACGTCGAGGAACGGCGCCACGTCCAGGTTCTCGTTCGCCCGGTCCATGCCGCTCGAGGAGTGCGCCTCCACGAAGCCGGGGAAGGCGACGAATTCCGGACCGCCGATCACGGGCGCATCCCAGGGGGTATCGACTTCACCCCGCGGACCGACCGCGACGATGCGTCCGCCCTCGATGACGATGACACCGTCGACGATCTCGGTTTTCGCGTCCTGGATCACGCGGCCGGCCTCGATGACGAGCCGCTCGCTGGTCGGATTTGCCTGGGCGACGGGGACGAGCAGCGGAATCAGCGCCAGGGTGGCGGCCCATGCCAGGGGGCCGCGCTCGCTCGAGAGGTTGTGGGTCATGGGATCAGGGCTTTCGCAGAGGACGCGGTGCGCCGCGGGGCGGCGACCATGAGAGGGGTTGCAGGGGCGCGCTTTTCGCGGCTCAACGCGGATCGACGACGAGCTCTCCCTCGAGCATCACGCCGGCGATGGAGGAGGTGAAGCGGAAGGGCTCGCCGGTCCACAGCACGATGTCGGCGTCCTTGCCGACCTCCAAGCTGCCGACGCGGCCGTCGATGCCAATCATGCGCGCCGGGTCGATGGTGACTGCCCGCAGGGCGCGCTCGGGGCTGAGGCCGCCGCGGATCGCGTAGGCCGCCTGCATCGGCAGGCGTTCGTCCACGTCCTCGGCATTGCGAGCCGACAGCGCGAAGGTCACGCCGAGCTCTTCCAGCAGCACGGCGGTGTTCCAGGCATGCAGGCCCCGGTCGACGGCCGTGCGGCCATTCCACGCGTAGGGCGGCAGAACCACCGAGGCGCCGGAGCGCTTCAGGAGCTCGGGCTCCTTCCAGGCCTCCGCGGCGTGATCCAGGATGAGGTTCGGGATGCCGAACTCGGCCTTCAAGAAGATCGCGGTGCGAATGTCCTGGGTGGCGCTGGCCTGCACCATCAGCGGCAGAGCCCCGTCGACGACCCGATGGAGTTGCTCGACGCCGGGAAAGGCCCGCTGGGCATCCTGACGCGCCACGTGGGCCTCGTAGAAGCTCTTGCGCCAGAGCCATTCGACACCCATCCGCGTGGTCGGGCGGCGGTTGTAGATCGTGCGGGCGCGGCCGAAGGCCGGCGAGTTGCGGCGCGATGGCTGTGTGCCGAAGCTGCCGCGCAGCACCGCGTCCTCCAACACCGTGCGGGCCGCGATCGAAGCGGCCCCGCCGGTCTTGACGGCCACCGAAAGACCGCCGATCACGTTTTCATCGGGCGGCGAGCACAAGACTGTCGTCACGCCCGAACGCAGGGCCCTGGCGAAGTCCCGGCTGAAGGGATCCAGGGCGTGGGCGACTCGCACGTCCGGGGTCACTTCCGACTCCTGTTCGACCGAGTTGAAGCCCAGATCGATGTTCGGCGACAGGTCGATCAACCCGGGGGTGACCGCCGCCACGCGCAGCACGTTTTCGCCATCGGCCACGTTCGGAGCCGGGCCGACCGCAGCGATCTTGCCGTCGACCACCGAAACCCAACCGCCTTCGATCACGTCGCCGCTAGCGGTGTAGACCCGCTCGGCGAGGATCGTCCAACTGCGCTTGGGTCCCTCTTCCCCATCGGCCCAGGTGTCCGGCGCGGAAAGCGCAAGCAGCGGGGACACAAGGAAAGCAGCGGCGACCCACGGGCGCAGCACCCGGGCCCCGAAACCCCGTTCGATTTGCGTGCCCATCAGCGCTTGTCTCCTTCGATCCGCTGCCCGTCGATGTAAACCGCCACGACCCGACTGCCGAACTCGAACGGATCGCCGCTCCACAGCACAAAATCCGCGTCCGCTCCGCGCTCGAGCAGGCCGACCTTGCCGGCCACTCCCGCCAAACGCGCGCCGTCCGCCATCAGGGCGCGTTCGAGTCGCGCGCGCTCGGCTCCTCCGCGCAAAAGCGCGGCCAGCCCCGTGCGCAGGTTCTCCGCTTCCGACCAGCGCAGGGCGAAGGGGATCTCGGAGCGGGCCAAGGCAACGTGGGCCTCACGCACGCGCTGGGAAGTGCCCGCCCCCGGGGCATCGATCACCACGCCCAACTTGCTGGGTGCGAGCACGTCCAAGAGTTCGCCCGCCAGGGGAGCTCCGACGATGGCACCGACCAAACCGGTGCGACCCGCGAGCTCCACCGCGCGCACGACCTCATGCCGATCGTTGGCCGTGACCAGGACCGGCAGCTTGCCCTCGGCCACGCGCGCGAAGACACCTTGGCGCCCGGCCAGGTGGCGCTCGATCTCGCGCACCAACCCGGCGTAACTCGTGGGCGGGCGAGTGTCGTCCGCTGCCAAGCGCGACAGGGAAAGCGTCAAGTGACTCGCGGGCTCCAGCACCCGGCCGCCCGCGGTCTTCACCACCGCCGCTTGACCGCCGACCACGTTCTGGGGCGTGGGCGCGATCACGACCGAGGTGACACCGGCGTGCAGCGCGTCCTCCAGGTCCGGCCAGCTCGCGCGGAACGCGGTCGCAAGGCGCGCTTCAGGCAGCGCCGTGCGCGTGGCATCGAAGGCCTCGCCGCGCGGAACCAGATGGCTGTGGGCCAGCACGAAGCCTGCCGTCACGGGGCCGTCGTGCTCCAGCACGCGGGCACCCTGGGGTACGGCCACGTCCGCGCCGACCGCCTGGACCTTGCCGCCCGAAACCACGAGGGCGCCGCCTTCCACCACGCGGCCGTCGCCCAGGTGAATCTTCGGCGCGCGCACCACGAGCGCGGGGGGCGCCTGTCGCGCCTGGGGGGCGAGTCCGGGCTCGCCGCCCAGCGCGGGCGCCAAGGCCGCCGGCGCGGCGACATAGGCCGCGAACAACGCGACGGGGGTCAGAAGGGAAAGCATGGGCGCTGGGTCTCGCTGGGGTGTGCGAAAGGAAGGGAGTCGCGGATTCAAGTGGCGGGGAGGTGCCGCGGGGCGCCTCCCTCGGCCGGCTTCGGCCGCCGAGCCGAGGCGTGCATCACGCCGGTTTGGCTTCGGGGTTCGGCCGTCACGATCGATCAGGGGGCGACCGGCCGGCCGGCGACGAGGACACGTTCGACCCGGGTGCCCGCGGCGAAAGGATCGCCGGAAAGCAGCAGCAGGTCCGCATCCTTGCCGCGCTCGACGCTGCCGAGGCGGTGGCCGAGGTCGAGCACACGGGCCGGCAGGGTCGTCAGGGCCGCCAGGGCGGCATCGGGATCCAGCCCGCGACCAACGGCGATACCGGCCAGAAGCGGCAGTTCGCGGACCCAATCGGGGTCCATGCCTCCGCTGCCGAGCAGCAGGGGCACACCCGCCTCCGCCAGGTCCACCGCCAGGGACAGCTCGTCGTGATCGAAGCCGGCCGTTTGGCCGCGCCGCGCGGGGACGACGATCACCGGAATCCGGCGGCGAGCCAAGTCCTCGGAGAAGAGGCGCGCGTCGGTGGCGCCCGCGATCACGAGGCGCAGGCGCGGGTAGGCTTCGGTCCGGGCGAGCAGCGCGCGCAGCTCCTGGGCGCGATCGACTTCGACGATCAGGGGCAATTCCCCGTGCACCACACGGGCCAACACCTCGCCGTCCGGGTCAAAGCGCGGCTGGCGCGGCTTGTTGTCCTCGCGGTAGCGCTTCTCGCGAAACTCGCGCCCGCGCTCCTTGGCCTGCTCGATCTCCCGATCCCGCTCGCGCTTGGCCCGGCGGAACTCTCGTTCCAGCTCCGCTTCGGACTCGGCGATGGCCTTCTGCCAGGCCGCCAGGTCGTCCCGGTACTTGAGGGCTTCTTCCCGGTGGCGCCGGCCGCGTTCGAGCTCGACGATCAGTCGGTCGACCTCCTCTAGGCGCTGGAAAACGTCCTGGCCGGGCTGCACGCCGAGGGCCGTGGTGAGGGCCGCATCCTCCACCAGCACCGCCTGCTCCAAGTCCGACTCGGGCAGGTTGCGGACGAAGGCTCCCAGCCCGCCGATCCGGCCGAGGCGGCCGATGTGCACCCGAACCGAGGTGACTCCCGAACGCAGGGCCTGGTGGCGTTGGAGTTCGTGCAGGAACGGGTCGAGGGCGTCCACCGAGGAGGTAGACGCCGTGGTCGTGCGGTCCGACAGGCTGCCCGGATCCACACCGAGCCGGGACCAGGGGTCGATGAAGCCGGCGCACAAAACTTCGGTGTCGAGCACCTTGGCGCCGTCCGGGGCTTCCAAGCCGACCCCCACCGCCGCGATGCGCCCGTCCTGGACGAGCACCGCGGCGTTCTCCAGCACCGTGCCCGGCCTGACGATCACCCGCCGCGCGCGCACCAGCAAAACCTGCTCGGCTTCTTCTTCCGGGCCGACCCCGGGATGGACCGACCCGGGTGCGGCTAGGGCGGGGACGGGCGGGGGACCCGCGAACGGTGTGGCGAGAACCCCCAGCAGCAGGCTGGGCGCAGCGAGGAGGAGAGCGATCGGCATTGCGCGTGGGGAGACCGGCCGGCCCTCGGCTCCGCCTGGGAGCGTAGGGGAGCGACCTGGGGGGTGAACCGCGTGCCAGTGACTGGCAGCCGGGACGTGAGACGACGGAAGTCGAGCGCCGGGCGTGGGGCCCCGGCGGGTCGACGAGGGGATGGTAGGGGACTGGAGCCTGGCCGTTACGACGCAGGGCGCCGTGGATTCCCGGACCTCGGCCGCCCGAACGTACGGATCACGTCCGCGCCGGGGACCGCCCGCCCGCGAGCATACCCAAGGGCGCCCCGGGCAGGGCCCATCGCCACCCCGGGCCTGGGTGGACGGATTACCCCGGAATTTCCGATCCCCCGGCGTTCGGTGAGGGCCCGATTCGGGCTCCCGGTCCAATCTTGGCCACTTCGACGTGTTCCCTACATCCTTTGCTCTTCGATGCCGCTTGGTGGCGCGAGCGGATCGGGGCCATGGGACGGGTGCCCCGGCACCTGCTCGTCTTCCCCAGGGCGGAACTCTCCCTGCCGGGGGCAGAAGTAGCGGAGCTCTGGTTGCGCGCCCATGACGGCGTTCGGCTTCGGGGCCTACTGGCTAGGTCCTTGATCGCCCCGGCCAGGTCGGAGCTGCGCATCGACGTGGGCCCGCTGGGGGAAAGCCAGGATCTCGACTGGGAGGGCATCGCCCACGGTCGCCCGGAACTGCACTTCGAGCCGGCCCCCTATCGCCGACTGGAGGACCGGGTTCTGGACCTGATCCGGACGGCCGACGCCGCCCGCTCCCTGGCCGGCCTGGGCCACAGCCCCACCCGCCTGGTCACCGCGGCGGATTTGCCCTTGCCGGACGAGCTCCAGATCGCCGAGAGACTGCTTGGCGAGGGCTGGGTGTGAGAGCGGCGGGCTAGGGCGGGGAACCGATTCCTTCAGCCCCGGCGGGCCCCATCCCGCTTTGGCGCCTAGGATGGAACATCCACGCGCCCGCACCCCGATGGAGCCCTCGGCCGAAAACGTCCCCGCCTCCGACGGCATGCTCTACGAGCGTGCCCAACACGGCGATCGGGAGGCCATCGCGCAACTACTCGAACGCCACCTGCCGGGGCTGGAGGCCTACGTCCGGCTCAAGGCCGGCCGGGCCGTGCGGGCCCACGAGGAAACCCGCGACATCGTGCAGTCGGTCTGTCGGGAGTTGCTCGGCGGCCTGGAACGCTTCGAATTCCGCGGGGAAGGCCCTTTCCGCCACTGGCTCTACACGGCGGCCCTGCGCAAGATCGTCGCGCGCGATGCCTATTGGCGAGCGCAGCGGCGGGATGCGGGGCGGAACGTGGATGCGGAACCCGACTTGGCCGGCGATCGGGCAGTGCTCGGGCACTACGGCGCTTTCGCCAGCCCGAGTCAGGTCGCCTTGGCGCGGGAAGAGCTGGAGCGCATCGAAGCCGCCTTCGACCGGCTCGACGAGCCCCAGCGGGAACTGATCTTGCTGGCCCGGGTCGCCGGCCTGTCGCGCCGGGAGATCGCCGACCAACTCGGCAAGAGCGAAGAAGCGGTGCGTGTGTCGCTCCATCGGGCCCTGGCCCGCCTTTCCGCGCTGCTCGAACCGCCCGAAGACGGGTCCGGGAATTAATCGTCCGCTTTGTGCCCGGCTGGGGCCGCCGGCCCGGGCACTGCTCGCAACTCCCCCAGGGGGATCGGGCCCAGGTCCCAGGGCGCTTCGCCGACCGGCTCGGTGCGACCGGCTAGGAGCGCCAAACGCACGGCTTCCCCATGGGCGGCGAGGTACCTCGCATCCCCCGTCCCGTGGACCCGCGCCCGGCTAGAGGCGTGCAGATGGGCCAAGTCGGCCGCATAGCCGAAGTCCCCCTGGCGCTCCACCACCTTCCTGAGGCTGTCCAGGGTCAAAAGGGTGTGCGGATCGTCCGCACCCTCGACCCGCACGCGATCCGCGTACAGGGACTCCAGTTCCTCGCGCGCCTCCTCCAGCCGTCCCAGGTCCGCAAGCACGAGCCCCAGCGCCCCCCGCAGGGCCAGGGCCGTCCCGTGCTCCCCTAGGCCAAGGACCGACCAGGCCCGACGATCTTCCCGGGCGATCGCCAGGGCCTCCTCCAGCGCACTTCGATCGGTCCGACCCAGTTGCCGCAGGGCCAGGGCGAGGCTGTGGCGGATCATCAGGCGCTGCACGGGGTCCGAGTCATCGGCACGCGCTTCGGCCTCGACCAGCTCCCGGTATAGGTGCGCGGCCAGCCCGAAGTCGCGTCGCTTCAATTCGAGTGAGGCCAGGTTGCCCAGGGCCGTGCGTGTGTCCCGGTGGTCGCGCCCAAAACGCTGCTTATGTGACTCGTAAACAACCTCTAAATGACTCACTGCCTCAAAATACCGGTCGAGGCGGAGCAAACTCTGCCCCAGCAGGGACCGAACCCCGAGGCTGGTCAGATGGGACCCACCTAGGACCTCTTTGAACTCCGCGAGGGCCCGTTCGAAGGCGTCGGCCGCGCGCCCGTGGTCGCCGCGGGCGGAGGCTATTTGCCCTTCTAGGCGAGCCAGGCGCGCGCCGGCCAAGGAAGGCTCCTCCCGCTGCTCCCCGAGCAGGGCCAGGATTTCCCCGTGGGCCTCCTCCGCCCGGGCGAGATCGCCCGCGATCAGCTCCAGGGCCGCCATCCCATCCAGGGCGCGCACCCCGCCGCTGGCGAAGGCCGCCGGATCGGCGCGCAGCACGGCCACCGCCTCACGGGCCTTCTGGAGGGCCTCGGGGTACTGTCCGCGGTAGCTCCGCAGGGTCGACATGCGCCCGAGCGCCGCGGCCAGAGCCATGTGCTGGGGGGGCTGGGCCGCCCGCCACAGCGCCAGGGAGCGTTCCAGGTGCAACTCCGCCTTCGCTAGGTCCCCGAAGGCCAGGGCTCGCCCTCCGATCAGGTCCGAGAGGTGGCCGTGGACCAGCGGGGACACTCCGGCCGTCTCCTCCAGCCAGGTCTCCAACTCCTCTAGGGCCTCGGCCGCCTCCTGGGGGTCGCTCACCTGGCGGGGGTCCGCGGGAGCCAGGGTCCGCACGAGGGCGGTCAAGGCGTGTTGGGCGACCTCGCGCTGGGCGCGTTCGGTGCGCTCCGCCGCCCGGGCCTGGCCCGCGGCCCGCAGGGAGATGGCGGTCGCCGCAACCAGGGCGAGGGCGGCGAAGAGCAGCGCGCCGGCCGTGCGCGGGTACCGGCGGGCGCTCCACAGCAGCCGCAGGGCCGTGGCC
>JBJHAV010000041.1:0-20424 GCA_050480685.1 Planctomycetaceae bacterium | reverse complement strand
CAGCGCATCCGGAAAACCGTCCCCGTCGGTGTCGGGCAACAGGGGATCCAGGCCGAGAACTCGCTCCAATGCGTCGCTCAGGCCGTCCTGGTCCGTGTCCTGGCCCCAGCCGGCGTGGCTGGCCTCGAGGCTCGGTCGCGGTCCCAGGACGGCCGCCAGGCCGAACGCGGTCGCTGCGGCCGCCAAAACCGCCGCGGCGGGCCCCGCTACGGGGACCCTGCGCGGCAAGAAGTTCCGAGGGAGTTCAATGGCCATGGTCTTGACTGCGCGGTGGGCGCGTGCCCCAGGGGATCAGGGCATCGTTGAGTCTAGTCGACCTACCGGGATCGTGTAACCCTTCGCGGCCCCGCGGGGTGCGGATTTCGTCGGACGGTCCCCGTTCCCTTGCCCCCCGCGGCGGCGCCGCGCATACTCCCTCCCCTTCGCGGCGCCGGTAGCTCAGCTGGATAGAGCGTTGGTCTCCGGAGCCAAAGGTCACAGGTTCGAATCCTGTCCGGCGCACCACCCGCGAACCCCCGGGGCCCTTGCCCCCCCTCGGCTCCGCCCCCCAGCCCGGGGCGTTCCCCGGGGCTCCCGGAGCGCCTCTCCAGCCCGCGCAACCTCCGGGAAGGGTCCCGCGGCCTTCCCCCGGATCGACCGCGGGCCCCGGCCCCCAGGGAGGGAGCCGAGGCCCGTCAAAGACGTCCCGTCCCGGCCGCCGGTCCAACGGCACACGGACAAGTACTACGGGTGGGCCGAGCAGGTTTCCCCGCGACCTTCCATGAGAGGGCCAGGTGGCCAGGCCCAGCAGACTTTTACCCGGCCTGTCAGAGTGTGGGAAGAAAAGGTCGCGCAGCGACCTTCCCACACTCTGTGGCCGCCGGATGGCGGCCCAAACGGCACCTGACAGGCCAGGTGGCCAGGCCCAGCAGACTTCTACCCGGCCTGTCAGTCCATGTGGGCGATCACGCGCTCATCGCCCATCTGGAGCTTGAGTGCCAGCTTGTTGGAGCCGGTGAAGCGATCCACGAAGCGGGCGAAGAGCACCTGGTAGACCCGCAGCACACCCTTGGTGCCGAGGCGGCGCACGAAGTCGACGCCGGCCCAATAACGCGGGCCACCGAGCCCCTGGGCGTGGGCGTAGAGCTTGGCTTGCTCCGCCACCAGGTACTCGCTCCAGAGCATGTACATGATCAGGAGCGGCTTGGCGAGCCAGCGCTGGCGGATGACCGCGGGCACGATCGGCATGAGCCACGGGAAGCGCACGACGATCGGGAAGAGCTTGTGCAGGTTCTCGATCTGGTGCTTGTGCTCGAACTCGATCGACGCGGTGCGGTTGAACTTCTCGGGGAAGTCGTCATAGCCCGCAACCGCGTAGCCCATCCCCTTCGTCATGTCGGCGATGTCGAACTCGGGGTACGGCTGCATGATCGACACCAACGGGTGGTCGGCCTTGCACTCGATGTTGAGGCGCAGGGTGTCGAGTTCGTCCTCCATCGTGCCGCCGGGGCCCCCGAGCATGTTCAGGGTGCCCAGCCGGATGCCGTTCTTCTTGATCCACCCGGCGGCGTCGGTGAGCTGCTGGCGGGTCGTGTTCTTGCGGAAGACCGCATTGCGCACGTAGTCGCTGGCGGCCTCGATGGCGATGCGCGCGTAGACGCAACCCGCCTTGCGCAGGAGCTCGATGTGGCGCTCGGTCGTCATGTTCGCCATCAAAATGACGTCGAACGGCAGGCCGACCTCCTTCGGGTAGCGCTCGCAGAACTCCTCGAGCCAGGCGTTGTTCAGGTTGAAGATGTCGTCGAGGAAGTGCACGAACTTCAGCGGGTACTTGGCCTGCACCGCCTTGATCTCGGCGATCACGTGGTCGACCGAGCGCTTGCGCACGTACTCCTTGTTCTTCGCCCCGTAGACCTTGCCCTTCCAGGCGTGGTGGAAACAGAAGGAGCAGTTCATCGGGCAACCGCGCTGGGTGACGAACACCTTGCGGTCGCTGTTGCGGTAGATCTCACCCGCGTCGTAGATGATTTCCCGGTCGGGGAAGCCCAACTCATCGAGGTTTTGCCGCAGGGGCCGCTGGCAGTTCTTGATCACCTCGCCGGACTTCGGGTCCTTGAACCAGAAGTTCATGGTGTCGAGGTAGTCCTCGCCCTTCTGCATGCGGTTCAGGAGCTCCACGATCGCGTCCTCGCCCTCGCCCCGGCAGACGGCGTCGAACTCGCCCTGCTCGACGTACTCCGGGCTGAAGGTCGGGTGCGGCCCGCCCGCCATGGTGAAGACCCCGGGCAGCGCGGCCTTGACCTTGCGGTTGATGTCCGCGAAGTAAAGGTGCATGCCGGTGGTGACGCTGAAGCACACCACGTCGGGCTTGTACTCGACGAGCTTCTGGACCCAGTCGCGGTCCGGAATGAACAGCGCCTTGGCGTCGTGGCCCGCGTCCTTGATGGCGCGGCCGAGCCACATGATGCCGAGCATCTCTTGGGGCAGGTACTCGTCGATGAACAGGACCTTCATGGCGCAGTGAATGGAGTGCGGACCGGGCGGAGAACCGTCGGAGGGGGTGTTCGGGGAGCTTCCCACGCTTGGAGCCCTGGAGCGATTCGGACTCTCCCGGGAGGGGGAGATTCTTGCCTGCTCCGAGGGACCGAGGTGCGAATTCCTAAGACACTCTACCCGACCGACCTTGTCGGCGGGAGGGGGCCCGGGCCGTCAGGAAGCCGTGGAAAAATCCTCGCCCGCCGCGGCCCGGCGCAACACACCCTCCACTTCGGGGAAGGTGACCTCGCGGGTGAAGATGCGCGCTTTGTCCTGGCCGGCAGCCGCGTAGAGATCACGTAAGTCCTTGTCCGACAATAACTTATCGATCGCGGCACGCAGCGCGGCGCTGTCCTTGGGCGGCACCAGGAGGCCGTTCACCCCGTCCTCCACGACCTCGGGGTTGCCGCAGACCCCGGTCGCCACGGCCGGGGTGCCCAGGGTGATCACCTCGAGCAGGGTGTGGCTGAGGCCCTCGTATTCGCTGTTGAGGACAAAAACGTCCGCGGCCCGGATAAGCAGGGGGATCCGGGCGTGGGGCACGTTGCCGAGGAAATGGGCCCGGTGCCCAACCCCGAGGCGTTGGGCCAGCTCGCGCCAGGGCTCGAGCATGTCCCCGTCCCCGGCGATCAGAAGATGCACGTCCTCGGGCAGACCGGCGAGGGCCTCGAGGATGCCGTCGACACGCTTCCAGACCATCAGGCGGCAGATGGTCAACAGGTACCTCGCCCCGGGGTCGAGGCCGAGCTGTCGTTTGGCTTCCGCCGGGTCGGCCGGCAGGGAAGCCGCGTCCGGTCCGTGGTGCGCGTTGTGGATGCGCACGACCTTGCCCGGAGGCACGCCGTAGCGCTGGATCGCGATCTGGCGCAAGAACTCGGAGCAGGACACGATCGCCCGGCATCCGGCCCACCAGCGCCGCTGCAAGGCGCGCACCAGCTTGACCTTCCAGCCGTAGTCCTTGGTCTCGAAGGTGACGATGTCGTCCCCGTCGATCCAACCCTTGCGGTGGCTGATCTCCCAGGCGCCGTCGACCATCATGCGGATCACGCAAGGTTTGCGACGCAGCTTCGCGGCCAGCACGTGGAGCAGGGCCAGGTGCTCTTGCACATAGACCACATCCACGTCCTTCGCCTCGCGCAGCACGGCGAAAAACGCCTTCAGATAGCGCAGGGGCAAGGGCCCCCGCGAGATGGCGATCACCGGGAAGGGATGGCCCTTGGGCTCCGGGTCGGAGCAAAAGGCGACGACCTTGACCTCGTGCCCGCGGTCCATGAGGAACCGGGCAATGCTGGGCACGTAGACGGCGGGCCCGCCCAGGTCCGGGGGGAAGACGGGGGACGTGATCAGGATGCGCATCGGGTCGGCGGCCGGGGTCGCTTTGGACCGCGGCCGGCGAATCCTACCCGGCCCAGGGGACCCCGGCCCCACCCGGAAGTCGCCCCGAAAGGGCCCCGGGGCGTCACCGCCGCTGCGCAGCCCACCCCTAGCCGCAGCCTCCGGCAGCGACCCCGCGGGCTACTTGCCGGCCGGGCCGACCCGGGCCGCGGCGGAGCTGAAGGGCAGCACCCGCTGGCTGTCGAGGCGCTCGCCTTCGATGGCGGAGAGCACCTCCATGGTGATGTCCCCGGTCGGGTAGTCCCCCGTGAAACACGCGTTGCAAAAACCCTCCACCGCGGGGTTGTCGCTGCGCGCGGCCTGGTTCATCGCCTCGCGGTCCAGGTAGAGCAGGTGATCGACCTCCAGCGCTTCGGCCACCTCGGCGACCGTGCGGCCCGACGCGAGGAACTCGGTCTTGGTCGCCATGTCGATGCCGTAGGGGCAGGGGGAGATCAGCGGCGGGCTGCACGACGCGAAGTAGACCTTGCGCGCACCGGCCTCGCGCACCATGCGCACGATGCGGCGGGCCGTGTTGCCGCGCACGATCGAATCGTCGACCAGCAACACATCACGGCCCTCGAACTCGCTTTGGATGGCGTTCAGCTTGCGGCGCACGGAGCTCTGCCGAGCCCCTTGCCCGGCCATGATGAAGGTGCGCCCGATGTAGCGGTTCTTGACCAGCGCTTCCCGGTAAGGAACCCCCATGCGGCCCGCCATGGCCATGGCCGCGTCCCGCGACGAATCGGGAATCGGCACCACCGCATCGGGGATCGGAGCGCCGGCTTGCAACCACTGCTCCGCCAGGGCGATGCCGAAGCGCATGCGCGTCTTGTAGACGCTCATGCCGTCCAGGTTGGAGTCCGGCCGCGCGAAATAAACCCACTCGAAGATGCAGGGCCGGTGGGGTTTGTCCGACAGCTTGCGGCGCGAGACCTTGCGGTCCGCGGAGACGAAAACCGCCTCGCCGGCATCGAGGTCGAACTGGTGTTCGTAGCCGATCACGTCGAGCACCACACTTTCGCTGGCGCAGGCGAAGGACGGACCGAACTCATCCGTGCGCGAGCCGAAGCAGATCGGTTTGATGCCGAAGGGGTCGCGGAAGGCGACCATGCCCACGTCGGGCAGGGTGGCCACCACCGAATAGGCGCCGCGCACCTCGCGGAAGACCGCCTGCACGGCCGCGAAAACGTCTTCGGCTTCGACCTTCGCCCCGCGCTTGAGGCGCTCGGAAAGCGCGCGCGCGAAAACGAACAGGATCACCTCCAGATCGCAGGAGCTGTTGAGGCGCGTCCCGTTGCTCAGGAAGTGGGACTTGCGCAGTTCCTCGAAGTTGGTGACGTTGCCGTTGTGGGCCATGGCGATGCCCACCGGGAAGTTCATGTGGAACGGCTGGGCGTCCTCCACGCGACCGACACCGACGGTGGGGTAGCGCACGTGGCCGACGCCCAGGTTGCCGCGCAGGCTGGGCATGTTCTGCTCGGTGAACACGTCGCGCACCAGCCCGAAGCCCTTCACGCAGTGGAAGGTTTCGGTGAAGGTGGTGATGCCCGCCGCGTCCTGCCCGCGGTGTTGGATCGCCAGCAGGCCCTCGTGGATCTCGTGGGCTACGTCGACCCCTTCCGGACCGTAGATGCCGAGAAATCCGCACATGCTGGCTGGTGGCTGGGGGGCGCCCGAAGGATCGCTGGGGATGGGAAAGCGCGCGCGACCATGCGCGCCGCGTTTCGACCGGTAGCAGAATAGGGCCCCCTAGGCGGGTCCACAAGCGCGGCGCCCCCCAGGTCCGCCGGAACCCCGAAGAACGATGGAAACACCCCTGGCTTTGGTCACCGGCACGACCCGCGGCCTCGGTCGCGCCGTGGCGGAAGAACTCTGCGCGCGCGGCTGGCGAGTGCTCGGTCTGGCCCGCAGCGGAGCCGATCTCGCGCCGCGCGCGAGCGGCTACCGGCACCTCAGCTTCGATCTGGAACAGCCAGAGGGCCTGGAGGAGCGTCTCGCGGACCTGCTCGCCGGATCGCCCGCTCGCGCTGCCCGCTTCGCGCTGGTGAACAACGCGGCGAGACTCGCCATCGAGCCCACCCAGGGCCTCACCATGGACACACTCGTCGCCGGCCTGGTGGGGGGAGCCGCGGTTCCGGCCTGGCTGATGGGCTGGGCCCTGCGCGCCGCCGGGGATCGGCCCCTGCGCATCGTGAACGTCTCCAGCGGCGCCGCCGCCACGCCCTACCCCGGCTGGAGCGGCTACTGCCAGACCAAGGCCGCCCTCGACATGGCCGGCGCCGTCCTGGGCGAGGAGTTGGCGGAGAATCCCGAACTCGCCGGCCGGGACGTGGCGGTCCTGAGCTACTCGCCCGGGGTGCTCGACACGCAGATGCAAAGCGCCCTGCGCGGCGCCGACCCGCGCGCGTTCCCGCGGCGCGAGCGTTTCGTGGAGCTGGCCCGCCGCGGCGAGCTCGTCTCCCCGAAGGCTCCCGCCTGGGAAATCGCCGACTTCCTGGAAGCGGACGGCGAGCCGCGCTTCTCCCGCCGGCGCTTCGGGGCATCGGGTTAGGCGGCAGAGCGGCCCAGATCACGGAGCCGGCCGCAGGCCCGCGTACCGCGCGCCCGGACCCTCGATCCACTCCGCCACGGCCCGTGCCGCCGCCTCCGGGTCCGACGAGTCGAAACCCACGGCGAGCGCGCGCTTGCCCTCCGAATGTAGGTAGAGCGGGTCGTAGTAGCGCAGCAACAACAGTTCGCACAGCTCCGCGTCGCGCCCCGCCTCCAAGAGCCCGGTCAACACGCCCCGGTAGCGGTTTCGCCCCAGCCGCGTCTCCAGGAACGCCAAACCCGGCCGCAGAGCTTCGCGCGCGCCCTCCGTTGCCAGATAGTCGTCCAGCAGCACCTCCACGCGGCGCTCCAGGGGAGCCTCCAGCGCGATCGAAACGCCGCCTTCCAGGTTGGTCCAGAGCCGCTCGGGCAGCACGATGTCGCCGACCTTGCGGCTTTCCCCCTCGTAGACCACGAGCCCGGCCGGGAAGCCCGCGCGCATGCGCGTCCAAAGGGCGCTGTCGAAGGCCTTTTGGCTGCGGGGCTGCAGGCCGACACGCCCCAGGATCGAACTGCGGTGCCCCGCCAGCGCTTCCAAGTCCACGGTCCAGCCCGGCCGATGCGCCTCCAGGGCCCTCAGCACCAGGGTTTTGCCCGCGCCGGTCAAACCGCGCAGCACGAAGGCCGGCGGCGGCCGCCAGGCCGCCAGGGCGCGCACCACGTGCTGGCGATAGGCCTTGTACCCCCCGGCGAGCACCGCCACGGGTCCGACCCCCAGGGCATCGAGCAGCGCCGCCACGCTGCGCGAACGCAGGCCCCCTCGCCAGCAACACAGCACATGCACCGGCGCCGGCCCGGACGGGTCGGTGCGCGCGGTCAAGCGCGCTTCCATGGCCGTCACCCCACCGCGTCCGATGGCCTCCACCTCGGCCTCCAGGTGGGCCCGGTCCAGCGACCGGCCGGATCGGCCCGCGATGCGCTCCACCAGGTCGGCGACCTTGGCGCGCGTCAGCCTCAGGCCCTCCCGATGGGCTTCCTCCGGCCCCACCTGCCGGTAGAGGGTGCCGACTAGGGCGCGTTCCTGGTCGTCGAAGAGCGGCACGTTCACCGCCCCGGGCAGGTGGTCCTCGGCGAACTCGGAGGGGCTGCGCAGGTCGATCGGCGGCCCCGCGAAAGCGAGCACCTGGTCGACGCCGAGGGCGCGCACGAAAAAACGATCCCCGGCGGCCTCGCGCGCGCCGCGGGCAGGCCCGGGGGTGGACTCGGACGCGGGGGGCAACACGGGCGGAGTCTAGCCGGGGCCGATCCAAGCCGAAGGAGCCGTCGACCCGGTCAGGTCGGCGGCTCCTTCGAGCGTCGGACAGGAGTGAGGTAGGCAGATGCGCGCGGGCGGCCTCTGGGTTCCGGTGGAGTTCGGCGTTCCTTCCGGAGATGCGTCCCGCGCCGGAAGGAGCAGCCGGGCGCGGGGGCGAACCGAACGCCTGGGGGGCTCAAAAAACGGCGCGGGCGCCGGCCCCTCGATCCCCCGGCCCCATCAATCCCCGGGCCGGGGGTCGCCGGCGGGCGGCGTCTGCGCGCGCGGGGGCCTCGGGCCCATCCCCGGGCGCCGAAGGGGCCCGCCGGGTTCCTCCGCCGCGTTGGAGGGTCGCCGGGGGGCCAGGTGCCAGAGGGCTTCGAGCACCTCACCCGCTTCGGCGTCGAGCAACACACGGCGCGCCTCGGCCGTGAGTCGCGGGTGGCGGGCCAGGCTTTCGGCCAGGCCCTCGCCCGGCTCCGGCCTCAACAGGGCCAACCGCGCGCGCCGGCCGTCGGGCCCGTCGAGCAGGGTTTCGAGGGCTTCGAGCAACTCCGGCCGGGGTTCCGACCCGCGGGCGGTGGCACCGCGCTCCGAAAAGGCGCCGCGCAGGGTTTCGATGCGCTGGGCAAAGTGCAGCCGAGCCTCCTCGCGCCAGGCGGCGAAGAACTCGCGGTCGCCCAGGTTTTCGAGCGCCGCCCAGCGCTCGGGTTCGAGGAAACCGCCCGCCGTTCCGGCCGCCACCTGCCGGCGCAAATGTTCGCGGCGCAGGGCCAGGAGCTCGGCGCGGCGGGTCTCCAAATCCATGGCCCGCAGGGCTTCGACGCGCTCGGGGGCGAGCTCCAGGCTCGCGCGGAGCTCCACCAGCGCGCGTTCCAGGAAGCGCGCCTCGCGTTCGTTGCGCCAGGTTTCGATCACCAGGGGGCGCTCGCCGGGGGCGGCCGCCTCCAAACGCTCGCGCAGCTCCCGAGGCAAACGGCGCTCCAGGGAGCGCCCGTCGAAGCGGGCGCCCTCGCGCTGCCAACCGCGCAGGAACGGATCGGTGTGGTGGCATGCCCGATCCGCGCGGCCCCTGGCGGCGCGGCCGGGGCCCTGGTCCCACCACTCGGCGGGCAGGCGCTCGACCAGGCGATCGCGGTGGCGGCGCAGTTCGAGGGCGCGGCGTTCGAGGGCTTGGCGCGCCTCGGGCGATAGCTCTTGGTACTGGCGGAAGCGCTCGCTGAGGAGTCGGCGTTCGCTCGGGTCCAGTTCGGCCCAGCGGGCGCGCGCCGCGTCCAGATCGGGACCCTGCGAGCGCGGGGCGAGCCCGCTGGCCCACGGGGCGACCCAGAGGAGCGCCAGGAGCAGGGTCAGCGCAGCCGGCCAGCGGCCCGCGACCGACCCCTTCGAATCGAAGCGCGGGCCCATCAGCGCACCCTCTCCCCGCCGGCCGGCTCACCGGACGGGAGCTCGTCTTCCGACTCGCTCTCCAGGAGCCACAGGTCGAACTCGTCGAGCCCGCCGAGCAGGAGGGCCAACTCCCGTTCGCCGACCAGCAGATCCCAATCCTCGAGCAGGTCGAGGGCCGCCAGCAGCTCCCGGGAGGGATCCTCGGCGCCGCCCCCGGCCAGGCGCGGCTCGACTTCGCCGGGCCCGGGCGCAAAAGACCAGGGGCCGAACCAAAGGAGCAGCGCCGCCGCGGCGGCCAAGAGGACCGGGAGCACGGAACGCAGGCGCCGGGGACCCGCCGGCACCGCCCGGGAGGGCGCGTGGCGCTCCCCGTCCGCCGCGCGAACACCCTCGCGGATGCGCTCGACCAGATCCGCCGGCGGGGGCTCCGGCTCGGGCAAGCGCGCAAGCCAGGGTTCGACCGCCCGCGCATCCGCCAACTCGGCCAACACGCGCTGCGCCAAACCCGCGGGGCTCGGGTCCACCACGAGCCGATCCAGGGCCGCACCCAAGGGCGCCACATCCCGGGCCGCCTCCAGGCGCGCGAGCACCCGACGGGTCAGACCGGCGGGCGGCGCTTCGCCGGACCCAACCTCAGCCAGGAGGTGCTCCAAGGCCGTCTCCCCCTCGAACAGGGTGCGGCAACGGGGGCAGGCCGCCGGGTGCGGATCGGCCTCCAATCGGGCCCGGGGGCCGGCCTCCATCGGGGCAAGCAGCCAAGCCTCCAGACGGATGCGGAACAGGTCGCAGGGGGTCACGCCGGGTCCTCCTCGAGCAGGGGGGCCAGGCGCGCGCGCAGTTTCTCGCGCGCCCGGTGGATGAGGGACTTGACCGCCTTCTCGCTGGAGCCCAGGACGCGCGCGATCTCCGCGTAGGGCATTTCTTCGTAGCGCGCGAGCATCACCGCCATGCGCTGATTGGCGGGCAACTCGTCGATCGCCGCGCGCACGAGTTCGGCGGCGTCGCGGCGCTCCAACCACTCCGGCGGCGCCGGGGTACGCGGATCCGCGGGTTCGCGCTCGCCGCCGCCGTCCTCGCCGACCAGGTCCTCCCAACTGGCGCCGCGGCGTGTGCCCGCCCGGGCGCGCGCGTTGGCGCACAGGTTGAAGACGATGCGGAAGAGGAAGGTCTGGAAGCGCGCGGTGGGCTCGTAGCGGTCGCGCAGGCGGAGGAGCCGCAAAAACACCTCCTGCACCAGGTCCTCGCGCTGGGGGCCGGGTCCGCCGAAGCGTGTGATCAGCGCCCAAACCTTGGGGGTGTAGAGCTCCACCAGGCGATCGAAGGCCGCTTCGTCCCCCCGGCACCAGGCCACCATCCAGCGCGCGCCCGGGTCCTCGGGCAGGCCCTCGCCTTCGACGTCGCCGGCGCCGGCCGCGAAGGGATGCGCGGATCCGATCCCCCCGGATCCGTCCTCCGCCGGCTGCCCCCCCCGGGGACCCCGCCGGGGTGCCTGTTCGCCCCTGGCCATCGCCCGCTTCGAACCGCCCGCCGCTTCCCCGGTTCCGTCCCGCCGGCCCCGGAGCGGCGATTTCACGGCCAGCCCCCGGCGGGTTCTTCCAGGGTCCGGATCCGCCCCGGGGGCCACACGACCAGGCGCGGGCGCCCGACGATCCCCGCGAGGGGCAGGGGGCCGAACTGGCGGCTGTCGCGACTGGCCGCGGAGTCGTCGCCCAGCACGAAAATTTCCCCCGGACCCAGGCGCAGGGGCCCCTGCACCGCGTACTCGCCCTGCTCGAACCAACTCAGATCCCGGGACAGGCGGACGGCCTCGAAACGCGCGCGCACTCCCTCGCCGCCGAAGGCCACGCGCGGACCGACACTGGGGCTGCCGGTCAGAAAGCTGCCGGCCCAGGGACGGTTCTCCCCGTAGTCGACCACGAGCCGCAGGCCGAGCTCTTCGGAGGCGGCGATCAGGTGGTTGTCGAGGTTGGCGAAGCGCAGCTCGATCCACTCCCCCATGGGCAGATCCACGGCGGTTTCGGCCAAATCCTCGCGGGGCGAGCCGTCGGGGCCCGGCCGGCGCTCCAGCCTCGCGAGGGCGGGGCCCCCGCCCGGGCCCAGGGTCAGGACGAACTCGAAGGTATCGCCTCGCTCCAGCAAACGCAGGCGCAGGTGCCCGCCTACCTCGGACGATTCGTCGACGCGCACCCGCAGCTCCAGCAACGCATCCCCCACGTGGGCTCGCCCGGGCACCCGTTCGCCGCGCGCGTCGATGCGATCGTCGAGCAGCGGTTTGTGCAGGAAAAGCAGTCCGGCGTCGCTGCCCCGTTCGAGTTGGAGGGCGTCGAGCTCCGCGGCGCGATCCGACATGCGCCACTTGGCGGGCCCGTCGTCGCTGTGGAAAAAGTAGTCCGCAAGCGCATGTCGGCGCGAGTCGAAGACCGGCACGGGCGCGTGTCTGGGCGCGTCCGGAGGCAGCCTGCGCCCATCCACGAACAGATCCCCGTCCCGAATCAGGATTTCCTCACCGGGCAGGCCGACCAAGCGCTTCACGAGCGCGTCCGCGCCGGGGTGCTCGCGCACCACGACCAGGGAGTGTCGCTCCAGCACGGGCGGCGGCCCGAAGGTCACGAGCACGTATTCCCGTTCGCCGTCACCCGCCTGCAGGGTGGGCCGCATGGAGCCGGTCGAAACGCGGTAGATGTCGCCCACGAAGGCGCGCACGAGCGCCAGCGTCACCAGCCCCAGGACCGCTCCCAGGGCGATGCGTGCGAGGCACGTGCGCAACGCGCCGCGGCTTTGGCGGGAGTCCGTCACGCTCGGCCCTCGAGTGAGGGACTGCTCGATAGCGCCGCCCGGCTGCCCGGATTCGCGGCGACGACCCGACCGAAGGGGGCTGCTTGGATGGCTGCGGAAAGCCCGATCATGCGGGTGGAACGAGTCGCGGAGGCGGGCCGCCCTCGACCGGCCCGGTGCGATGCTAGAGTATTTCCCCGGGCCGCACGAACGGCCCACAACCGCCCGCAGCCATGACCGAAATCGACCGTTCCTCCCTGATCCACGACTGGAACAGCGCGCCGAGCCGCCCGGCCCAGGCCATCCAGTTCGACGACGAGACCCTGCGCGACGGGCTGCAAAGCCCCAGCGCCCGCGACCCGGAGCTGGAGGAAAAGATCGAACTGATCCACCTGATGGACCGGCTCGGGATTCAAACGGCCGACATCGGGTTGCCCGGGGCGGGTGAGCGCGCGCGCATGCACATCCGCACCCTGGTGCGCGAGATGGAGCCGCTCGCGATCCGTCCCAACGTCGCCTGCCGCACGGTGGTCAGTGACATCGAGCCGGTCGTCGACTTGGTGCAAGAAACCGGCGTGCCCGTGGAGGTCTGCGCCTTCATCGGCTCCAGCCCGATCCGCATGTACGCGGAGGGCTGGGAGATCGAGCGCATGGTCCAACTCTCCCGCGAAGCGGTGTCGTTTGCCGCCGGCAATGGTCTGCCGGTCATGTTCGTGACCGAGGACACGACGCGCGCGAATCCCGAACACATCCGCATGCTCTACACCGCCGCGATCGAAGCCGGCGCGAAGCGCGTGTGCATCTGCGACACCTGCGGGCACGCGACCCCCGACGGGGCGCGCCGTGTGGTCGGTTTCGTCAAACAACTGGTGGACGAACTGGGCGTGGACGTCGGCATCGACTGGCACGGCCACCGGGACCGCGGCATGGGCCTGATCAACACCCTGGCCGCCATCGAAGCTGGCGCGACGCGGGTGCACGCCACCGCCCTGGGTCTCGGCGAGCGTTCGGGCAACACCGAGATGGACCTCTTGCTGGTCAATCTCAAGTTGCTCGGCCTGATCGACAACGACCTGTCGGAGCTGGCCCGCTACTGCGAAGTGGCCGCGCGCGCCACCGGTGTGCCCTTCCCGGCCAACTATCCGGTCTTCGGCGCCGACGCCTTCGAGACCGGCACCGGCGTGCACGCGGCGGCGGTGATCAAGGCTTTCAAGAAGGGCGACGCGTGGCTCGCAAACCGGGTGTATTCCGGCGTGCCCGCGGACCTCTTCGGCCTCGAGCAGTCGATCCGCGTCGGCCCCATGAGCGGCCGCTCCAACGTCGCCTGGGTGCTTGAGCGCCACGGGGTGGAGCCCACCGACGAACGGGTGCAACGGGTTTTGGACCTGGCCAAACAAAGCGCGCGCCTGCTCAGCGACGGCGAGGTTTTGGAAGCGGCCGACGCCGTGCCGGCCTCCTCCCTGCGCTTCGGTCCGGAATAACCCCCGGCGGCGCACCTACGGCCGGCCCTGGGCGGGCCAGGCGGCCACCAGGGCACCGATGGCCTCGGCGGCGGCCTGGGCGCCCCGGTGGCTGTCGCGGCTCAGCTCCACGGCGGCCAGACCGCCGTAGCGCACCTCCAAAAGAGCGCGCAGCACGCCCGCAAGGTCCAGGTCCCCGCGGCCGAAGGGCAAGTGTTCGTGCCGGCCGCCCGCGATGTCGTCCAGGTGCACGTGCACCAGGTAGGGCGCCAGGGCCCGCACCGCATCGCCCTCCGGCCGGTCCCCGGTGACGAGCAGGTGCCCCACGTCGAGGCACAGACCGAGACGCTCGCCCGCACCCCCGAGGCGCCGACGGAGTTCGAGGTAGCCGCTGGGCCGCTCGATGAACATGCCTGGCTCCGGCTCGAAAGCGAGCCCGATTCCGCGGCCCGCGGCGTGCTCGAGCGCGGCCGCGATGCCTTCGCAAAGACGCTGCCAAGCAAGCTCGACCGCGCCGCCGCCATTCTCCCGCGGCTCAGCCTCCCGCGGCGCAGCATTCTTCGGCGCAGCTTCACCCGACGATGGATCCCCTGCCACACCTTCCGGCGCGGCCCCGGACCACAGGGACACCAGCGGCGCACCCAGATCCGCGGCCAGATCGACCGAACGCCGCAGGAAGTCCAGGCGCTTGGCCCGGCCCTCCGGCTCCTCCGCCAAAAGGCTCGGGCCGTGTTTCGTGCGCGGGTCGAGCAGGAAACGCGCGCCGGTCTCCACCACCAGGGCCAGATCCAACCGGGCAGCCAGGGCGGCGATGCGCCGCACTTCGGCCCCGTCGAGCCGGTATGGATCGAGCTGCCCCACATCCGGCGTCAGCGCGACCCCCCGGTACCCCAGGTCGGCCAAAAGCCTGAGGGCCTCGTCGAGCCGGTGATGGGCCAGCCCATTGGTGTTGTAGGCGAGACGCATGGCCGCAGCCCCACCCTTGTACCCCGTCCAAGGCCGCAAAACCCAGCCCCGAACGCCCCCTTCAGCAGCTTCCGCTCCCCCGAGATCGTTCCTCAATCGGGCAGCCGGAGCTCAACCCGCTCACCCACAGCCACACTCACCTCACGCTCCCACCACCCCAGCGGGCCCGCGTCGATCACCAGCGACCAGGTGCCGGGGCGCAGGCCCGTTAACTCCCCGCGCGTACCCGTGAACGAGTACTGACCCCGGTGGGCGTCCCCCTTCAGCAAAAGGGTCCAACGAAGCTCTCCGGGCGCAGAGTCGCCCAGTTCGATTTCGATAGAAGCTGTGTCGGCGAGCACCACGTCGAGGTGCACGGGCGACGAGTGTGGTTTGACCTCCTCGATGAACTCCCCCCGCCAGGCCCCGAACGGGTTCACGTCGGTGGCCCGGGTGACCTGCAAGAACCAGCGTCCCGAGGGGATCTCGCAAACGTGAAGAGCGTCGGATGAGGCGCGGGCGATTGCCCTTCCCCGCCGACCTCCCCCGGGTTCGGCATAGTCCACGTGCAGCTCACCGGAGACCGGCGCTCCGCTCCTCAAACTCGCCCGCAACCGGAGTTCGACCATGTCCTCGGGGATGAGTTGCACCTCGACCGTCTCTACCGGGTGTAGTACCGAGGCCAGTGCACCGTGGGCGGAGCGGTACCCGTTGGCCGAGACGCTCCAACGCACCTCACCGGCGATTCTCAAATCGCGGTCTTCGATCCACCCCAGCTCCAGTTGGCCCCGCACCCCTTGCCCAACGCGCACGGTTTGCTGCACGAGTTCGCGACCGGCGCGCTGGAGCGGGACGTGAAGGGTGACCTGGAAGCGCTCGATCGGCTCGGAGTCGACCCCATCGAGGACACACATGCGCACCAAACGGCTGGGCTCCGCCCGGAGTACGACGGAGGACTCGCCCGCGACCACCTTCGTCGACGCCCAGATCCTGGCCGGGTCCCCGCTCACGAGGCTGTACTCGCCCGGCAGCAATCCGAACACCTGGAAGTGTCCGTCCCCGTCCGTCAGCGCGACGTTTTCGAGAAACTCGGGATCGGCTCCCGTCATGCGCCAACGCTGCCGAAGCAAATCCCGAGTGCTGAGCATCAGGTCCGCGTAGTCGAAGCCGCGGTCCCGGGTTGCAAAAACGGGGGCGCCGACCGCCGCGCTTCCATCGGCTTCCACGACCCAACCTGAAATCGATTCCCCAGGCTCGAGTACGAAGTCGACGACGACCGGAGAACTTCGGCCAATGGCGATGGGCCCCCTTGCCCCGGGCAGGTGGCCTTCGGCCCACACCGCGACTTCAATGGCATAGGTCTCCGCCCGCAGCGCAAGCTCCAGGGCGTACTCGCCGCTCGGCCCCGTCTGCCCGCTGACCCAAGGGGCGGAGCGCGAGCGCGCCCGACGCACGAGCCGTCCGCCTGGATCCAAATCGGGCGGCACCAAGTGAACGAAAACCTGAGCCGCGTCGATCGCGCCTCCCGGCCCACTCACCCTGCCCTGGAGCCAGATCCCTCCCAACTCACCCGCTTCCTCCGGGGTCCTAGAGAGTGGGTCCAAGGGCGCCACCTCGACCCGATAGTCATCGTAGATCGACGGCAGTCCAAGAGTCGCGACCTCGGGTTGGGCTTCAAGCAGGTCTGAAGCCAACACCGTGCGGCCCTCGACAGCCTCCGGATCGGCCTCTCCCCTGTGTCTCGCATCCCACCAAAGCAGCGCTGCGAGCACAACCAGTGCCGAGACCGCGACACTCGCCAGGGCCAACCTACGGGATCCGGTAAGCCTCTTCCCCATCACTCAAGCGTCTCCTTCTTCGCTACGCGAGCCTACCTGCTCACCGATCGCCCGCAAGCCGATCGCCCGTGGGCGAACGACTTGCTTGGCGATCGCTGGCCAAGACAGCAATCACATCAGCCAATCCCTCAACCCTTGACTACGGCGGGACAGAGCTGAACAGAGGAAACCTCTGCCTGGATCTCATGAACGACGATCCGATGAACTTTCCCTTGGATCACGGTCGACTGGCCCCCGCGGAGACGCCCCGTAGAGTGAGTGCCATCCGCGTAGAAAATCTCGTAGTTGATCGCGGAACCATCGGCAGGCTTCGAGAGATTCTCGAGATTCCACTGAGTCGGCGCTTCGCCGGAGCCATGGTAGATCCGGTGGGACTGACACTTGTAGAGCGGTTGGGCCGCACAGCCAGCCGGCTGCTGGATCTCGATTTCGGCGCCGAGAGTCCGCGTCGGGATGCACACGAGCATGAGGAGCAACAAGAACGGCGCGAGCAGAGAGAACGACTTGGAATTCACGGTTACCTCCAGTTCTGATTCAGTTTCGATGATTGACCAGTCCCAATGCTTGGGACCGCCACTGGGGGGCCTATACGGTATTTCTTGCGAGCGTCGATAATTGGTCTATATCCATCGATTCCCTGCCGGGTCCTATGCAGGCATTCGTCAGGACCGTTCGGGTTCTCGCCCGGTAGGGGGATGGGCCGCACGCCATGCCTTAGCGAAGGAACGGCGTGCGCGGGCGAGCAGGGAGTGGGCAGCTATGGTGCTGCGATCGAGGCGCGGGGCGATCACAGGAATCTCGTGACCGTCGATGTAATGCCACTCCAAGATTCGGCGGTGATCGGGCGGCAAACCACAGAGCACTCTCCGCACCGTGCCCGCGAGCTCCACCAACTCGGTCCGCGCGGGGGCCGTGTCGCCGTCATGCGCTACACGCGCGTCGCTCGCGAGGTGGTCGAGCCCCACGTGTTCGCAGCTTGGTAGCCGACCGGTGCGTTGTCGTCGCAGGGCGTTCTTGACGAATCCCGTCATCCAAGTTTCGAAGCGCGCACGGCGCGGCGAGAACTGAAAGAGTTTGGGCAAGGCGCGGACCACAGCCTCTTGCACAGCCTCCTGGGCGTGTTCCTGATGATCGCGTGAGCATGCGAAGGCGCAGAGGGTTGGCAGCGCCGATTCGAGCTCGCGGCGCAGCAGACTGAGCAGTTCCTGTTCGGCGGCGCGCATGAGAATCGATGGGTGGAAAGAGGACTCCGCGTGACTCATAGCGGTTTCTCCGGAACGACAGGTTCCGGCAGCAAGGGAGCCGGCCGATGGGGAACGGACCGGAGTTGCGAGTGCCCGGCTTAAATACTCCTCAATGGGGAATGGGTTTCCATCGAAGCTGCGGGAATCGGTACTGATTCAGCCGACGCGGCCGACGAGTCGCATGCGCATGCTGAGCGTGATGCGGAAAGTGCCGAAGAACTTCCCACGAGCGAAACTCTCGGCGATGACATTCCCCGGATCGCCGGACGGCAACGGCCTGTGCGGGGGCAATCGCTGCCCGGCGCGCCGACCAAGCGCGCTCGCTTCAGCCGTCGAGCAAAACCCTGCGGACCTCTTCGACCAGGGAGGGGTCCCCGGCGGCGAGCACGCGGGAGCAGCGGCTCGGCTCCAGCTCGTCGCCCTCCCAGGTGCCGATCCAGCCCCCCGCTTCGCGCACCACCGGCACCACGGCGGCCACGTCGTGCCAAGCCAGTCCCGACTCGACCACGAGATCCACGTGCCCTCCGGCCAGCAGGCCGTAGAGCATCCCGTCCCCGCCGGTCACCCTCGCCCGGGTCCGATGGGAGAGGGCTTCGAGCGCGGGGCGCTCCGCCGCCGGGAACAGGAAGGGATCCGTGGTGGCGAGCAGTGCCCGGTCCAAACGCCCCACCGGGCGCGTCCGCGCGGGGTGCTCGCCGAAGCGTGTGCCCGCCCCGTGGGCCGCGACCCAGCGATCGCCCACGATCGGTTGGTCGATGACCCCCAGACGTGGACGGCCGTCCTCCAAAGCCGCGATCAGGGTCACGAAGGTCGGCAGCCCTGCCAGGAAAGCGCGTGTGCCGTCGATCGGATCGAGCACCCACTGCCAACGGGCCTCGGGGCGCTCCGCGCCGAACTCCTCGCCGAGGATGCCGTCCCCGGGGAATCGCGCCTGGATCTCCCGGCGCAGCACCTGCTCGACGGCCCGATCCGAACCGCTCACGAGTGTGCCGTCGGCCTTGTCCTCCACCTGCGCCCGGCAGCGGTAGTCCGCGCGCAGACGCCGCGCGGACAGATCGGCGAGATCCACGGCCAGGCGCAGACGTTGTTCGAGACCGGGCTCCATCGATCCATCCAACCCGTTCGTACACCGCCCCGGCAACCCGCGGGCGGGACCTTGGCCGAGAGCCGTGCCGGGACCGCTACCATCGACCCTGCGCCCGCCCTTACCTCCACCTCGCCGATCCCGGCGCCGCAGCGACCATGTTCCAACGCCACGTTCCCCTCTCCGCCGCCCTGGTGCTGGCCGCCGGCGCCGCCCTTTTGTCGGCGCTCTGGACCCCGCCGCGCGGCGCTCTCGCCGCCCCCGCCGCGGTGCAAACCCACACCTGGCGGCAGATCGTGCGCATCGAGGAGGACTATCCCTTCACCGTGCCGCGCGGAAAGGTGCTCGTGATCCAAAGCGCGGGCTACGGCGGCCAGGGCGAGAGTTTCTTCTCACCCCAGATCCGCATGGTCATCAACGGCGAGGTCAAGCTGATCCTGTCGGCCTCCGCTCCCATCGAACCGGGGTGGGTGGTGGATCCGGAGCAGCGCGTCGAGGTCCGCCAGCCCGATCCGGAACTCAAGGGCTACCTCTTCGGCTACTTGGCGGACGCCTAACCTCGGGGGATTCCTCCGAATCAAACCGGCCGCGCAGCTTCCCCGGGCGCGCGCAGCCGCGCCGCGTAGCCGCCGTCCGCCGGGCCGGCGATGTGGTCGGGCAGGGCTTCGAACTCGGCCTCCAGGGTGCAGGCCGGGTGGCGCTCCAAAAACGCGCGCACGCGGGCGGCGTTCTCGGACGGTTCGATCGAGCAGGTGGAGTAAACGATGCGACCCGCGGGCCGCACGGCCGCGAGGGCCGCATCGAGCAGGCGGTCTTGCACTTCGCCGAGCGAAGCCGTGGCGGCCGGCCCGAAACGCCAACGGGCTTCGGGGCGAGCGGCCAAGACGCCGGTGTTCGAGCAGGGAGCATCCACCAGCACCCCGTCGAAGGCCTCCGCGCGCACACCGCGTCCGTCCCAGGCGGCGGCGAAACGCACGCGCCCGCCGCCCGCACCTTCGAGTCCCAACCGCCGGATCGTCTCCCGCGCCCGCGCCAGCCGGCGGGGCGCATCCAGGGCCAGGACCTCGGCTCCGGCTTCCGCGAGCACCGCCGACTTGCCCCCCGGGGCCGCGCACATGTCGAGCAAACGCTCGCCCGCGCCCGCTTCCATCAAGCGCGCGGCGCGCACCGCCGTCGCCCCCTGCACGGTCCAGCGTCCAGAAGCAAAGTGTTCGTGCTCCAGGGCCGCGCGGGCCGCGGCGGGCGCGAGCAACAGGGTCGCCGTGTGCGCGTCGAGGGCCAGGGGCTCGACGCCGACGGCGCGCAGTTGCTCCTCGGCCGCCGCAAGATCCGGCCGTGCTCCGGTCACGCGCAGGGAAAGCGGAGGATCCTCGAGCCCCTGGTGGGCGAGCTGCACGGCCATCTCGCGCCCGTAGCGCGCGCACCAGCGCTTCGCCAAAGGCGCGGGTAGGGAGAGCGCGTCCTCGAACCAAAGGAAGGGGTGCTCGATCGGATCGCGGGCCCAATCGAACTCCATGTGCCAAGGGGCCCCGACCAGGTCGCGGCGCGGGTCCCCGCTCGGGCCCGGCCGGCGATGGGCGATCAGTCGATCGAGGATGCGCCCGACCGAACGGGCCTGGGGATCGCCCAACTCGACGCGCGCGAGCGCGATGGTCTCGGCCGCCGCGGCGTGGTCGGGGATGCGGTCGCTGTGCAGCAACTGCACAAAACCCAGGTGCGCCGCCAGGGCCACCTCGGGTTTGGGCGGCCGGCGCGATTCGACCCGGCCCAGGGACTGCAGGAGGGCGCGCCAGGTGCCGAGGCGGCGCAGGTAGTTCGCGACCAGGTGGCGCACGAGCCCCGTGTCGCGGGCGTCGAGCCCGTGGGCGCGCGCTTCGCCGGCGACGTCGCGCAGCGGAGCCGGGGAGCCCGAGCGCAGGATCCGAAAGGCCAGTCGGCGCGCGTTCACCGGGAACCCTCAGGCGGCCCGGAGAGG
>JBJHAV010000040.1:0-20481 GCA_050480685.1 Planctomycetaceae bacterium | reverse complement strand
CGTCCATCGATTTGGACAGGGAGCGCGTGCGCGGCGCCCTGCTGCCCCCGGACGGTACGTTGCGCCTTGTGCACACGACGCGGCTCGGGCCCTTCGCTTATCCCCTCTGGGCCGAACGCCAGCGGGAGAGCGCCACGAGCGAGGGCTTTGCCGCGCGACTGGCCGCCATGGCACGCGCCATCGGAGCACCGGTCGAGCAGGCCCTGGACTTCGCTCCTCCGGATGAGGGCAGCGCGCCCTCGTGCAAGGGCCGACAACAGCGACGAAGCCGAACCCGGAGATCCCCCGCCCAATGACCTCGTGCGCGATCCAGCTCGGTGGCGAGCCCCTGCAACTGCTGCCGGAACGGGCCGTGCATTGGCCCGGCGGCCGCACCCTGTTCGTCGCCGACACCCACTTCGGCAAAGCCGCTGCCCTGCGCAGCGCCGGCGCGGCGATCCCTCCCGGCACGACCGAAGCCGACTTGGCCCGCATCGATCGTTTGATCGACACCACCGCCGCCCTGCGCTTGGTGGTGCTCGGTGACTTCCTGCACTCCCCCAGCAGCCGGGCCGAGGGCACCCTGGCCGCCCTCGCCCGCTTCCGCGTCCGCCGGCCCCAACTCGACTGGTGGCTGGTGCGCGGCAACCACGACCGCCGGGCCGGCGATCCGCCTCCGCCCCTGGCCATGCGGACCCTCTCCGCGCCGACGCGCCTCGGGCCCTTCGAGCTGCTGCACGAACCCTCCGAGGCCACCGGCCAAGCCCCCTTCCTGTGCGGGCACCTGCATCCGGGTCTGGTCCTGCGCGGCGGGGGGGACCGGCTGCGTGTGCCCTGCTTCGCCTGGGATCCGCAAAGGGGCCTGGTGCTACCCGCCTTCGGGGCCCTGACCGGGGTTCACGCCCTGAAACCCACGGGCCCGTGGCGCACCTTCGCCATCGGTGAGGACCGGGTCTGGCCCTGGCCCCCGGACCTCTCCGAGCCCTGTCCGGACAAGTAGGAGTACGAAAACCTTGCCCCCCGAGGCAAGGTAAGCGTATAGCTGCTCTTGGAAGTCGTCCGCCATGTCTCCCTTGCAGTGGTTGTTCGAGACCGCCCCCTGGCCCCGGCGCTGGGAGTGCGGCGAGTGGTCCCAAGCCCACGGGCTCACCCATGTGGGCTCGGACCTGGTGATCGCCGCCGCGTACTTCGCGATCCCCGTGGCCCTGATCTTCTTCGCCCGGCGGCGGGCCGACCTGCCCTTCCCCAGGATCTTTTGGCTCTTCGGAGCCTTCATCGCGAGCTGCGGAACCTCGCACCTGGTGGATGCCCTGATGTTCTACCACCCCACCTACCGGCTGTTGACCGGAGTGAAGATCGTCACCGCCGTGGTTTCCTGGGCCACGTTGATCGCGCTGATCCCCGTGCTGCCAAAGGCCCTGGCCCTGCCGAGCATCGCGCGCACCAACGCGCAGCTCCAGGCTGAAAACGCCGCGCGCCGCCAGACCCAGGAGGAGCTGCGCCAGCGCAACGAAGCCTTGCTTCACAAAACCGAGGAGCTCGAGCAGTTCGTGCACACCATCGGACACGACCTCAAGTCACCGCTCGTCACCATGGGAGGTTTCCTGGCCCTGGCGCGCAAGGACCTGGAGCAGGGCCGCACCGAGGACCTGATGGACAACCTGGCCCGTGTCGACCGCGCCGCCGATCGGCTCGGCCATCTGACCCAAGGTTTGTTGGAGCTGGCGCGGGCCGGCAAGGGCGCCGGTGAGCTGGAGCACGTGGATGTGCTCGGCCTGGTACGCGGAATCGTCCAGGAGTTGCGGACGCGACCTGAGTTCGCGCGCGTGCGTTTCCAGGTGGCCCCGGATCTGCCCTGGATCCGCGCCGACCGGGAGCGGCTCTCGACCCTCTTCGAAAACCTCCTCACCAACGCGGCGATCTACGGGTGCCCCGGTGGCGATGGCGAGGTGCGCATCGGTGCCGTGTCGCGCGATGACGAGGTGCACTACTTTGTCGCCGACGACGGGCCGGGCATCCCGCGTGAGTACCAACGGGCCGTTTTCCGCCTGTTCCAGCGCATTTCCCGGGACCGAGCCAGCTCGGGGGTCGGCCTGGCCCTGGTGGAAAAGGTCGCCCGAGTGCACGGGGGCTCGTGCTGGGTGGATTCGGAACCCGGCCGAGGAGCGACCTTCTGGGTCGCGCTGCCCCTGCGGCCGAACCAACGGGAAGCACAGCTAACCACCGGCGGAACCATCGGAGCAGAGCCATGTTAGGCGGCGGCACACCGACGCTGCGCGCGGAGCGCAAGCTCTCGATCCTGTTGGTCGAGGACAACCCGGACCACGCTGCGCTCCTGCGGCTGTCATTGAAGTACGACCGGCGGGTCGCGAACATCGAGTGGGTTTGCGAAGCCCCGGACGCCCTGCGGCTGCTGCGCAACCGAGGCGCGAACTTCGACGTGGTGCTGCTCGACCTCGACTTGGGGTTGACCAGCGGCTTCGACGTGATCGAGGACATCAAACGCGACGCGGACCTGCGGCGCTTGCCCGTGGTCGTGCTCTCCACCTCGGATGCACCCCGCGACCGCCGCAGGGCCTACGACCTGCACGCGAACAGTTACATCGTCAAACCCCTAGACGGGCGCTCCTTGGCGCCGAAGTTGGGGGAAGTCTTGCACTACTGGGCATGCTGCGACGCCGGGGCACCGCGCGAGCGGTGAGGTGTTCTTTGGGGGGAGCCACTATGCAAACGAGGCAACGGGAGAGTGGAATGAAGATCCAGCGTGTGCTGATCGTCGAGGATGAACCCGACCACGCGGAGCTGATCCGCAGGTACCTGGGCTCCATGGCCGAGGAACCGGGGGACTTGGAGCTGCGCCACACCCTTGGAGAGGCGCTTTCGGCCCTGGATGAACAAACCTACTGCGCCGTGCTGCTGGACCTGCACCTGCCCGACGCGGCAGGCCTGGAGGCCCTCGATCCGGTGCTGATGGTGGCGGGCGAAGCGCCTGTGCTGATCCTGACCGGTCTGGAGGACCAGCGCACCGCCCTCGATGCCCTCGCACGGGGTGCCCAGGACTGCATCTTCAAACGCGAGATGGATCCCGAACGCCTGGCGCGGGCCCTGCGCTTCGCCCTGCGACGCAAGGCCTTCGAGCGCGAATGCGCGCGGGTCGAAGCCCAGAACTCGATCGACGGAGGGCAGACACTCCAAGCCGCCGCCGAACTCGCTCGCGGGCTCAAGCGCCCCCTCGACGATCTCTTGGCGAGCCTCGACAGCGGCTGGCCCACCAACGGCTCCGCGAGCAACAGCCTGCGCGCACGGGCCCACGAAGCCCACGGACGCCTGCGCATGGGCCTGGAACTCCTGCAGGACGTGCTCTGCGCCCGAACGCGCATCGAGTCGAACCCTGGCGTCGTGGCCCTCGCGGATCTGTGCCGCGAGATTTCCAGGCGCCCCGGGGCCCGCCGGCCGCTGCTCCCCTCCGGCACCCTGCCGGAACTCGCCTCGGACGCCACCGCCCTGACTCGCCTCCTGGAGGGCATTTCGAGCGCCCTACCCGGCGCCCCGCGCCCCGTGGAACTGCGGCACACACAGGACCCGATCCACGGCCCCGTGCTGACCTTCTCCTGCATCGGCACCGCCCCCAGCCCCAAGGAAGCCGAACTGATCGTAACCCTGGCGACCCCCCAAGCCGAACTCTTGGGCGGCAGCCTGTGGTCCGACGGCACCCGCCTGCTCCTCTCCCTACCCGGCCTTCCCGAAGCCCCCCCTCCTCAGACGGGTTTCTGAGGTCGTTAGCAGACATTCGAGGCATTAGCGTCGCTGGTCCCCAGCAGCAATTTCTAGGCTGACCGACTAGGGTCCGGGATCCAACCGCGCGAGCACTGCCCCGCGCACATGCTCGTCCGAAAGCCCTTCCAGCTCCGCGAGCAGCAGCGCTGGGTCCGGGACGAAAGCCCTTAGGCGCAGGCCCTCGACAGCCGCAAGCCGCTCGGCGCGCACGTATCCGGCAAGAGTCCAGCGCAAAAGTCGAACGCGTTCCGCAAGTTCCTTGCCTTGGGCGCGCTTCCAGCGCTCGTGCTCTGCTTGAACCGGATCACGGGCGCCGGCCGACCCACCGGCCCGAGATTCCCACGGCGGGTCTTCAAGGCGAAGGAGCCAGGCCCCGCCATTGCGGGCAAGGCGGTAGCGCACGACCGCGTGCCTGGATCCGTCCGGCTCGAGGGCCATGTACACGGCCTCCCCCCAAGGGGCAGGTCCTTGGATCGCATGGAACTCAAGCCTCGATCGCACCGGGGCGGAGGGAGCCGAGCCGAGCGACTCCAGGTAGCTCAATAGCGCGCGCCGAGCCAACGCCCCATCCACAGCGACCACCTGGAGCGCGGCACGCCCATCACGGCGCCGCTCCGCTTCGCGCCAATCAACGAGGGGGCCCAGGGCTTCGATGCCGTCGGGCGAATCGGTCCGCCCAGCATCCCGGGCGGAGGAATCCGAACCACCCCCAGTCCCGGCGCACGCTGTCAAGACCGCCGCCGCCACGCAGACGATCGGCCACGGATATCGCGTTGTCGGCGTCACCGCAAACCCTCTCCATTCTTGGGTTCGACTTGTGAAGCCCCTCTCTCAGGCCGCCAGGGGGCACGCACCGCCTCCCCGGGATGGTCCGCATCCTCGCCGGCACGTCCAAGCGGCTCGCTCCAGTGGGCAGCCTCTTCCGGTGTGAAGAGCACCCGAGGTGTGATCAGTAGCAGTAGCTCCGATTCGCGCCACTGCCGAACCTCGCGACGAAAGAGCTTCCCGAGCAGTGGGATGTCGCCCAGGAAGGGCACCTTTTCGATGCCTTCGGAGCTCTCCGAGCGGATCAATCCCCCCACCGCCAGGGTCAAACCGTCCTTAGCCACCACTGTGGCCTGCAGAGTCGCAGTCGCGACCGTATCGATGGTGAAGGGCGTGATCGCACCAGTGGCCGACGTGACCGGGATCACCGCACTTCCTGGCTTGATACTCGAGGAGTCCTGGCTGAGCGTCAACGTGACGGTGCGGTCCGCATTGATACGCGGTACGATTAACACCGTGTTCCCCACGTCTCGAATCTCAGTGATCGGTTGCACGAGAGCGGAGGTCGCTCCAGTCGCGGGCGTGACGATCTCGGTTTGAACACCGGTCACGAGCACCCTCTCCTCACCGACGAACAGACGGGCCGGTCGGTCGTTGGCGGTCAGCAGCAGGGGTCTCGCCACCACCTTCAGCCGGTTCTCCTGCTGAAGGAGCTGTACCCGCGCTCGCACCCGGTCATCAACGAACTGATAGACGAAGGACCCGCCCTCGAATGGCGCCTGCAAGGCGGACGCCAGGGAACGGGGAGCCGTTGGCGCATCCGGCACCAGTGGATTGGCGGGCTGACCGTCGGCAGGACCCGCGGATGCGGAGCCGTCACCGAAGCCAAAGTCAAAGACAGAACGGAAACCCTCCCCGGACTCCAGTTCGAGGATCTGCACTTCGAGCAACACTTGGGGCATGGGCCGATCCAGATCCGCGATCAACGTGGCGATCTCCCCCATGGCTGAACTGTCACTGGTGCGCACGACAATCAGGTTGTGCATGCGGTTGACGGTCACAAGGATCGGTGCAGGACGACTCCAACTCTGTATCAGGGACGCAGCGTCCACGGATCCATCCGTGTCCGCAAGCGCGCTGATTTGGGCCAACTGCTCCGCGGTCAGATCGCTCAAGAAGTCCTTGGGCGACTCTGAACCAGCCCCGACGGTCCGTGAAAATCCTCGGCCACCGCCGAAACCCGCCGGCCTTGAGAATCCGCCCAAACCGCCGACTCCTCCAAACCCGGCTCCACCGAACCCTTGCTGACCGAAGCCGCCCAATCCACCGAAGCCGCCGATACCTCCGAAGCCACCAAGGCCGCCCAGCCCGCCCAAGCCGCCCAGCCCGCCAAAGCCACCCAGCCCGCCAAAGCCACCCAGCCCGCCAAAGCCACCCAGCCCGCCAAAGCCACCCAGCCCGCCAAAGCCACCGACCCCACCGCCCAACAAACTCTCGTCTAGACCGAGAGATAGGCGCACACGCTCGCCGAAAAGATCCTCGATCGCACCGGCGACGGAAATCACGTTGGGGTGACGAAGGGTAAACGTGCGCGACTCCTCACGCAGGTAAACCACCTGATCCCGACGGTATTCCTCGGAGGTCAACACGCGGATCGAACGCGCGTCCGCGTCACGCCGGTACCATAGTTGGGCGAGCTTACAGATCGATTCGAGGGCCTCGAGGGCGCTGACCTCGGTCAGCATCAGGTCCACACGCCGGCGCCCCGCATCGTTCGTCGCGGCGACATTGAGGCCACACAGCTCCGAAAGCATGCGAAGTGCGTGTCGCACTTCTGTCCCACGTAGGTCGAGGCGTGCGAGTTGCACATCCTCTCCACGCAGTTGGAGTTTTCCACTGCGCTCACCCCGGCTGTCCTGGCTCCCATCGCGCTCGATGGCATGGGAAGTCGGGCCCATCATCGCAGCCGGTCTCGCAGCAGCCGCTCCGAAGTGGACCACAAGATAGAAGGCCATCACGACCGTTGCAGATGCAACTCTCATCGCAGCTCCAACCCCACACCACCTTCGAGGGGCTCTAGTGCCACGCGCCCCCGTTCGAGGTGCACGACCCGGTAGGGCACCATGCGGTTTCCAAAGCGCACGTCGACGCGGTCTCCACGCCCGACAAGCAGCACTTCGCCACCCGCACGCTCGAGCAGCGCCAGGGCATCGCCGTCCGCACGCTCGGCATACCCCCGCAGCAGCAGCGCGGAGTCGGGTCCAAGATTCGCGGGCGCGCCAGTTCCTGCCAGGGAAGGGGGTGCGGCGAAGGGGTCTCGCTCCGCATCCTGGGCGGGCGCAACCGCGAGTAGCGCTGCCAGGCCCACCGGAAGCGCGAGCGCGCGAGTGAGGAAGGTATTCATATTCGGGGTCTCCGTTGCGGAAGGGCGGCTCAGCCACCCACGATGCGGAAGATGGCCTGGAAGAAGGAGATGTAGATGCCGCCGACGATGGCGCCCACGAGCAGGAGCAACACGGGCTCGCTCGTCGCCGCCAGACGCTCGATGGCGCGGTCTACCTGGTTTTCGTAGTGCTGCGCCAGTTGCGCCAGAACCGCGGACAGCTCGCCGCTCTGCTCACCCACGGCCACTACGTGGCGTAGCTCGTCGGGGACCATCGGGTCCTCGAGCGATGCCGCCACGCCTCGGCCCGCCAGTACGCGTTCGGAAGCACGCTCGAAAACGGCGCCAAGGGCCGCGTTACCGGTGTTGCGGGCCGTCACACGCAAGGCCGTCAGGATGCCTATCCCCGCGGAGAGCAGGCCGGCCATGGACTGGGTCGCCCGCCACAGGGCGTGGCGCGCGAGCAGCCAGCCGATCAGGGGCAGACGCAGAGCAAGGCGGTCGGTCGCCTCCCGGCCGGCCGGTTGCCGACGGACCAGCCAGAGCAGGAGCAGGATCAGCCACAGGCCGAGCAGCAACACAGGAAGAGCCGCCACCGCGATCTCCGAGACCCGTACCAGGTAGGAGAGCATGGGGGGCAGGGGACGCCCGCTGTGGGCGAAGAACTGGGCGAAGCGCGGCACCACGAAGATCACCAGCAGTCCCGTGACGGCTGCGGCGATGGCCAGGATCACCGCCGGGTAGGCCATGGCAGAGCGCAACTTCGAGCGCATTCGGCGGGAGCGCTCGGACTCATCGGCGATGGCGACCAGGGCGCGGTCCAGCTCGCCGGTCAGTTCGGCGCTAGCCACGCGCTCGAGACCGCCTTCCTCAAGTAGCCCGTGCTGGCGGGTCAGAGCCTCCGAAAAGCTCGCGCCACCGCGCACCGCTTCGCGCAGCTCGCCGGCCACCCGCCGGACAGCCTTGGGCGCACTGGAGCCCTCGAGAGTCTCCAGGGCCCGCACCAGGGTCAAACCGGCCCCTAGCAACACCCCGAGCTGGCGCAGCAGACCCTGCCGTGCGCGCTCGGAAAGCGGCCGCTTCAAGATCAGACCCGTGCCTGCCGTCCGCGTGCGCTCGGCGGGATCGAGGCGGAGCACGTGCAGGCGTTGGCCGCGCAGTTGTTCTGCAGCCGCGCGGGCATCCGTCGCCTCGAAGGTGCCTCGGCGCTCGGCGCCGGCCGAATTCAGGGCCAGGTAGGCGAAGAGCGGCATTTCAAGCGCGGTCCAGCGCCACTTCCAAGGCCTCGGCAGGGGTCACGAGTCCTCGCGCCACCTTTTCGCGCGCGTCGCGTGCCAGTGGCCACAGCCGCTCCTGGGCGGCCTGCTCTAACTCGTCCCCCATCAACCCGCGCCCGATGGCGCGCGCCAACGCACGATCGATCCCAAGCCATTCGAAGAGTCCGATACGACCCCGGAACCCGGTGCCGATGCAGCGCGGGCACCCCACGGGCTCCGCTACGGGCCCCGCTTCCTCCAGAAATTCCACCTCGGCGGCCTCGGCCGGCCGTTCCCTGCGGCAGTGCTGGCAAACCCGGCGCACAAGCCGCTGGGCCACGACCAGGCTGAGCGCCGAGGCGATGCGGTAAGGCTCGACGCTCAGGTCCACGAGCCGTTCCACCGCGCCCACGGCTGTGGCCGTGTGTACGGTGCTGAGCACCAAGTGTCCTGTCATGGCAGCCTTAAAGGCCGCGTCGGCGGTCTCTCCGTCACGGATCTCACCCACCAGGATCACGTCCGGGTCGTGGCGCAGGAAAGACCGCAGTGCGCGCGCGAAGGTAAAACGTTCGCCACCGACGCCCACTTGGCTGATGCCGGCCAAGCGTCGCTCGACCGGATCCTCGACGGTCAGCACGTTGCGGCGCTCGCGATCGATCTCCGCCAGTGCCGAGTAGAGTGTCGTGGTCTTGCCGCTGCCCGTAGGCCCGGCGATCAGCACCAGGCCGCGGGTCTGACGCATTGCAGCACGCACCGCCCCCACACCCTCGGCACCGAGCCCCAGGGCCTCGAGCTCCAGGGCCGCTTCTTCGAGACCCAACAGGCGCAGGGTCAGGCGTTCCCCCTGGTCCGTGGGCAGACTGGCCACACGGATCTCGAGCACCTCACCCTCGAGGAAACCGGCCGGGTGCCGGAAGGCACCATCCTGGGGCAGGCGTTGCTCCGAGATGTCGAGGCCAGCCAAGACTTTGACGCGCGTCACCAGAGCCATGCGCTCCGCTCGTCCGAGCCCTTCGAGAACCACGCGCAGGATCCCATCGGTGCGCAGGCGTACCCGCAGACCCGCGTCCGTCGGCTCCAGGTGGATGTCCGACGAACGGCGCAGGTAGGCCTCGAGCAGCAAGCGATCGAGCAGTGCCGTGGCGTCCACCACTTCGGCCGCGCTGGGGCCTTCTGCCAGCGCCTGGGCCAGCAGCCGACCGTGGGCCTCGGGCTCGAGCACGGCCAACCGTCCGCGACCACCCAGCACACGCCGAGCGGCCTCGAAGGCCTGTCGTTCGGACGGCTCGGGGGTAGCGATCAGTAACTCACCGTCGGGACCCGCCAGGGGCAGTAGGCGCGCGCGCCGAACCAAGGCCGCGGGCAGCCGTGCGGCGAGTTCCGGCGCCGGCTGGAAGCGCCCCAGGTCGGCGTAGGGCAGGGCCAAGTCAGCGGCCAGGGCGCGATAGAGCGCTTCCGGCGGAATACGGCCCTCGAGGCACAGGCGCCTGGTCAAACTGGCCACATCCCCCTCGGAGCCGTTGCGGCCGACCGTACTGGCCGCCGGGACGAGGCCGTGCCGTCGGGCCGCGGCCAAGAGCGCTTCGGCGGCCACCATTAGCGCACCTCTGCTGTTTGGGCAGCTTCCAATGCTTGGATCAGCCGGCTGGCGGGCCCTCCAGGCACCTGGGCGCGATCGTGAACACGATCGCCGGGGCGGGGCTCCGCCCGACGTGGAGCCAAGGGCGCCAGCTCCACACGCATGCGCAGCCAGGGCCGGGCACCCGGTGGCACCGGGCGCGGCTCGACACGCAGGGCCCAGACAGGCAGCGGGTTGTCCTCGCGCGCGAGCTGCTCGCAGAAGCGGAGCAGGCCTTGGAAGGAGCCCTCCAACTCGAGGATCCAAGCGGCACCAGTCGGCGCGAGTAACGTCCCGGGACTCGCCGCGAAGTGCAGCGAGCTGGCGCCCGCCTCCCGGGAGGACTCGTAGGACTCTCCAGACCCGGAGTTCGAGTGCCGCACCCCGGGCTGGGAGGGCTGGCGACCGAACTCGCCGCGCACCCAACGCAGGCCACTCCGCTCCGCCCAGATGGCCAGGGTGTGAGCAAAGTCGGGGGAGAGCTCGGGCTCGGGCCCCTGGGGAGGAGCGAACTCGGCACGCCGCCGCTCCAGCGCTTCGAGCTCGGTCCGGAGATCGTCGAGTTCAGCCTCCAGAGCCTGCAGATCGCCGGGCTGGCGTGTCGGAACGATCACCTGGGAGTGTTGGATATCGAGCACTTCGAAGGCCCCCCGCGCCGCCCTGGCCCGCTGCCACGGGGAGTCGCTCAAGAGCAGCAACCGCACTGTTTGCACCGCGCAGGCGGCCAGGAGCAGCCCGCCGAGCACGAGGGTCCAGGTCGAAGCGCCGCGCGGACTCATGGCTGCTCCTGGCGCTCGAAGAGCGCTCGCACCCGTAGGGCACTCCCGTGTTCGAGGCCGACCCCACTGCGGGCGTGGAGCGGCTCAAGGCCGAAGGGGCTCAGCTCCAAGCGCAGTTGGCGCAAGAAGTTCTCCGCAGCCACAGGCTCCGTGGCGAGCACCTCGACTTCGAGCAGGCCCGGACGCGGGGTCTCGACTGCCAAGAGCTGCACCTCGGCGTCGACCACCCGGGCGACGGCGGTCAATAGGGCGTGAGGGAACTCGCGCCGCTCGCGGGCGACCTGCTGGCGAGCCGCATCGGCCGCTTTGGTTGCCTCGAAGCGCACCTCGATCTCGGCGATCGACCCACTGATCCGCTCGCGCTCCGAGCGTGCAGCGTCCAGACGCCGGTTGTGCTCCAAGGCCGCCGAGCGCTCGGCGCTCACGGCGCGGTTGCGGGCCGACAGCGCTTCGAGCTCCGCGAGCGTGTGCCGGACGCGCTCCTCGAGCAGGTACTCAGCCCCGACAGCCCCTAGGACCAGCAGGCACAGGGAGGCGACGAACGCGGCCACGCGCCCGGGCAGGCGCCGGTCCCTGGGCGCTCCGCGCCCGAGCAGCGCGAGTTCCGGAGAACTGCCCCCCTGGGCCAGGAAAGCGGCCGCACCCAGGGCCGCCGGCGAGGCGTGCTGCTCGGCGTCCGGCGCTCCCTCCGCGCCCGCTCCCGGCAGCGTGTCGTGGGCCTCGGGCGGTGCCAAGGGCGCACCGAGCAGGACCAGGCTCGCCCGGTGCGACAGCCACTGGCGCGCCAACTCCCGGGCCCCGGGGCCATGGGGCGCCAGGTGGAGCGCGCCGCCGACCTGGTCACCGGCCCACTTCTGCAGCTCGTCGACCGTCCAGACCACACCCCGGGCCGCACTGCGTTCGACCCGCAGGCCGCGCACCTTATCCAAGATCAAGAGCGTGGCCCACGAAGCCGTGAAGTGCAGCACCCGGGCGCCGCTAACGCGGGAGTCCTGGTCCAGAAGCGCCGTAGGCGCGCTTTCGTGGGCCAGGGCCCCGGCGAGTTCGAGGCCTGCGGCGCGCAGCAGGCGCAGCCATTCGACCCGCCGCTCTCCGCCCTGTCCCACGGCCGCCACGGCCAGGGCCTCGACCTTCTCGCCGGGGACGCGCTCCCAGCTCCAGCCCGCAGCCAACGCCCCCTCGGCCCCGGTAAGCCAGGCCTGTACCCCAAGGGCGCGGCCTACCGCCTCCCGCGGGACAACTCCGTGCTGCACGAGTCGGTCGCCGAGCGGAAGGCCACCCCCCGGGAGTCCGGAAGCGCGCGTAGCGCTCTGCTCGGCGAGATGCCCTTCGAGCAACTCCGCTGGCGCCGCTCCCATGGCACACAGCAAAGAAGCCAGGGGCCGGGTGCCGGCTCGCTGGGCCACCTCGGACTCGAGTTCGTAGCCGACCGCCGCGTGAATCTCTCCCGGTGCTCGGCGCGCGATTGCACGCGGCAGGGAGAGACCCTGGGCACTGAGGTCGTCGCTCACGAGCAGCGCTCGCCTGGGCAGGCGGCGCACCCGCTGGGCCAGCCCCTGGAGCGCGCGGCGGGCATCCTCCAGGGGGTCCCCGGTGCTGCTCTCCGCAGAGGGGCCGAGGCTGCCGTCCCGCGCCACTAGGTGGGCCCGTGCAGCGAGGCCAGTGGACTCGAGCAGCACGTAGCTTGCGCGGCGCAGCTTGCCGTGGGAGCGCAGGACCACACTGCGCTGGCTCACGGGGACACCTTCCAGGTCATGGAGAGCTCCGGGGGCGCCGCCCGTGGCGCGAGGCGCACGGGCCGGGCGGGCTGGGGCGGCCCCACCGGCGTGCCGTCGGCGTCGCGCACCAGCTTCAAGCCGCGCTGGCCGACGGGGGTGGGTTTGGGCGCAGGCGCCCCCTCGACTTCTGCCAGGAATCGCACGAGGAGCGTGGCGCTCCCGCCCGCCGACACCTCGGTGGCCGGCAGCAACTCGCTGAGGAAGGCGCTGCCATCGCGCTCCCCGGCGGTCGCGGGCCAGGGGACCAGCGCAGTGAGCGACCCATCGGCCGGGACCAGGCAGCGCAGGCGCGCCGCCGGAGTAATGACGGCGCCCACTCCGTCGTTCACCAGAACCAGTTCGACGAGAGCACCCCGCAGGTCGACGATGAAGTCGGCTGGCCCCACGACAGGCGGAGGCAGGCCGGTCAGCGGATCGTTCGGCGGGAAGTCCGCCGCATAGCCCGAGCCACCCGGATTCCCGTCGGCGCCATAGCTCTGGATGTAGAAGAGGGTCTCGTCACCGCCATCTCGACGGAACCAGGCCCAGCCCTGTTCGGGCAGGGCCTGCTGGTCGAGGGGAAAGCCCCAGCCGTCCCGGTAGGTGACGAGACCCTGGGTCTCCCGGCGCACGGGCAGGTAGGGGCCGCGCCAACCGGCCCACAGGCCGCTGACCGAGTCGAACTGCCATGAGGGAAGCCCCATGGGCTCGAGCAGTTCGCCGAGGTCCACCGGCAGCCGCCCGATGTCATTGACGAAACTGCGCTCGACCCCGGTGCTCGTGAACTCGCCGACGATGGCTGTGCGGCCCCGTTCCACTCGCGCGCGGGTGTCCTCGAAGCGCACCTGGTCCTGGCTCGACTCGAGGCCGGTGATCGCCAGCAGCGCCGTGGCGCTGAGGATGAGCACCACCAGCAGGAGTTCGAGCAGCGTCAGCCCGGCTCGGGAGCCGGGCCGCTGGGCGATCGTCGGGAAACTCACCATCGCTTCGCCGCGCCCTCAGCGCAGGACCGGCATCACCAGGTCGTCGCCGGCACCGGCCTGGTACACGCCATCGGGCCCGAAGGAGATCAACCGGGCCTGGGACGGTTCCTCCATGTCCACCAGCAGGATCGGACGGCCCAGGCGCCCGATCGACGCACCCAGGGAATTGGCCCAGACGAGGAAGTTGCCGATGGGCAGGTGTTGGTCGAAGGGATCTGCCACCGCCGGAACTTGGACCACGAGCGCGCCGTCCAGGGGGCGCCCCATGCCATCGGGTCCCAGGGCGGAACCGATGCTGACGAACCCTTCGGTTCCGTGGGCTAGGTACGGTCCGCGCCAGCCGCGGCCGGTGTTCGGGTCGAAGGGCATGATGGGCTGCCCGTTTTCAGCCACCGGCTGCTCCAGGAGCTGGATCACGTTGGCCGGCGAGCGGAACCAATCGGCGCCCTGGAGCGGGATGGCGACCTGGCCCGGGGGACCGTCCACCGCCAGACCAAAGGGGCCGCTGCGCGGAAGGTGCCCGGTGTCCTCGCGGAACTGCCGCAGGGCGTCGCGCAGGCGCGTGAGCTCGACCAGGGCCAGCTCCTCCTTGAGTTCCGAGCCCTGGGCGCTGAAGAGCCGCACCGCACCGGCCGCGACGATGGCCAGGATGGCCGCGACCACCAGCAGCTCCAGCAGACTGAGGCCACGCCGGCCCCTGGCTCCTGGGAAGCGACAGGGGAGGAAGAGAGCTTCGCCCCCGCGCCGGGCGCGGGGGCGAGGCAGGACCATGGTCCTTTCTGGCCTCACAGGTTCTTCTGGCCGAAGTACTCGAGGATCATCTCGTCGACGAAGTCGCCTTGAGTGTTCATCACGGCCTGCAGGCGTGCCGTGGGGAACGTCGCCGTGGGCGGACCGACGTTGAAGAGCAGGAGGTAGCGTCCGTACTCGTAGGTTTGGCGGTTCCCGCCGAAGACCGGCGCGCTGGCCAGTTGCACCTCACCGCCGGGGCCGACGTTCGACGCGTCATTGCCCATACCGAAGACCAGCACCACGTCGTCGGGGTTCGCCCCGATCTTGGTGTTGTCGTAGCCGCCAGTGCCGCCGCCGGAGACGTTGGCGTTCCACTGCAGAACGGGCGAGCCGTCGGTCAGGGTGCCCTGGAAACCCCGCCCGCGGTTTCGGTTGTTGCCCGGGCGGGGCGCCTCGTGGATGCGGTGCGGGATGTCGATCTGCAGGAGCGGTCCGACCACCGCCGGCAGTCCGTCGGAGTTAGGGATCGAGAGCGTGACCGTGCCACCGGACCCCGGAGCGGGATCGGCCGGATCGTTGCCTGCGATGTCCACGTACCGAAGGTGCGTCAACCCGGCATTCGCCAGGGCGGCAGCCTGGGCGGCGCTCAAGGTCGTGAGGACCGTCTTGCCGCCGGCGATGTTCGGCACCGGTAGGATGGCGACCTTCTCGGCGTTCGGGTCGACGACCGGAACGTCCGGGTTGGTACCCGCGCCGGCCGGGGGATCGACGGCGACCAGCGCATCCAGGAAATTGGGGGCCTGGCGGGTGTAGGTGATGTGCGCTCGGACGGCCGAATCGGCGGCGGCGATGGTGTGGGCGCTGACGCCCTTGGCGGCGCGCTCGTCCAGGCGGTCGTAGGCGGCGAGCAGGCCCGCGCCGACGACGGCTAGGATAGTGACGACGACGAGCAGTTCGAGCAGGGTGAAGCCGCCACGGCGGCCGAGCGGTCCCGGGGGGCGCCCGAGGAGAGAAAGGGAACGCATGGGTCAGGAACTCCGATGGAGGACTAGGTGAGAAGGAGTCCGGGACGGCCCGAGCGCGTCGGGCCAGCAGGCTGGGGCGAGTCGCTTAGCAATGGGCGTGCCAACCAGAGTCCTCCACCGCATCGGATGCCGCGGGCCTCTGCTGCTGGTCTCCTCCCAGGGTCTGACTTCGCCCGCGTTCCCCCATGGAAACAGGACTTCACGCGAGCCCTCTGACCGAGGCGTTCCCGCGTCGAAACAGAAGTGGCCCTTTTCCGCAAGTTGCTGTTGCCGGGCCCGGTCGCGGCGACCCGGCCCCCATGCGTGGGCTCGAGGGCTGCCGGTCGAGGTCTAGCTCAACCGGGCAGAAGACCGGTCGCGGCGGCCAGGTCTTCGAACCGCCGGCGCGCCGCGCGCGGGAACACCTTCCAGTGGATGGTGGGTGCGGGGGGCGCCCAGGGCCAAAGGGAGCGGCGTTCACGGGCCTCGACGGGCAGTGGGCCGGCGAGGTCGATCGGTGGTGTGGGGAGCCGCCAGGTGCCGGCAAAGGGGGCTCGATAAACCACGGCCCCGGAGCTGAACTCCAAACGGAAGGTGGCCAACCACAGGGCAAAGCCCACGCCGGGCACGAAGCAGAAGAGCAACGCGGCGAATTGGGGCTCGGCGGGTGGCAGGGAGAGCCAAACCCAGAAGAGCGTCAGGCCGAGCCAGGGGCCACAGAGCAGCGCGTAGGCGCTCGCGCTGGCCCGAAAGACGCGGGGTGCGAGCATCGAAGGCCTTTGCCCTTAGCGCACCTGTTCGCGGCTGTGCTGTGCCGGCAGAGCGGCGGGCACGTCGTCCGGGTTGCGGCGGCGGCGTTCGCGTGGGGTGCGTGTGGGTTCGATCGCCGCGGTTTCGATCGCCGGACGTTCACCGGCGAGTTGTTCGAGCAGTTCGGTCCAGCGTTCGCAGCACACGGCCCGGTCGTAGCGCGACAGGAAGGCGCGCCGCGCGTTTTGGCCCATGCGTTCGCGCAGCTCGCGGTCGGCGTGCAGTTCGAGGATCGCCTCCGCCAACTCGCGGCCTTGCCCCGGTGTGAAACAGTGCCCGGCGCGGGCTTCGCGCACGGCGTCGGCGGACTCGCAGCGCGCGGCGCCCACGAAGAGTACCGGGCGGCCCGCGGCCAAGATTCCGTAGAGCTTGCCAGGTACGGCCACGCCGGTCTGTTCCGGGCGCAGGGTGACCAGGTGCACATCGCCGGCCGGCAGGGATCCCGAAAGGGCCTCGCGCGGCAAGTAACCGCGGAAGAGGGCGTTCTTGAGACCGCGTTCCGCGAAGGCGCGTTCGATCTCCGCGCGCCTCGGTCCGCCGCCGACGAAGGCGAAAAGCACGTCCGGGTCGCGCTCTGCGACGATCGCCGCCGCTTCCACCACTTCCTCGAAGCGGTGCAAGAGACCGGCGTTACCCGAATAGAGCACCACGAAGCGGCCTTCGAAACCCAGTTCGGCGCGGGCCGGATTGGTTTTGTGCTCGCGCGGCGCGATTTCGTTGCCATCGCTCCACACGGGGATCTCGACCAGGTTTTCCGGGGTTTGGCCGCGCTGGATCACACGTTTTCCCTGGTAGGGCCCGAGCACCACGCAGCGATCCGCCCCAAGGCTCTCGATGCGCGCGAGCCGCGCGAGCAGGCGCCCGAGCAGGGAACGCCGCTCCAGCATGCCGAGTTCGAACTCAGCTTCCGGGTGCAGGTCCATGACCCACTGCACGTGTTTGGCGCGCCCGATCCGGCGGGCGAGCGCTCCCCACAGCCCGAGCAGCGGCGGCGTGGTCAAGGTCACCACCACGTCCGGCCAGCGCGACAGGGCCACCCGGTGGCAGGCCGCCAGGTGGAATGCGGCGTAGTCGAGCACACGTCCGAGGAAACGCCCCCGCTGGCCGAAACGTGTGCCCCCCACCCGATCGATGCGCACGTCCGCGCGCAGCTCGCGCCGGGGAGCGTCCCCCTTGCCCTCCAGGTAGCGCCCCCGCGAACAGAGCACACGCACCTCGTGGCCCTGTGCCGCGAGGTGCTCGGCCAAGTCCGTCAGGTGCTGACCGGTGCTGGCCAAATCCGGCCAGTAGTACTGGTTGACCAGGAGGATGCGGGCCATGGTTGTGGCGCCCTGGCGGGCGTCTCAGGCCGCGTGGCCTTCGCTGAAGGCCGCGGCGCGGCTCGCGGGCAGGGCCGCGGGCACAAAACGGGGCGCCATCTGGGCCTCGATCCAGGCGTAGGTTTGGGCCAATCCGTCGCGCAACGCGATGGAAGGCTCCCAGCCGTACTCGCGCTGGATCAGCGTGTTGTCGCTGTTGCGTCCGCGCACGCCCTTGGGCGCACCCAGGTCGTATTCGCGCTCAACCTGGATCCCGGCGATGTCCTCCACCAGATCCACCAGGCGGTTGATCGAAACCAACTCGGAACTGCCCAGGTTGATCGGGTCGACGAAGTGGCCGTCGTGCAACATGCGGATGCCGCGGATGCAGTCATCGATGTACATGAAAGAACGCGTCTGGTGGCCGTCGCCCCAGATGTCGATGCGGTTCGTGCCCGAATACTTGGCTTCGATCACCTTGCGGCAGATGGCGGCGGGCGCCTTCTCGCGGCCCCCTTCGAAGGTACCGTTCGGCCCGTAGACGTTGTGGAAGCGCGCGATGCGTGTCTCCAGGCCGAAGTCCTCGCGGAAGTGGCGGCACATGCGCTCGCTGAAGAGTTTCTCCCAGCCGTAGCCGTCCTCGGCCAAGGCCGGATAGGCGTCCGCTTCCTTGAGCGCCGTCACGTCGGCGTTCTGCTGTTTTTCGCCGTTGTAGACGCAGGCCGAGGAGGCGTAGAAAAAGCGCCCGACACCCGCGTCCTTGGCGGCCATGAGCAAGTGCGTGTTGATCAGCACGCTGATCATGCACAGGGCCTTGTTGTTCTCGATGAAGCCCATGCCGCCCATGTCGGCGGCCAGATTGAAGACTTCGCCCAAACCCGCGACGGCGCTGCGGCAGGCTTCGATCTCGCGCAGGTCGAGCACCAGGTTCTCCGCGCCCGGATGCACCTGGTACCACTCGGCGGTGGGCTTGACGTCCACGCAGCGCACGTGGTCGAAGCCGCTCGCCAAAAGGTCCGCCACCAGGTGACCGCCGATGAATCCACCGCCACCGGCCACCAGGGCCGTGCGGCCCATGCCGCTGTTCGCCATCTCGTCCTTCCTCGGATCGGGGTCGCGTCGTCGAGTTCCCGGGCGGCCGATCCGCCCACGCATGCCCCATCGACGCCGCGGGGCCGGGCCCTAAGCGCCGTGCAGGCCCCCGGCCCCGGCGCTCCCAGGAGCGGAACGCAACCCTGCCCCTAGGCGGAACTACACTGGCGACAGCCATGGCTCGCACCACGCCTTCACAAAACGACCCCACCCTTGCCCGCCGAGTCGGAGCCGCTCTGGGCCTGCCCCTGGGCGCGGCCCTGGGGGCCGCCGCGGGGGTCTGGTTCGCGGCTCCTAGGGCGGCGTCACCAGGGGAGGAGCCGCGGGCGGCCTTCCCCGTGGCGCCAACGGGCGATTCGGAGCTCGCCTCCGGCGAGTTGGCGCGCGCCCTCGTCGATCTGACGGGCGAACTGGCCCGCCTGCGCGCGCGGCTCGACCGACTCGAAATGAATCCGCCCTCGGCCCGTGCCCCCGTGGTTGCCGGGGAAGAGCGCGCCACCGAGGCCGCCGCGGAAACCGAAGTAAGAGCTCTCACAGCGACCCTCGATTCGCTCGCCCGGCGCCTGGAAAACGCGGCCGACCAACTCGCCGGGTCCGGGCATTCGGGAATTCGCATGCCGTCGGAACCGGCGAACCCCGCCCCCCTCATCGATCTGGCCGAACGCTATTCGAAGGAATGGGAAGTCCTGGGTGTGGATCACGCCTTCTGGAGCGCCCGCCGTGTGCTGGAGACCTACGGCCGGCCCTGCTTCGCTAGCGGTACGGCGATCCACTACGGGAACCTCGCCTTGCCCGACGGGCGCACCGCGTTGGTCGCCTTTTCGCTGGGCGCCAGCGGGTACGTGTCCAGCCTCGACGTGCGCTATCGTTGACCCTGCGGGCAGATCCGGGCGCTTCGGGCGTACGTTCTCGACATCGTCCCCAACTGCTCCCCCAACCGCCATGCCCATGCAGCCCGACGCCCCCGCCCAGGCCAGTTCCCCCGTGATCCTCGCCCTGGTTCTCGCACTGGCGGTGGGCCTCGGCGCGGCGGCCGGGGCCGGCTTCGGCGTGCGCTGGGCGGGCGGTGTGGCGGTGGGCGGCGATGGACCCGCGCCGATCCAGGCCGCACCTGCCGCGGCGGATCCGGAGCTGACCGCAGCCATCGCGCGGCTGTCCGAGCGGATCGAGGAACTCGGGGCCAGGCTCGATCGACCCGCGACCCGCGTTGCCGTCGCGGAGGCCGGCGAAGGGGATCGCAGCGCGGTTTCCACCGCGATCCCGGACCCTTCCCTGGCGGAGTTCTTCGAGCGCCTGGACGCCTGGACCCGCAGTCTCGAAGCTGTGGCCGAACGCTTGGCGGGACCGGGCACCGCGGGCGTGGTCCTGCCCGAGGTCGAAGCGGATCAGTTGGCGCTCTCCGGACTGGTTGGACGCTCGGAGGAAGAGTTGAGCCTCGACCACGCCTTTTGGAGCGTGCAGCGCCTGATCGAGACCTACGGACGGCCGAGCGAGATCACGGATCGCTGGATCCACTACCGCGTCCCCATCGGCGGCCAGCGCCTGGTGATCTTCGGCTTCCGCATGCACGAAACCGGCTTCATCGTCCGCGTCAGCGTGACCCTGGTGGATTGACCGGGAGAAGGGCCTGGAACCGAGGGGGACGCCGTGCGAAGTTGCGGGGTTGGTCCCCGAAATCCGCCCATGACACGTTTTTCCTCCCCCGGTCGACGCGGCGCCGCTCGGACGCCGTGTGTGCTCATGGCAGCCGGTCTATTGGCCGTTGCCGGTTGCCGTGCCCCTTTGGATGAGGCTCCCGTGAAACACGACGAACCCTCCCCCGCCGCGCGCGCCTGGATGGAGCGCTTGACCGTGCCCCATCACTTCGACCCGGCCACGGGATTCCTGGTGGCCGAGGAGGTTGTGCCCTTGCCGCCGATTTTGGCCCAGGGTCCCGACTTGGATGCGGCCCTGGAGTTGGCGGCGCGGGACGGTCGGCCGGTGATCGTGTTCACCACGGCGGACCGCTGCGCGCCCTGCCAGCAGTTCCGGCTGGATACCCTCGGCGATCCGCGGGTGGTCGAGCGATTGGGCGCGGGCGATTTGATCGCCGTGCACCTGGAGGTGGACCGCGAGGGGGAGTCGGCGGATAGGCACTTGGGAGCGCGCAGCATCCCCGCGACGTGGCGGCTGGAAGGGGGCCGTGTGGTCGATCGCCGGCCGGGAATGGTCTCCCCAGAGGACCTGCTCAACTGGCTGGCCCGCTGAG
>JBJHAV010000039.1:0-20612 GCA_050480685.1 Planctomycetaceae bacterium | reverse complement strand
GTCCCTCCAGCGGGGGGCCGCGCGGCGACGATTCCCAGGGGGACACCGCCCCTCCCAACGAATCCATGAGCGAACGCATCCTCGTCACCGGCGGCGCCGGCTTCATCGGCTCTCACCTCGTGTCCGCTCTCGTGGCGTCGGGTCGAACGGTGCGTGTGCTCGACGACCTCTCGACCGGCAGCCTGGACAACCTGGCGGAACTGGAACCCAAGGATGCGGGCAGCGGAGCCCCGGTCGAGTTCCTATGCGGCGACGTGCGGCGCGAGGAGGACCTCCGGCGGGCCCTCGATGGGTGCTGCGCCGTGTTCCATGAGGCGGCGCAGGTATCGGTGCCCCAAAGTGTCGAGCGCCCCATCGCGAGCCTCGAAACCAACGTTCTGGGTACGGCGCGGCTTCTCGAAGCGGCGCGCCAGGCGGGAGTCGAGCGGTTCGTTCTCGCGGCCTCCAGCGCCGCCTACGGCGAAGCGGAGGTGCTGCCGAAGCACGAAGGCCTGTCCCCGGATCCGCTTTCGCCCTACGCCGTCGGCAAGGTCGCCGGCGAACAACTCCTCTCGGTCTGGGGCCGCCTGCACGGCATGCGCACCGTCTCCCTGCGCTACTTCAACGTCTTCGGGCCGCGGCAGCGGGACGACAGCCCCTACACCGGGGTGATCGCGATCTTCGCCAAGGCCCTTCTGGGGGGCCGCTTGGTGCGCATCCACGGCGACGGGGAACAGACCCGCGACTTCACCCACGTGGACAACGTGGTCGCCGCCAACCTCTTGGCGCTCGAAGCCGACGTGCCGCCCGGCTCGGTCTACAACGTCGGCGGCGGAGAGCGCATCAGCGTGAATCAGCTCTACCGCCGCCTGGCGGAGTTGGCCGGCGTGGATCGCGATCCGGAGTACGGGCCCGATCGACCGGGGGACGTGCGCCACAGCGTCGCCTGCCTGGAACGCGCGCGGAGGGAACTGGGTTACCGCCCGCGGGTGGGCTGGCGCGAAGGCCTGGCGCCGACCCTCGATTGGTATCGCTCCCGACGGGATTCCTAGGCCGGCACGTGGCCGGCGAGCCGCGGAAGCGGTCCCGAAGGCCCGTGGACCCGCCGGAAATCAGCGGCGCGGGCCGAACAGATGTCCGGGCCCGCGGTCGCTGGGCGGCTGGCGCCGGATGCGGGGGGCTTCGGACTCCGCCCCGGTGAGGGGGCTCTCCCCGACCGCGCCGAGCTCTTCGGTGTGGCCGCAGTAAGGCTCGGGGCAGGTGAGCGCCACCACGGCGCGCCGGCCCTCGTGGACTCGGTGGACGGGTACCAGCCCGCAGCCGCAGCGCGGGCAGTCCACCTTCTTCGTGACGTGCATCTTCGCTCTCCACCCCCCCAGGGGGTGCCGGCGGAGCTCATGTCCGCCCAGGGTTTCCAGGGTCATCTCTTCTCTTCTTGTTCGACGTCGTTCTCTTAGGACTTCTTTCGGCCGTTTGCCCAGGGGCCTTGGGCCCGCCGGCCGCCCCCGGGGCCCTCCAGGCCCGCCGATGGCTCCCGGTGCCCGGAGGGGGCCCGGCCCGGGCGGGGCCAGGGGTGCCCGGCACCCCGGCGGGGCAGCCTTCGCCGGCCTGCTCCGCTTGCCGGGGGAGCCCGACGGGTTTACCCTCTTCGCCCTCCCAAGCCGGGCTCGACCCGCTGCCCGAACCCCTCGCCGGCCGCGTGCCGGTCGTCCGAAGCATCCCTTCGTGCCCCCCCGGGAGCACTCCCCGTCGCCCATGGACTTTCGCGCCCAGCTCCAGTCGCTCCTCGGCCTCGAGAGCGTGACCTACAAGTACGGCCTCTCGAAGCAGGAACTGTTCCACGAGGCGATCCGCAACGATCGCGGGCGGGTCCGCAAGGGCGGCCCCAGCGATGAGCAAAAGGCCTTTGCCACCAAGCTCGGCGACCAGGGCCCGCTGGTGTACTACACCGACCCGGATTGCACCGGCCGGCGCGTCAAGGACACCTACGCGGTGGGTTGGCCCGAGGTCGACGGTCAGGTCTGGTGGAAGGCCGACCTGCAGAAGTACGACCCGGAGAAGTACCAGGGCCTGCTCCAGCGTGTCGTCGCGCACCTGAATCAGAAGCAGGCGACGCTCTACGTCAAGGACGTCTTCGCCGGCGCCGATCCGCAGTACGCCGTGCCGTACCGCTTCGTCGGCGAGTACGCGACCCACGCGATGTTCGCGCACAACATGTTCCCGAAGGACCTCGAGAACGTGCCGGACGCCGAACAACGCCGCTGGACGATGCTGAACGTGCCCAGCTTCGTCTGCGAGCCGGAGCGTGACGGTTGCCGCGCCGAAGCCGCGATCATCATCGACTTCAGGAATCGCATCGCGCTGGTGGCCGGGCGAGCCGACTACAACGGCGTCGTGAAGAAGACCATCTTCACGGTGATGAACTTCCTGCTGCCCAACCAGGGCCTCCTGTCGATGCACTGCTCCGCCAACGTCGGAGACCGCGACGACGCCGCGATCCTGTTCGGGCTCTCGGGCACCGGCAAGACCACCCTTTCGGCCGATCCCGACCGCAAGTTGGTGGGGGACGACGAAACCGTCTGGGGCGAAGGCGGCATCAGCAACCTGGAAGACGGCTGCTACGCCAAGCTGATCGACCTGGACAAGAAGGCCGAGCCGGTGATCGCCGCCGCTCTCAGCCAGCCGGGCACGATCATCGAGAACGTGCCCGCGCTGCCGGGCAAGCGCATGGACGAGTGCGACCCGCAGGACCTCGACCTGACGGACCGCTCGATCACCGAGAACACGCGTTTCTCCTATCCCCTGAGCGCGAATCCGAACGTGATGGAGGGCGCCCGCGGCCCGCACCCGCAGACGATCGTGCTGCTCACCGCTGACGCCTTCGGCGTGTTGCCCCCGGTGGCGGTGCTCGACCAGAAGGCGGTCATGTACCACTTCGTCTCGGGCTTCACCGCCAAGCTCGCGGGCACCGAGGTCGGTGTCACCGAGCCCCAGGCCGCCTTCAGCGCCTGCTTCGGCGCGCCCTTCATGGCCCACCGCCCCTCGGTCTACGCCAAGCTGCTGGCCGAGAAGATGGGCCGCTCGGACGCCCGCTGCATCCTGCTCAACACGGGCTGGAGCGGCGGGCCCTACGGCGTCGGCAAGCGCATCTCGATCGCGCACACGCGCACGCTGCTCAACGCGGCCCTCTCCGGAGAGCTGACCGCCGAGGGCGCCGAGTACGAGCTGCACCCGATCTTCAACCTGAAGATGCCCAAGAGCTGCGCCGGGGTGCCGGACGAGATCCTCTCGCCGCGCAACACCTGGGCCGACAAAGCGGCCTACGACGCGGCGGCGACGAAGCTGCGCGACATGTTCCGCAAGAACTTCGAGGACAAGGGATTCGCGGCGCTCGGGATCGAGCCCGTGATGTGACCAAGATTCCGCGGCAACCACGTCGCCCAGAGCAGAGCAGATCCACGTGAGCGACTGGAAAACGGCCTATCAAGAGGGCATGAAGCACTTCGCCCAGCAGCAGCATCCCGCTGCCGTGGAGGCGTTTCGCCGCGCTCTCGAACTCTCTCCGGACAACACCGAGGTGCTGCACGGGCTCGCCATGGCCCTGATGCACGCCGGTGAGCTCGACGATGCGATCGCGACCGGCAATCGCATCGTCGAGTTGGATCCCGAGGATCACTTCGCCCACACCAGCCTCTCGATGTTCTATCAGCGCAAGGGGCTGATCCCCGAGGCGGAGGCGGAGGCGGCCAAGGCGCGCCTGATCTCCTGGAAGCAGGAGCTCAAGAAGAACCCCCACGCGCCGCCGCCCCCGGAGGCCGGGGGCATCAACGTGATTCAGTAGGGGCGCCGCGCCCGGGCGTCACTCGGCTTCTTCGATGCCGAGGATCTGACGACCCTCGCCGCTGATCAGGTGGGGGCCCCAGGCCGGATCCCAGACGATTTCGACAGAGGTTTCGTCGATGCCCTGCAGGGAGTTCACCCGGCGCTTGACCATGTCGGGGATGGTCTTGGCCTCGGGGCAGGACTGGGAGGTCAGGGTCATGGTGATCTTGCAGGTCGGACCCTCGATCTCGACTCCGTAGATCAGGCCCAGGTCGACGATGTTGACCGGGATTTCGGGGTCGAAGACCTGCTTGAGTTGCTCGTAGACCAGGTCGGTGGTGGCTTGGGTCATGGCTGGGGGTGAGGGCTGGAGTTGGGGGATAGGCTGACGTTGGCGAGAGATTTTGACCTCGCCGCGCCACGGGGGCAAGCAGCCCCGCCGTAACCCGTCGACGCGCCCCGCCAGCCCCCGGGCCCGGGGCGGTTGCCCGCCGGATGCCCCGCCCGGGCTTCCCGGGACCGCCTGCGCCCGGGGTCGGGCCTAGAATCCGCCTCAGCCATGATCCGCTACGAAGGAACCCTCTACCGCCCTCCGTCGGAGGCGAACAGCCTGATCCTGCAGGCCACCCTGGGCTGCTCCTACAACGAATGCACGTTCTGCGGCATGTACCGCGAGAAGCGCTTCCGGGTCCGTCCCCTGGCGGAGCTGGAGGCGGAGATCGGTTGGGCGAGGTCGTCTTTCGGTCCGGGGGTGCGCAAGGTGTTCCTGGCGGATGGGGATGCGCTGATCGCCAAGCCGAGTTTCCTCTTGCGCGTGCTCTCCGCCCTGGCGGCGGCCTTCCCGGAGCTGCAGCGGGTCTCCTGTTATGCCTCGCCCCAGGCGCTCCAGGTGCGTTCGGTGGAAGAGATGGCGACCCTCCGCGAGGCGGGCCTGACCCAGTACTACCTGGGGGTGGAGAGCGGGCACGACCGGGTGCTGGAACTCTTGGCCAAGGGGGTCGACGCCGAGGAGATGGTGCGGGTCGCGGGCAAGGCGCACGCGGCGGGCGTGCGCCTCTCGACGATGATCCTGCTCGGCGCGGGTGGGCGGGCGCTTTCCGACGCCCATGCGCTTGCTTCGGCCGACGTGATCAATCGAATGGCGCCCCGGTTTGTCTCGACCCTCGTGATGACGCCGGTGGAGGGCACGCCGCTGGCGGAAGCGGACGCCCGCGGTGAGGTCGACCACCTGACGCCCCTGGAGTTGGCGCGCGAACTGCGCACTTTCCTCGGCGCCCTGCGGCTCCAGGGTTCGATTTTCCGCTCGAACCACGCCAGCAACTACTTGGCTCTCGCCGGAAGTTTGCCCAAGGATCAACCGGCCCTGTTGGCCGCCCTCGATGCAGTCCTCGCCGATCCCCGCCACGCGCGCTTCCAACCGGAGTGGATGCGCGGGCTGTGATCGCGTGCGGGCTAGCTCAAAAGCGCAAGGTCCAGCCGACCTTGGCCAAGGCCCGGGTGCCGAGCGGTCGAAAGGTCTCCGAAGACGCTTCGTAGGACTGGCCGAAGACGAAAAACACGTCGTTGCCCGGCGATCGTGTCCAGCGCAGGCGCAGGTCGAGGCCCAGGTCCTCGGACACGCTGTCGTATTGCACCAAGGAGCGCAGGGTCAGGTCCTGGTGCGGCACGAGCACGGCCCGCACGGCCGCGATGTGGATGTCCTCGGAACTGCTGGGCAAGTCCACCGCGCGCAGGTCGTAGTCCAACCCGAGGTTGAAGAGCGCGCTTTGAAACCAGGTGAGGCCGGCGCCGAAGTCGTGCCGATGGCCGTCGAAGAAGCCGCCCGACTCCAGGGAGAGCCGGGCCGCGAGGGGGCGCCGGTCGGAGCTGCGAAACGTCGCGCCGAAACGCGTGAAGTCATACTCGCCGGGATCGACGGAGAGCTCGCCGGGCAGATTGAAGGTCTCTTCCAGACGTTCGTGTTCCAGGCGCACGGTGGTGCTCAAGCTGTCACCGCTGAGCCAACGCACCACGATCGGGGTAATCGCCAGGGACTGACTTTCGAGGGTTCCCGAGGTCGATTCGATGCGTGTCGGCGCTAGGGCGAACTCGAGGCGCCGCACGGGGCCTTCGAAGCGCGGCCGAAAGCCGTAGCGGGCGGAAAACGAACGTGTCCCGGGTCGCCGCGCGAGACCCAGGCGCGGGTCGAATTCGTCATCGACGTAGGTCGCTCCGACGCGCGCTTCGTGCAAGTCGCCGCTGGCGTCGAGTTCCATCCCGAAGGCCTGGCCCCGGATCGAATCGTCGCCGCTGTCGGCTTCGGCTTCGCTGCGCGTGCCGACCCAGAAGGCGGAGGCCCGGCCGGAGGTGCCGTCCCACAACTCGCGCGTGCGCCAGTTCGTGTCGAAGCCGAGGGTCTGGGCGTCGCGCTCGACAACCGGATCGCCCAGGGTCGCGATCAGCCCCACATCCGACTGCTCACCGATCCGTCGCTGGACCCGCAGCACGCTCAAGTTGCGGTGCGGCACATCGTCGGTCGAGTCCACCTCGGCATTCAGCGCACCCACCGACCAATCTTCACCCCGCCAGACCAGTTTCCCGGCCGCGAGGATCGGCACGGGCCGGCGCTCCGCATCGAGCCCGATGCGCCGACTGAAGAACGGCAAGACGTCATTCGATGTGCCCGGACCGAAGAGGAACGCGCTGGAGTCCTCCAGGAAAAAGTCGCGCTTCTCGGGGAAGAAGAGCGAAAAACGCGTCAGGTTGATTTGGCGCTCGTCGACCTCGGCTTCGGCGAAGTCGGTGTTGAGGCTTAGGGAGAACTTGGTGTTGGCGCCGATGCGCCAGAAGAGATCCAGACCGCCGTCCAGATCGCGCTCGCGCTCGGCGGGGGAACCGCTGGTGCGCCCGAGCGCTCCCGTCACAAAGGGTTTGATGTCGAGGCCCAGGCCGCGCTGGATCCCACCCATCCCCTCAAGGCGTCCGAAGTCGCCTGGGGCGAAGAACCGGCGCCCGGGCAGGGCCGATGCCCAACGGGCCTCCTCCTCGTCGCGCCGCACGAACCGCCGGGCGTTGAAGCCCCAGGTGTCGAGCTCCGGATCGAAGTCGAGGGTCGCAAAGGGAATCTCGAACTCGGCGAACCAACCCTCCGACGTTCGTCGGCTGCGCGCACTCCAGATGCCGTCCCAGCTCTTCTGGAAGCTCTGCCCCGATTGGCCGATCAGCGCATCTCCCTGGCCGCCTGCAGGACCGATTTGGAACCAGTACGCGTTGCGCCCGTCGCCGAACGTCGCCAGCAGGATCTCGATGCGATCATCGGGATCGAGGTTCGCGTCCCGCGCCCGCTGGGTCGCGCGAATCCGATCGGGCTGATCGTCGTAGGCGTAGTACGCCACATAGAGCGCCCGATCGGTGCGCACGATCCGCAACTCGGTGCGCTGACTGACGGGTTGCCCGGGACGCGGCTCGACCTGTACGAATCCGTCCAGCACCTGGGCGTGTTCCCAGGCGGCTTCGTCCGGTAGTCCGTCGATGACCGGCGGCGACACGTGGTCCGGCAAGCGAACGACGCGATATCCGGGACGCAGGTCGGAGGCTCCACCCGCCTGGATGGCCGCGGCGGCCAACGTACCCGCGGCAAGGCTGAGCCACGCCGCGACGCACGCAGCGGCACGTGCCGACGTGAGTCGCACCGCGCGATTCACGGGCGCGTCGCGAGGCGGGCCAACAGGCGCTCCACCCGTTCCCACTCGATCCGGAAGCCATCGCCGCGGCCCGGATCCGCGACCGTCGTGGAGTACCCGAGCCCGAGGGCGTCCGCGTAGTCCTTGAAGATGTTGTTGAAGCGGCGTGGCGGTTGCAGCACGACCAGATGGGCCGACCTGGGTAGGCTCAGGGCAGCGTGGGCCAAACCGCTGCCTTCGACCCCGAGCACGAAGGGCGCTCGCGCGAAGGCGGTCAGGAGTTCAGCGACGGGCGTCGTGTCCGCGGCCAAAACGCGCATGCCCAGGGCTTCCGCCCGCCCGGCGAGCTCGGGTTCATTCACCAGGTGCCGACGTGCGCCACCCGCGCCCCGCTTGAGAAAGATCGGCGGACCGTCCGCCCGAGTGTCGTCCGCATCCAGGCCCAGCCCGGCACGCAGGCGGCGGCGCATGTCCTCGAGCCGTGTTCGCCGGTGGGTGTTCAGGTGCGCATCGTCCGCGATCCAGAGCTCCTGTACGTCCGCTGCGAGGTGTTTTGGATCCGCCAGCCCGAGCAGAGCGCGGTAGTCGCCCTCGTGCGGTCGCGGGGTGAGGGGGAAGACCGCCAAGGGAGTGAGTTCCGCCTCGGTGGCGAGCAGTTCGGCACAGAGGGTTTCGAGCAGCCAGTGGGCGAAGTAGCGCTCCCCGGCGGCGCTCGAGACGAGCAGCGCTCGCTCCAGGCGAATCGGCTCAGCGCGGACATCGAGGGGACGACCACCCTCGTTCACGGGCAGGTAGCCCCGGCCCGCATACACCGTTCCCCCGCGCAGCTTCGCCGCACCCACCCGGAACAGGCGGGTGGCACCGTGTTCCCGGGATCCGCCGGCCAGGCGCATCCGCTCCAGTGCCAGGGTCGTGTCCGACATGACACCGAGCACGCGGCTCCAATCGTCCTCCAGCATCTGGGCCGGCGCGGCCCAGTTGCTCTCCCGGGGCGCCACGAGGCGCGCGGTGGGGGCCGTCGGCAATTCGGCGGGAGCGCCGCGCACGCGGCGACTCACACGCGCCAAGATCGGGGAGACGTAGGGGACGAACATGGCCTGCCGCGGGCCAGAGTCTAGCGGCCTATCCGGCGGCGGGAAGCCCTCGGGGCGTCCCCACAGGGCTGTTCACTGTTCCGCGTCGCTCCAGCGGAAGCTGCCGCGGAAGACCTCGGCCACCGGGCCGGCGACCCAGACCCCGCCCTCACTGTCGTAGCGCACGACCAGCTCGCCACCCGCCATTTGGACACGCAGCGGCAAGTCCCGTTCCAGATCGAGCAGATGGCTGAGGGCAACCGCGGAAGCGGCCGCGCCACTGCCGCAGGCCGAGGTTTCCCCCGAGCCGCGCTCGAAGGTGCGCAGGTGCAAGGTGCCGCGCTCGTCGACCTGCACGAAATTGACGTTGACCCGCTGCGGGAAGGCCGGGTGGGACTCCAGCGGGGGCCCGAGGGTTGCGAGATCGAGCTCCCGCGGATCGTGGGCCAGGGGCAACACCAGGTGGGGGTTGCCCACCGAGAGCACGAGCCCTTCCCAGGCGCTCGGACCGGCTTGCAGTCCGACCTGCCATGGGCCCTCGCTTGCCCCGCCGCCGAAAACCCGCAGGGCCGACGGATCCAAGGGGATCTCCTGCGCATCGAAGCGCGGACGACCGAGGTTCACGCGCGGTTCGGGGCGCCCCAGGGGGTCCGTGCCGGGCCGAGCCGCATGCAGCCCGGCGTCACTGGCCAAGAGGACCTCCGGCGCGCCCCTCCGCGGCCCTTCGAACAGCCGCCAGGCCACCAGCCGCAAGGCGTTTCCGCACAGCCGCCCCCGGCTACCGTCGGCATTGAACATGACGAGCCGCGCATCCGCGTTTTCGTCCGGCAGCACGAACACGATGCCGTCCGCACCGACCCCCGTTCGCCTCGGGCTGAAACGACGTGCCCAATCCGGCCCGGCCGCGACCATCAACTCGACCACCTCGGGCGACGCCTCCTCCAGCTCAATGAAGAGGTAGTCGTTGCCGGCGCCGTGCAACTTCAGGAAGGGAACACGTTCGGGCAGCACTTCGGGTCACTCCGCTCGGGTGAGGATCCTAGCTCCCAAGCGGCCGCTCCGAAAAGCAGCGCGCCAATCTCGAGCTCTCAAGCGGCGCTGCCCCGGCCTTCCCAAGCCCCTGGGCCGCGCACCAGCTGAATAGGGGTCAGCGCGGTATTTTCCTCAGGCGTTCGCTGGCCTGGGCTAGGACGTGGTGGGCCACTTGGTTCGTACCGTAGCCGGCCGGGAGCTGCACGAAAGGCTTTCCCGCGGAGAGGGCCACGTCCCGGAGGTCGCCGAAGGCGTGGTCGCTCCAGCGCACAGCGACGATCACCAAATCGACTTCCGGGCGAGTGATCTGTTCCACGAGCGGGGAGGTAGAGCGGTGCGGGCGAGTCGAGCGCCAGCGCAACTCCGCCAACCCCAATTCGCGGCACAGTCGCTGCTCGACATCCACCCGCCGCTCGCCGCCGATCAACACAACGATGCGGCCAGCCAAGAGCTCTCTGGCCTGCTGCACCTCGGCGGTGGGTGGCGCGGGGGCCTGGGCAGGGGGCTCCCTGTCCGTGGAAAGTGTCGCCACCAAATCGTCCACGGCGAGCAGCACGCGACGGGCCCCGGGGGTGAGCTCGAGATCCTCGGGGAGGGTATCGAGGTGCTTCAGCAGCGGATCAATGACGTCACGACTTGTGGCAGGGCGCCCGGCGGCGACCCACCCCTCGAGGGTGCGCAGGATGTCCTCCCAGGCCGCTCGCTGTTCACCGGCGTTCTCCGAGCGCTCGAGCCGGGAACATTGAAAGCGAAGTTTATCGATCAGTCGCTTGCGCTCTCGGCGCTCGTCTTCCTCCGCTCGCAGCCGACGGCCCAAACCGTCGATGCGCTCGCGCAGATCCAGCCACTCCGTCGGGTCGGCGAGATCTTCCCGGCGCAGGTGCCGGGGGACGTAGATCGAGTGTCGGTAGCCCAACTCCCTCACCCAGATGAAGAGCTCGATCTGGTCCGCGTCATCCTTGACGTCAACCGCCAAGAGCGCGGCCCGTAGGGCCGATTGGACTTCGGCTGCGATGAAAAGCAGATCCTCCGGGGGGGCTACGGTTCCGGTAATCCAGGTACGCGTCGCCAGAATGATGTCCAGGACCAGGGCCAAGTTTTCGTATCCCTCCCCACACAGTTCCAGCAACTCGTCATCGGGGTGTGGGCGCGCTGGATCCAGGGGCCAGGCGTAGCAGTCGAGAAGGTCTTTGGCGCGCGCTACCAGTCCCCGCCGCAGGCCCTCCGTGACTTCATCGTCCCCGAGATCGGCGCGTGCCCAATGGCATGCCTCGGCCTTCAACCGCGCGCGGTCTCGAGCGCGTTCCAGTCGTCCAGGGAGGTCGCGCTCCTCCCACGGCTCCCCGTGGGTACCGCCCCGCTTCGGGGTCGGTGTCATTCGATCCTTGGTCGGGTCCGGAGGTAGCTCGATGCGGCCGTGGCTGTCGAGCTTCACGCCGGCACTGGTTGTGCCCTCGGTGACCCGTGCGGCCACGGCTACCGTGCGGCCGCCGAGCGAGAGCTGGCGTGATTCGATTCTGTGGCCTGGCCCAGGGGTCTGAGCGGGTGTGGAAGTCTGGGTGACGGCCGGTTCCTCCGGATCATCCGCGATTTCGTCGCGCAGCCACTCCACGAGCTCCCTCAAGGCCTGTCGCCGTTGGGGGTCCGCTGCGGTCTCCTCCAGCAGAACTTCGAGCAACTGGCGTGCGGCGCTTAGCAGGCGATCTTCCGGCCAGGTGGGCATCCACCCCATGGTAGCGCTGCGCCTCGCCTCGGCCTGCCGGGGCAGACTTTGCATGGTCAATGCCCGGTGGGGCTGTCCTGAACGCCCACACCGGATCTGCGAGCGGCGCCTCTTGGGGGCCAGGTCGCCGAATCACGGGCGGGCGATCGGTCCACACACCGGAGGCCGCCCCTCTCGGCCGGGACTTCAGGCGGTTTCGCGCCGGGCCGCGGGGTGGGTCAGCGCGCCGTGGATTCCTGCACGATGGCGCCGAACCAACCCAAACCAGCGTAGGTTTCGTAGCCGGGGGTGCGGTGCCAGGCGATCAGCTTGCCGCCTTGTTCCTGGAAACCCGCTTGCGGCGTCGGCTGGGGTAGCTGGATGCGCTCTTCGAGAATTCCGCGACCGTCGGAGGCGGCCAGGATGAGACCGGAGGAGTCCAGGAGAAGTGCGCGGCTGCGATCGCACTCACCCGGGCCGAAGCGCACACCGCGAACCACCGCGCGCGCTTGGGTGTCCCAGTCGAAGTGGATGCCGAGCGCTCCCACCGGTCGGCCTTGGGAATCCCCGCCCTCGCGCACCGCGGTGGCGTAGGTGAGCACGGAAGCTCCCTCCAGGGGTGCGACGCGGGTCACCTCGCGCACGGAGTATCCGTCGCCGTCGCGTGTGGCCATGGCGGCCTCGAACCAGCATTCGCGCGAGACATCGTGTCCCAGGGCGTTCGGATAACGATCCGGACGGCCATGGGCGATGACGCGCCCGTGCGCATCGCAGAGCCAAAGGTCCAGATAGACGGTGTAAGCGGAGAGAATCACATTCAGTCGCTCTCCCGCGTAGGCCGCGTTCTCCCGCGACGTCTTGGAAACGGCTTCGACGAGGGCCGGATCCGTGGCCCACCAGCGGACATCGCAACTGCGCTCGTAGAGGTTGCGGTCCATGATCTCGATGGCGTGGTGCGACAGGTCGACCAGCCGCTGGCCGCGCAGTTCGCTCGCCATCACCTTGCCCACCTCGGTGAGCTGGCGGAAGGCCTCACCGAGCTCGGCCGTCATCTCCCCGGAGTGCCGCGCGATCTCGGACGCCAGGTTCTTCACTTCGCTGGCGACAACCCCGAAGCCGCGACCGGCATCGCCGGCGCGCGCCGCCTCGATGCTCGCGTTGAGCGCCAGCGTGCGCGTCTGCCCGGTGATGCCGTGAATCGCGGCCATCTTGCGCGTGGCGATGCCGGCGCAGTGGTTGACGAGTCCGAGCACGTGCTCGGGGGAGGCTTCGGGGGATTCGACTTCCTTCGTTTGCATGGGGGAGCGCTGGGCTTGCGGGGGGCTTGCCTTCCCGGCCTGTGGCGTTTGGCGCGGCGGGCTCAGGTCCGCGCGGGGCCGGCTCGATGGGCTGAGGGCGTCCAGACTTCAGCTCGCCAGAGGTTCGACACGTACAGCGCCATCCCTTGAGCGCCTAGTTCGAACATTTCGGAGATTCCCCCGTTCCGTAAGGGTTCGAACGGGGGCCGCCGCGCACGGAAGCTCCGCGCGCCATGGCCTCCGCGGTCAGGGGTGAAGCGATCGTGTCCAATTCGCGGAGCAGTTCCCTGGGCCCCAATGGAAAGGGCCGCCCGACGAATCGGGCGGCCCGGTTCACTCGGCGTGTCCCTGGCGGATCAGCGCCGCGCGGGGCGCAGGGCGGGGGTGGTTTCGATGGGCCAGGTGAGCATGTCGTCGATCTCGAGGTCGAAGGACTGTCCGCGCTCCAGGCCCAGCTCGCCGCGCACCTGCATCTCGAAGCGGGCCTGGTCCTCGTAGTTGACCCGGCGCTGCTCGTTGCCGAGCACTTCGAGTTCGGCTTCCTGGCGGCTGCGCACCTGGGAGAGGCGGCCGGTCAGGTGGTCGAGGCTCTGGGCTTCGAAACGCCCGACCTGATCCAGGTTGCGCTGGCGGTCCTTCATCATCGCGATCAGGCGCTCGTTGCGGGCGATGGCGTCCACCTGGCGCTCGATCTGCCAGAGTTGGGCGCGGAACTGGGTGCGCTCGGTTTCGAGCTGGACGATCGCCTCTTCCAGACGTTCGGCCTGTTGGGAGAGATAACCCAGGTCGCGCTGGGCATCGGCGGCGCGTTCGCCGTAGACGAAGCGCGTTTGCTTGACCTGCTCCAGGCGCGTGCGCGCTTGGCGCAGGGAAGCGCTTTCGGCATCGAAGTGGCCGCGGGCCGAGCCGCGCTCGAAGCCGCCCGAACCGGCCAACCGGATGGTCACATCGTGCTCCAAGCGGCCCAGGTCGGCCTCGGCCAGCTCGACGACGCGCATGGCGACCGCGCGCTCGACCTCCAGTTGGCGCATTTGTTCGCGCAGTTCGGCCAAATCACCGCGCAGCGCGTTCAGGCGCTTGGGATACTCCTTCTCCAACTCGCGCAGTTGCGCGCGCAGGGCCGTGGGGTCGTCGATACGGCGATCGATGGTCTCGACCACGTTCTGTTGCAGCTTGACGGCCAGGGCCTGGGTCCGCTCGGGGCCGGCGACGGCGGCCATCACCAGGCCGACACCTCCCACGAGGACGGTGCCGAGGACCAGGGTGCGAGCGGTGAATTTGACGATGCCGAGCATGACTTGTCTCCTTGGGATGCGCGGGGCTTCGGGCGGGTCGGGCGCGGCGCGCCCTCGTGTTCCGGGAGCTTGTTGGGGACTCGCCTTCGGCCCTTGCAGCGCGCCGGTTCGGCCGGATCGGCGCGGCGCCGCGGAAGCCACCCCGCGCGGAGGTACAATCGCCGTTGCCATGGCGCAGGACCTCACCACCGGCTTCCTCGGACGCCTGCGGGCGCGCGATCCCCAGGCTTGGTTCGAGCTCTGGGAGACCTTCGGGCCGGTGATCGGCGCCCAATTGCGCCGCTGGGGCCGGGGGCGCATCGGCCCCGAGACGGTCCAGGACCTGTCCCAGGAGACCCTGACGGCGCTTTCTCAGGCCATCGACAGCCATGACCCCACCCGGGGGGTGCGCTTTTCCACCTGGCTCCTGGCGATCGCCCGTTACACCCTCTCCGACGAGGTCGACCGGCGCATGGCCCAGAAGCGCAACTCCGGGCGCCGGCCGGCGGCCCTGGAAGAAGCTTTCGGGGCGCCCTCGGCGGAGCCGACACCCGACGAGGATTACCACCGGCTGGTGCTGGGGGCCAAGGTGGAGGCGGCCGTGCGCCAATTGGAGCGGGAGTCGGACTTCGTCGATTTCGCCGTCTTCCGCATGCGGGTGCTGGAGGGCCAGGGCGGGTCCCAGGTCGGCGAGGCCCTGGGCATGAGCGAAGCCACGGTCAGCCGCCGGCTGGCCCGCCTGCGCCTTTCCCTGCGCGCGCACTTGGCCGAGGTCTTCGCGCGGTACAGCTTCGGCGACGAGGACGCCGCCGAAATCGAGCGCAACGGCCTCGATCCGAGTCCCAACAAGGCGAGTGACGCCCTCTTCGACGAGGCCGTGGGTGAAGTGCACCGCCGGTATCAGGTGCTGCGCGCCGCCCTGGACGACGGCGAGGACGGCTGAAGCGGGACCGGGTGACCGATCCCGCGATCGTCCCGCACAGGTCCCGCCCCGCGCCTCACCCGTCCCCCCCCTCCGATGGCCTCGCCGTTCGCGCTCCTCGCCGCCCTGCTCCTGGCTTTTTTAGGGGTCGCCCTCGTTGTCGGTCTGGTCTGGCTTGCGGTGGTGAGCCTGCGCGCGGTGGGCACGGGGGTCGGAGCCGCTTCCCGGGGCGTCGGCCAGCTCTTCGGCCATCTGGGCGGCACCCTGACCGCCTGGGTCCGGGACCTCCTGCGCCTGACCGGGGCGTTAATCGCCGCTGCGCTTTTGCCCCTGGCGATGCTCTGGCACGTGGCCCTGGGGCGTTGGTCGGCGGTGGCCCACTTCGGCCGCGCGGCCCGCGACGAACTGATGGCGGCCGCGGCCAGTTTGTACCGCGTGACGGTCGCCCATCCCCTGCGTCTGGTGGGCATGGGCTCGGTGCTGGAGGGTGTCGAGCAGCGCATGCCCGAAGTGGTCGCGTCCGCGCCGGGGCCGGACCGCCCGTCGCCCAAGCGCGACTTCCCCGGCTACGAGGTGATCGGTTCCCTGCCCAGCGGCGGATCGGGCGCGCGCCTGTGGCTCGCCAAGCCCGGCGCGGACAAGGCCAAGGCCCTGGCCGAGCAGTTCGGCGCGGCGCCCGAGCGCGTGGTCATCAAGGCCTTCGATCTGCTCTCCGGATCGACTCTGCCGCAGATCGTGCGCGAGAACCGCGCCCTGGAGGCAGCGCGCAAGCTCGGCCTGGTGCTCGAACACGTGATGGCGGCCGACCGCTTCCACTACGTGATGCCCTACGCGCCGGGGGACGACCTGTCCGAGGTCGCGCGGCGTCTGCACGCGCGCGCCGGAACCGAAGGATTGTCGGACGCGGCGCTGCGTGGCGTGATCGGTTACGCCTCCGGGCTTCTGGAGATCCTCGAGCGCTTCCACGTCGCCGGTCTGTGGCACAAGGACATCAAACCCAGCAACGTGATCGTGCACGGCGAACGCGTGCAATTGGTCGACTTGGGCCTCGTCACTCCCTTGGCCTCGGCCATGACCCTGACGACCCACGGGACCGAGTACTACCGCGACCCGGAACTCGTGCGCCTGGCCATGAAGGGCGTGAAGGTCCACGAGGTCGACGGGGTCAAGTTCGACCTCTATTCGGTCGGCGCGCTGATCTACTTCTTGGTGGAGCACAGCTTCCCGGCCAACGGCAACCTGTCGCGCCTCACCAAGCGCTGCCCCGACGGCTTGCAGTGGGTCATCCGCCGGGGGATGGCCAGCATCGACAACCGCTACGCCAATGCGCGTGCCATGCGCCTCGATCTCGAGGCCCTGCTGGCGGCGCCGGATCTCTTCCGTTTGAAGCCAGCGGCGCTGCCCTCCATGGGCGGCAAGGCGCCGGAGCTCGAACAGCGTTTGGCCGGCGAATGGCCCGATGCGGCCGACGACTTCGAGACGCGTTTCGCCGGCTTCGGCGGCGCATCCGCGGGCGGAGGGGCTGCTGGCGGCGCAGCGGGCGGCTTCGAGCAGCGGGCCGAGCGTTTCGTCGAACGCGCGGAGCGTTTCGCCGAGAAGGTCATGGCCGACGTGGAGAGCAGCCTGGAAGAGGAACTCGAAGGGGTTTTCGACAGCCAGGGGCGTCGCCGCCGTGCGGGCAAGAAAAGGCCCGAGGTGATCGTCACGCCCGGCGGGCGCGGGCCCTCCGGATGGGTGATCGGCTGCTGTTGGCTGCCGGTGCTCGGCTTCGCCGCCCTGGTCGTGCTGGTGCTTTTTGCCACCCCGCATCGCTTCGAGCCATCGGCTCCCAGGCCCCTGGAGTACTCCATCCAAACGGGGCCCCTGCCGCCCGGGCCGGTGGCCGGCGCGCCGGGGGACCGCATCGTGGTGCGCTCCGGCAGCATGGGTCGCAACCAAATCGAGATCCGGCGGGCCGACGGCAGCGTGCAGGCCGGGGTGGCCCGTCCCGCGCCCGCCCTACCGGCGCCTCCTCCGCCCGGCCCGCCGCCCGCCCCGGATCTGCCGGCGGGCACACGTTTGATCCTGCTCGAAGCGGGCCCCGTGCCGCCGGATGCCGCGCGTCTGGCCGAACTCGCCCGGCGTTTGGGCGATCACATGGGTGTGCCGATCCTCGCCGAGTCGAGCCTGGGCGAACTGGGGCCGGAAGAGCTCAACCGCCTGGCCGAAGCGCGCACCCTGGTGGGCCTGACCGGCACGGACGACGAAGAAGCGGCCCAGCGCCTGATCGCTTGGGTGGAGAACGCGGAACTGCCCACGGCGGTGCTTTGGGTCGGCCTCGACGAGCGCGGCCAGAGCCTGCGCTTCCGGCTGATGGCCCCGGACGCCCTCGGCGAACGCATCGCCCCGGCGGTTTCCTACACACTCACCGGGCCGCCGCGCTGAGTTCCGTGACCGGGGCACGGCCCCGGGCCTTGGCCCGGCTCGGGCTCACTCGGGCAGGGGCGCGATGCGCGGCCGATCCGGGCCGGTGAGCAAAAGCCCCAAGAGCGCCCCGTCCGCCCGCGCGATCACCAGGGCCCCGTGCCACTCGGCCGGATCCAAGGCCAGCCCGGGGCCCAGGGCCCAACCGGATTCGAGGGCTTCGAGCCGCACGGCCGCCAGCGCCAGGGGCTCCCGGGCCGGGTCGCCCCACAGCAGCACGTCCTCCGGCGCTCCCGGGGCCCGGCGCCGCGCGGCCGGCCAGGGCAGGCCCGGCTCGGCGCCCGGCGGCAGGGCCAGACGCTCGACCCCGCCGCTGCCCCGGCCTTCGGCCCCATCCAGGGGTTGGGCTCCACCCTCCCACTCCAGGCGGGCGCTGCCCGGGCGGGCGTCCGCAGGGGCGCGCAGCAGGTCCGCGGGGCCCACCAGGCCGCCGGCGTCGGGCAAAACCCAGCCGACCACCCGCCGGCGGGTGCTCCAAAGGCGCCCGGTTTCGTAGGTCAAGGCCGCGCGCAGGGCCCGGCTGGGGGCGCCGCCGGGGATCGCCTCGCCGGGCCCGACGGGGATCTGCGGGCGCCAGTCAAGCCAGCGCGGGTCGGCCACCTCGGCCAGGCGGAAGCGCTGGCCGGTGCGCGCCGGCGGGCCCCCTTCGGGCGGCGTCGCGATGGCCAGCTCCCCCGACAGCAGCGCTTCGAGGGATTCGAGGGACAGGTCGAAGCCGCGCAGCACCCCGCCCTCGAAGGAAAAGCCGCCAGCGCTCCAAAAGCGCGTGCGTTCGCGCACCAGGGGCGCGTACTGGGGTTCGATCCAAACGCGCACCTCGACCGCCGCCGCGTCGCTCGCCAGCCCGACCGAGAGCACCCGGCCCACGGGCAGTTGGCGGTAGGTCACCGGTGTGCCCGGCCCCAGGCCCCCGCGCCGGGCGGCTTCCACCACCACTTCGAGGCCCCCGCGGCCGTCCAGGGGCGGCTCCGTCAGCCCTTCGAAGCGCCGCCAGGTGCGCCCGCCCCCCGGACCGGGTTCCACCGCCAAGTGCGGCCCCGCTAGAAGCGTTTCGAGGCCGCGCACGCCGCCCAGGCCGACCTGGGGGCGCGCGATCCAAAACCGCGCGCCCTCGCGGGCCAGGCCGCTGGCTTCGGGGTCGAGGCGCACGTCGAGTTCCACCCCGGAGAGATCGCCGGCGACGCGCACGGCGCGCACGCGGCCGACTTCGATGCCGCGGTAGCGCACCGGGGCGCCCGCGCGCAGCCCGTGACCCTCGGCGACCGCCACGCGCACGTCGAGGCCCGGGGCGCGCCAGGCTTCGAGGGCCAACAGCGCCACGGCGAACAGCGTCAGGACGGGCAGCAGCCAGGCCAGGGAGCGCCGGCGCGGCGGCTCGACCAGGGCGCTGGGCAGTTCGGAGCCTTCGCCGGCGGGGCGCGATCCGGGTCCGAGTCCGGTGGGGCGTGCGTGGTCCATGGGCGGAAGGGCAGCCGAGGGGCGGTGGTCAGCCGAGGGCGCGGCGTTCGGCCGCGAAGGCGCGCTCCCACAGGGGGCGCGGATCGAGAAGCGCGGCGGCGGCCAGGCTGGCGACCACCACCAGGGTGAAAGCGAAGGTGCCGGGGCCGACGGTGACGCGCACCAGGTCGCCCAGCTTGAGTCCGGCCACGAGCAGCGCCACCAGCACCACGTCGAGCATGCCCCAGCGGCCGCTCCATTCGATCGCGCGCAAGAGGTTCGCCAAGGCGCGGTTCGAGAGCACTTCGGGGGGACGCACGAGCAGCAGGATGCCGATCAGTTTGAGGGGCGGCGCGACCACGGAGCAGACCAGCACCGCCGCGGCGGCCAACAAGGAGCCCTCCGCGAAGAGCGCCGCGACCCCGCCCAAAATGCTGGTTTCGCGCCGGGCGCCGAAGGATTCGAGTTCGAACACGGGCAGCGCCACGGCCAGGGGAAACAGGATCAGGGCCGAGGCCGCGATCGCCGCCGCCCAGGGATTGCGCCGGTCGCCTGCGCTGTGGGGCGTCAGCGCCCGGCCGCAGCGGGAGCAGCGCGCCCGTTGGCGGCGGTCCAGGGCGGGCACCCGCTGGACCAGATGGCAAGTCCCGCAGGCTTCGATGCGCCCGTCCCGTGCCCCGTCCGCCATGGCCCCATGGTAGGCGCGCGGGGAGCGCCGCCGCTCGGGCGGCTTGCCGGGGAAAAAGCCCACGCTTCGGGCCCCCGGCCCGGGCCAGCGTGGCAGGATGGCGCCGCGCCCGGGAGGGCGTTCGACCATGCAGCAACCCCGTTCGCGGCGCTCCGGCGCCCCCGGGGCCGGGCGCCGTGTCCGGCCCTTGTTCCCCGCCCTTACGGCCCTTTTGTGCGCGGCCCTGGCCGCCCCGGGCCTGGCCCAGATCGAACTGCGGCCCCAGGCGGCCGAGGTCCCTCCGCCGCGCCTGGCGGTGGTCGGCGTGCGTGTCGGCCTGGGGGACGAGGCCCCGGAGCGCACCCTGCTCCTGGCGGACGGCCGCATCGCCGAGGTGCTGGAAGCGGACGCCGAGGTGCCCCCCGGGCACCTGCGCATCGACGGCGCGGGCCTGCGCGCGCTGCCCGCGTTCCTCGACGCCTTCACCACCTCCGGCATCGAAGTGCCCGCCTTGGAAGCGGACCGCGACCGGCCCCTCGACGTGCAGGCGGACGTGTGGGCCGACATGCGCGTGGCGCGGCGCAAGGGTTTGCGTCCGGCCTTCCGGGCCGTGGATCACTTGGACCAGGACGCGGCGAGTTTAGCGGCCTACCGGCGCGCCGGATTCGGGTACGCGGCGGTCGGAGCGGGCGGCGAGATTTTGTCGGGTCAGGCCGCGCTGGTCTCCCTGCGCGACGCGGCGCCGCGCGATCGGGTGCTGCTCCCCGAGGCCGCGTCCCATGCTTCCTTCGGGGCCCGCGGAGGCGGGTATCCGAGCACGCTGATGGGTCGCTTCGCGCATTTGCGGCAGTTCCACCTGGACGCCGCGCGTCAGGCCGAACTGGCGGCGCGTTTTGCCGCCGGTCGGGCCGGGCCGCGGCCGGCCTACGATCCGGATTTGGAAGCCGCGGCGCGCCTGGCCCGGGGGGAAACACTCGTGCTGTGCGAAGCGGAGGGCGCGCGGGACATTCGGCGTTGGCTGCGGCTCGGGGAAGAGCTCGGTTGGCGCATGGCGCTGCTCGGCGGGCGCGAAGCGGGGCGCGAGGCCGAACGCTTGGCCGCCCGCGGCGTGCCGGTGGTGCTCGGCCTGCGTTTCGGCCGCGAACCGGAGGATCCGCGCGAAACGGGTTCGTCGGCGCGCCCGCGGCGCTCAGGTTCCCGCGAGGCTCCGGCGCCCGAGGAGGAAGACGAGGACCCCGCGCAGGAAAGCGCGGACGGCGCGGACGAAGAGGAGTCCGAGCC
>JBJHAV010000038.1:0-20992 GCA_050480685.1 Planctomycetaceae bacterium | reverse complement strand
GGTCGCGGCCGAGTTCCGCCTCCGCGGCCAGCTCCGCGGGATCGTCCCCGCCCGCCGGCGGTTCCGCGGGCAGCGGCCCGGCCCCGTCCCGCCTCCGCCAGCGGCGCCGCGCCCGGTTCGCCGCAACGCGCGCCAACCAACCGCGCAGGTTGCGCCGGTCCCTCGGCGGCGCGCCCAGGGCCGCGAGCCAAGTGTCCTGCTCCAACTCGCGCGCCTCCTCGGCATCACCGACCAGACCGCGCGCCAGGGCCGCGAGCCACGGACGGTGCGCGAGCAACTCCTCGATGGGGATCTCGGGATTCATGCCCCTAGAAGTCACGCAAGCCCGCGGGTGTTGGCGAAAACTTCGAATCGGCCGCCCCGCCAGCGCCGGACCTCGAACCTACTCGCCCGCCAGCGGGTTCTGTGGATGCCGGTCCCAAGAGGCGCGCAGGGCGGCGGCCCAGCGGGGTTGTTCTCGCCAGGGGTGGTACTGGCCCGACCAAAGGTGGCCGCGGGGTGGGTATTGGCCGGTGTGGAAGCCTGTGATCAGGAAGGCGGCTTCGATGCCGACCTTGGAGGGAGCTCCGTGGAGGATCGAGGAGAGGGGCGAGACGACCCCGGCGGTGGGGCGATCATCGTCCAGGAGTTCGATCAGGGCGGGGACATGTTCGGCGCGCACGAAACTGGGCATGGGCTCCAGCATGGCCCCCGGAGCCAGGAAGCGTCCGTCCGCCTGGGCGGCCCAGTGGTCATGGGCCGCGCGCAGGTACTCGATCAGTTCGAGGGGCTCCAAGCGCCGAATCTCCTCGTTCGTGAGCCACGCGAAGGCAGCGGCTTCTTGGGCAGGCGCGGTGTCCCGGGAACCCGCCGCGCAGCCCGCAGCCCAGAGGATCAGGCCGGCCGCCGCGCACAAACCGGCGGCGCGGAGCGTCGTTTTCGGCTGCATGGATCAGTCTCCGGGGAGTGGAAGCACGAGCACCAAGCCGTCGTACTGGAACTCACGCGGGTGGTAGCCGCGTTGGATCCACGGCAGGGCCAGGGCCACTCCGGCTCCGTTCGGGACGACAGCCATTCGCGCTCCGTACCAGGCGCCTCGATCGGTCTGCCAGTCGGCCGAAAAGTAGTGCGTCGTCCAGCTCGCCCCATCGTTTCCCGTGTGGGTGACGAGGCGTCGGCCGTGGAGGAGGCGGTCGACCACCACTTCGCCGGGGAGCAGCGGGTCGAAGGGCTGGTGCTGGCGCGGCACTCCCGGGAAGCGTTCGGCCGGCTGCCAGGCGGGGTGGGGCGAGAGGTCCGGCGGCAGGAGCACGTGGACCGCTTCGCGGTCGGGCACCAAGACGAATAGATGCCCGCCGGCAAAGGCCACGCTGGGCTGTTGGGCGGGGTGCCTCGGGCCGATCGCAAAGGGCATCGTGCCGTGGATCACCCGTCCCGCTACCAACTGCGGTGGGTCTTGGGCCAAATCGAAGAGAAGCAAACGCCAGCCGCGCCGCTCGCCGTCCACTTCGTCCGTTGCCGCGAGCCAACGGCCCTCGGCGCAGAGGGCGAGTTGTGCGCCGAAGTGCGCGCTCGGGGTCGCACCGATCGGGCTCGGGAGCACGAACTCGCTCCACTCGCCCTGATCGCGGCGGTGGACGGCGATGCCGCCCTGGTAGCCGACGGCCAGGTGCGAGCCGGCGAAGTCGAGGGCGCGGCCGAAGTAGGGTCGCTGGGAGGCGAAAACCTCCGTACCGGGCGGGGTCGCTGCGAAGGGATCGGAGGCGCCCGCTGCGGCGGTGCCCGCCGGTGGGGCTTCGAGTTGTCCCATGAGTACGCGGCCACCTTCCGCGTGGGGTGCCCCGGCCAGGAAAAGCACACCGTCGTCGTCGCCGGCCAGTAGGCGGACGGGTGGTTCGTCCCCGCCCCAGCGCGCGGGCCACACGGGCTGATGTCTGTGGCCGCCGGGGAGTGTCCAGGGTGCGGGCGCGATGCGCTCGGGTGCAACTTCGATCGACCAAGCCCAGCGCCATTCTTGGCCCTGTGGCCCGAGCCAGCTCGCCTCCACGCTCCGGCGCTCGCCCGCCGGCAAGTGTTCGCCCTGGGCGGTCCGCACGGTCGCCGTGAGCCGCACTCCGCGGTGTTGCTCGAGCCGTCCGGCAATGCGCCCGGTACCTACCGGGGAAGTGTTGCCCGCCCTTCGTTCAAAGCGGCCGCGTCGGGGGCCCTGAAGGGCATTCGGCAGGAAGAGGTCCTCCAGCACCTCTCCCTCGGAAGCGCCGCGCTCCACGAGCGCCACCAGGTGGCCGTCAAACCATCCGATTCCGGCCCAGCCGAGCACCGGAGCCCCGTCGCGCGCGTGGATCGCGCTCACCTGGGCAGGGATTCCCCTGGCCTCCAGGTGGCGGGGCAGGGGGTGCAGTTCGCTGTCCGCGGGGATCGCCGAATACACCAAGTTCAAGAGACCGGTGATCATCGCACCCGTGTAGCCGCTGCGCCGAAGCAGTCGATCTCGGTAGATGGCGCGATCCACGATCTTGCTTACCTCGGAAGGGCCATCCGCATCCGCCAGACCCAAGGCCGAGAGCAACCGCCCGGCAACGAGCCTGGGTGGTTCTCGGAACGGACCGGGCAGGACGAGCACCTGCCCGGGATAGCGCACGGGCTTCCCGACCAGACCCTTCCAGCCGCGCGGGATTCCTCCCAGGGCTTCCGGGTCGAGTACGAGCACCACCCAGTCGTGCCAGGTGCCGACACTGCGCACGCTTTCGACGGGGAGGGTGAGCGGTGGCGGCGCGCGCAGGATGCCGCCCCAGGGGGTCAGGATCAGTTGGTCGCCGCGGAGCGTGGCCAGGTGCACCAACCGGGAAGGGTTGGCCAGGAGCACCGAGCCGCGCAGCCAAAAGGGCAGCCCCACGAGGAACAGGCTGGACAGCACCCACACGGTGTTGCGCCCGCTGTCTTGAAGTTCGTAGAGGGACCAGGCGGCAATCAGGAACCCGATCATGAGCACACCGGCGTCGTAAGCCCGGGCGCGGCGGCCGGTGGGCACCGTGAGGCGCACATCGGCCCCAGATCGTGTGCGCTCGAGCGTTTGCAACGTCGTGTGCGAAGCCTCAGCCGGCTTCGGCGAGGGTCTTGAGGCGGGTCAGGCCGGTGTCGAATTGGCCGCCGAGCATCCAGGGGGTGAGGAGTTTCATCCAGCCGGCGGCGACGGCGGGGACGGCGCCTTTCCAGGAGCCTTGCATGGCCCAGGTGACCTCGGTGCCGCCGTCCACGGGGCGGTAGGTCATGGTGCTGCTGGCGGGGATGCGTGTGTCGCCGCTGACGAAGGCCATGTCGTAGGCGATGCCCGTGGCGGGATCGGAGGCGGTGAAGGTCAGTTCTCCGCCGCCGCGTTCGCCGCTCCAGCTTTGGTGGGCGCCGACGCCGGTGGTGCGCTCGCCGTAGGTGATCGCGAGGCTCGGGTCCTGGTCTTGCCAGGGGGTCCACTTGGGCCACTGCTCCAGGTCGCCCACGTGGCGGTGCACCACCTCGGGCGGCGCGGCGATGACCACGCTGCGGCTGAGGGTGTAGTCGGACGGCACCAGGAACCCGATGGCGAGCAGGATCACAAGCAGGGTGACGAGGACGATCAGGATCTTCTTCATGGGGGGGGGGCGGTTTGGAAGGGGAGGGGACGGCGCGCTCAGTGGCGGCCGGCATCCGAGCCGTCGGCGGGCAGAGTCAGGAGCAAAACCACGCCGTTGCTCGGCGGTTCGATGTTCCACGGCTTGCGGTGGATGCCCGGCAGCGCGACGGCCAGGCGCCGTCCATTTTCGTTCACGGCGAGACGGGCCCCGAACCAGGTGCTGCGGTCGCGCGTGCTCGGAAAGTAGAAGGGCACCTGCCAAAGAGTGAGCCCCGACACCACCACGTCGCCGGGCTCGAGTGGGTTGGAGACAAGCTCGGTCACGGGCAAGTGCGGATCGATCCCGTCTGGGTACCAGGCGGCGTGGGGCGAGAACTCAGGTGCGCTGAAGAGCGCTAGACGGTTCTGGCGCGGCAGCACCACGACCAGATGGGATCCGGCAAAGGCCAGCGCGGGTAGGTTTCCGGGGTCCGCAGGGGGCCGCTCGAACCGCTTGCCGTTCGGGTCCACGCCTTCCTTCCAGTACCAAAACCAGGTGCGGTCGAGCAGCGCTGTTCCGCCGGACTGGCGGGTGTCGAACACCAGCACACGCGAGTCGAGTTCGCCGTCCGCATCCTGATGGTCCGAGAGGGCCAGGAACCGACCGTCGGGCGAAAGCGCGAGCACGGCGCCGAGGGCGGCCGAGGCGTTCAGGGCCTCGGCTTCGATGGAGAAGACCTCATGGGCTTCGGACCCATCCAAGCGGTAGACCGCTGCGCCCCCCGAGAAACCGACCGCCAGATGGCCGTTTGCGAGGTCCAGGGCGCGCCCGAAGTAGGGGCGCTCGGAAGCCAGCCGGACGCTGCCCTCAGCGGGGTGCTCGAAGGGATTGCCGCCTGGGATGTGCGCCTCCAGGGCAGCGAGCACACTCGCTCTGCCGCCGTCGGCGCGGGGCGCTCCAACGGCAAGGCGCGGCGCGCCCGCCCCGTCGCGGCCCAGCCGCACCGGGGGAGGGTCGCCACCCCATTCGGGGCCCTGGTAAAGCCACGAGGCCGGATCGTAGGTGAATGTCGGATCGCGGCGGCGGCGCTCGGGGGCGACTTGGTAGTCCCACTCCAGCCGGGCGCCTTCGCCCCCGTCCAGGTGCACCTCGACACGGGCCGATGCGGGCCGGGAAGCATGTGCGGGCGCGTCCGCGAACTGCACGGCGCGCAGGCTGTGGTAGCCGAGGCTTTGGACCGCCGCGCTCGCCCCGCCTTCGGCCGTGCCCGTGAATTCGTGGTCCCCGTGTTCCCTCAAATTTCCGGGCAGGGGCCAAATCGGCGCGACAGGTGCGGTAAGCCAGGCGGGCTGCGGTGGTTCGCCCGCGCCTCCGCGTTCGACGAAAGCCAGGAGCTGATCGCCCGAGAAGGCGACCCCGCCCCAACGCTGCACGGGTGCAGCCGGCAACAAATGGCGCATTTGCGGCGCGAGCCCCATGCCGTGTGTGCGCACGGGATTGTCGAACAACCGCAGTGGATGGAACCCACTGAAGGCGATGCTGAAGGCTATCACGCCCGGCAAGGCAAGCGCCTTCATGGAAGCTATCCACCTGTCCAGGCTTCTCGGGTTCCGGCCCAATCGCCGTTGCCGAATGCCCTCGGGTCCTGTTTCTCGCGCAATCTCGGGGTGAGAACGGAGCCGTTGGCTCAGAGCCCGAACGATCGAACTTGCCCCTTCTCGAAAAGGGCCCTGAAGCAGCAGGGGGAAGCCGCCGTCTCGCCGCGCACGCGCCGCGCGGCGCGCCCAGCGGGGACCGCCCGCGGCGGCGATGGCGTCGTCCGCGTCGATGGCGATCAGCGAATCGTCCATGCGCACCACTTGGCGGACGGCGCCGGCCGGCAGACGCAGGCTCGGGCCCCAGGCGGGTGTCACTTTGAGGTGATCTTCCGTCGCTACGGCCAGGGGCGCCCAAACCGCGCGGAGCCGCAAGAGGACGGCGTAGAGGACGAGGGCCAACCCGATCGCGAGGGCGATCGTTTGTGCGGGCTGCCAGTCCACCTCCAGGTGCAGCAGGCGCTGGACGAGATCCAACCCGAGCATCGCCGTGATGCCGAGCAATGTGGAGATCAGGATCCAAAAGCGGCGTCCCGCGCGCACCACGACGGGCGCATCCGCCGAAGGGGCCCGGCGGCTCGCGGGGGGCTCGAGACCGATCGCCATGGGCCGATTGGAACCGGGTGCGGGCCGGGTGTCCACCCGGGCCACTCATTGGCCGCGCGACTCCCGATGGGCCGCGTTAGTCCCGCGCGGCGGGGGCGAGCCGCGCCAGGTGCTCCAACAGATGCGCCCCCGTCAGGCGGCTGGGGGCCAGGGCGGGGTTCTCCTCGCTGAAAAACTCCACGTCCTTGGCGCCGAACCACAGTTCGGGGGAAGGGGAGGCGGTGGGTTGGTGGCGCCAGCGGAGGTCGCCGCCCGCGGAGCCTTCGTCGGCCTCCAGGGCGCGGGCCAGGGACCCCAGATCAAAACGCGGGGGCGGGGCGTTTTCGGGCAGGTCGAACCAGGAGCGTGTGCCCACCACCAAACGATGGGTCCAGCCGGCGGCGTGCGGCGCGCTGACCAGGACGCGGTCGCGCCCGGCGGCGGCGAAGAGCGCGTGGCGTCCGGGGGTGAAGTGTGTCCCGTCGCGCCCGGGGCCACGCGACAAAAGCCCGGGCGGCGAGGTGAATGCGGTCAGGTCGATGGCGGCCAGGTCCGTGCGTCCGCAGCGCGCGAGGTCCTGCGCATCCGCTCGGGCGCGTTCGAGTTCCGGGCCCCACACGGCGCGGTGTTCGGCCAGGGGCGGCGCGTCGAGGTCGCTCGCCAACCAGGCGCCCAGTTCGGCGAGCCCGTATTCCATGGCCCGTTGCCGGCGGGTGCGGTCGTCGAGCCCGCGGAAACTCGCCGCGATCGGCGAGCGCTCCGCATCCGGCAGGGCGCCGATCAAGGCGTCCACGGCCAGGGCGTGGTCGTCGGGGTAGGCGAAAAAGTCTCCGGCGGCGGCGATGGCCAAGAGGCGCGGTGCGTGCTCCAGGGCCCGCTCGGGATGCAACACGGTCCACATGGCGCAGAGCCCGTCCGTGTCGAAGTGGTTGTTCACAACCGCCAGCAGTCCGCGGGTGAGTGTCTCGCGCTCCGTCGCCGGGAGCCCCGCGAAGGCCAGGGCCGATCCGGTGGAAAGCGCGTGGCGCAGGGGCGCCGGGGTGGTGTTGCCGGGCCAGTGAGAGAGGTTCAAGCCCGGCGCGCCCCAGGCGCCGTCCACCGAAAGCACCGGGCCTTCGAAGTCCGCGGCGTTTTCGATCAGCAGCGCGGGCAGATCGAGCGGAGCCGGTGTCATCGGCCGGCGGGCGGCATCGAGTGTTGCCGGCCGTCACCGTTGCCCGCGCCATCACCGTCACCGCCCTCGCCCTCGCGCTCGCGGCGTTCGGCCTCTTCGCGGGCGGCCTTCTCGGCGGCCTCCCGCTCCGCTTCGATGCGGCGTTCGAGCAGCCGGCTGTTGTTGCGCGCATCGCGCAGGGCGATGCGGAACAGTTCCTCGATTTCCGCCTCCAGGCCGCCGCCGTCGAGCAGCGCCTGGGCGCGCTCGGCGGCCTTGGCGTACATGGCCAAGGCGCGGTCGTACTCGCGCTGCAGGTTGTAGTGCAGCACCACCGCCGTGTCGTTCAGGAAGGCGGGGTTCTCCGGGTCGAGGGCCAGGGCCTGTTCGTAGGCCGCCAGGGAGCGTTCGTAGAGCTCCATCAGCTCCGCGCTTTCCTCCTCCGACATCGTGCGGCGCCGGGCGGCGGCCCGCCGCCGGTCGCCCTCGTCGCGGAAAAAAAGCCCGATGTTGTTGTGGTGCCGCGCGCGATCGGCCACCTGGTCCTCGGGTGTCGCGTCCAAAACCAGCTCCGTCAGCCAAACGGCGTCGAGCAGCTTTTGTTCGCGCACCGAACGGCCGACCAGGAATTCGATGCGCACCAGGTCGCTCGGATCCCAGCGCAGTTGCGCCTGCAGGCCGGCCGCATCCACTTCGCGCATCTTCGCCAGGGCCAGGATCGCCGCCGGGAAGTCCTGCTTGGCGAAACGCACCTTGAAGATGTGGAACCAGGAGTTGGTGAAGGCCGGCCAGCGTTCCACCGCCGCCAGGAAGGCGGTTTCGGCCTCGTCGAGGCGCGACGGGTCGTTGCTGTTCAAGAGCGCCCAGCCGAGCCACCAGCGCAGGGTCGCTTCGCGCGCGTCGCGATTGCCGTGGCGCGCCACGAAAGCTTCCGCCGCGCGCTCGACTAGGGCCGGGAAACGTTCCTGGCCGACGATGCCGAGCAATTGCCCCAGGTCGCTGGCGGCCGGGTCGAAGGCGATCGACGCCACGTAGGCGTCGAGGGCTGCGTCGAACTGTTCGCGGAAGGCGAAGACGTTCCCGAGCTCGTACTGCACATCGGCCGCGAGGCGCAGGGCGGCTGCTCCGCGCGGTTCGGCCAAGAGTTCCGCCGCGCGCCGGTAGGCATCTCGGCTCTCTTCCCAGACGGCCGCGTCGCCGCCATCCGCCGCGCCGGCTTCGCGCCAGGTGGAGAGGGCCGCGCGCCCGCGCATGCGCTGGACGTCGGCGCGCTGGGGCGCGCGCGCCGCGGCTTCGCGGGCCGCCTCCAGGGCGACCTTCGGTTCACCCGAGTGCCAAGCGGATTCCGCCAGGGGCAAAAACGCGTCGCGGTAGCGCTCGGCATTCGCCGCCGTCACTTCGCGCAGGCTGTTCATGGCGTCCCCGAAGAACATGCCGACGTTCGGCGAGCCGCCGCGCGCCAGATCCGCCATGGCGCGCGCGTGCATGGCCATGCCCACGATGTAGTCGAGGTCCATGCCGCGTTCACCGGCGCGGCGGGCGCTCGAGGCGGCGCTGAGCACGTCGTCGATGCGGCCCTCGGCCAAATCGACGCGCAGGATCCAGACGCGGGTGGCGAAGGTGCCATCCGCCCCGTGGGCGCGCTCGAAGGCCGCCCGCGCTTCGCTCAGCCGGCCGGCTTCCAGGTGGGCGCGGCCCTCTTCGACCGCATCGGAGGGCGCGACCCGGACCGCGCCGGATGCGGCAGCGGGCTCGGCGGTTGTGTGGACCAGGAGCAGGGGAAAAGCGAGGGCCAGGAGTGCGGCGTTGCGTAGCGGGCGCATGGGTGGCGAAGGCGGCTGGGCCGCGTCGGGGAGTCGGTGGGGGGGGGAGGGAGCCGAACGATCGGCCGCAGGGATCTCTAGGTGGCGCGGGCGGCAAGGTGACGCCCGCGCCGGGGCATCACTCGCAGTCCCGCGCCCAAAGCAGCGGGTTGCGCACGGGGGGGACCTGGAGCGGCTCCCCGGCTTCGTGGGCCGCGATCAGGTCGCGCACCCAGTGGCGCTGCACCCGCGGGGCGGGGCCGATTTCGACCGCGCGCCGGAAATGCTCCACGGCGCGCTCGACATCGTTCGCGTGGTGCAGGTAGTAGGCGCCCAGATTCTCGTGGGAGTCGCCGACCACCTCGGTCAGCCCATCGCGTTCTTCGTCGTCCTCCGCCATGCGCGCCAGGGTCTCCTGGCCGATTTCAGCGGCGGATTCGAGCCACTCCACGGCCAAATCCAAGTCGCGGTGCAGGGAGTAGACGAGCACCAGGGCCGTATCGCGCAGGAGGTACGGATCGAAGGGTTCGACCTCCAGGGCGGCGCGGTAGGCGCGGTAGCTGCGCTCCATGCTGTCCCGGGCCCGCTCGACCCATTCCTGGGCGCGGGCGGCCAATTCCGCCGGGCTGCCTTCGGTTTCCAGGTCCCGCGGTGCGCCCATGCGCAGCCAGGCTCGGCCCTCGGCTTCTTCGCCGCGGGAGAGGGCGCACAGGCCGCGGGCGATGCGGTCCTGGTTGTCGGCGACGTCGCGCAGGGCCAGCCCCGCGTTGTTGCCGAGGATCGCGTCGGCGGGCTGTTTGCCGTGGGCCAGCCAAAGCAGTTCGGCCGCGCGCTCGGCGCCCTCGTAGCTGCCTTCGCTGTTCCAGCGTTCGGCCACGAGTTGCAAACCCACGAGCCCGGTGCGGAAGGTGCCCGGCACCTCCCACTCGATGCCGCGGGCCTGCACCGCGTCCATGGAAAGGAAGACCTCGACAGCCTCGGGGTAGCGGCCCTGCCAGTAGCGGACCCAGCCCCGTGCGCCGCGCGCGACGATGCGCCAGCCGTTGATTTCGGCCCGGCGAGCATCGTCCTGGGGCAGGCGCCCGCGCACTTCGCGGAAGGCCTGTTCAACGGCATCGAAGCGCGCGTAGGCGGAATCAAAAGCCTCCGGCGGCGAACCCAAGCTGGGGATCGATTCGAGCGCCAGGTTCCAGTTGGCCCGCGCCAGGTGCCAACGCACTTCGGCCGCGGGTTGGGGGGCGTCCGCCAAGTAGTCCTCGAGCACTCGCACCGCTTCGGCCGGCCCGCCCGCGCGCGCCGCCACCTCGGCGAGTTTCGCCACCAGTTCCGGGTGGTCGGGCAGGGAATCGAGCCCGGCACGCAGCGCGGGCAGCGCATCCTCGGGGCGCTCCAGCCACGCGTACAGGTCCGCCTGGGCGGTCCAAGTCCACGGATCCTCGGCTTCGACCTCGGCCAGGGCGGCGAAGGCCGCCTCGGCCTCCTCCAGTTCGGCCGCGACGCGCGCCGCCGGATGGGAGAGCTGAATGCTCTGCAGGGTCGCGAGGAACGCCGCTTGGGCGAAGTGGCGCTCGGCGCTCAGGAACGGCGCGCTGGGGGTTTCCTCCTCGCGCGCGGCGATGCGCGCCGCACGCGCATGGCGCAGGGCGGCTTCGCCGTCATTGGTCAGGTACGCCGCGTAGGACGCGCCCCACAGGGCGCGCGCGCTGCGCCCGGCCTCCGCATAGGCTGCGCGTGCGTCATCGAACGCGCCGCCGATGTAGAGGCCGCTCGCCCCCTGGGCGAGCAGGTCGAGGCCGAAGGCCACCAGGCCTTCCGCGCGCAGCAGCAGCGCGCGCCGGTTGCGCGGCTCCACCGCCAAGGCCCGGTCCGCGGCGCGCAGGGCGTCCGAGGGTTGGTTGGCCGCGAGCGCAGCGCTCGAACGTTCGATGTTTTCTTCGACCAGCACCTGACCCAGGGTCAGGCGAGCGGCCTCGAAGTCACCCGCATCGATGGCGGCGCGGGCGGCTTCGGCGGCGCGCTCGCGCCGGTCCTCGGGTGCATCGGACCGCGCGGTATCCGTGGCGGGTGCCTCGACGCGCGGCTCCGCTGTCGCCGGCGCGGGTGCGCTGTCGCGTTCCGACTCGGAGGTCGCCTGGCAGCCGAGAGCTGCGGTCCAGAGCCCGGCGCACACCAGGGAGGCCAGGGCGAACCTGGCCCGCGAGCGCGTTTGGCTGCGGGGGGCGGAAGCGGGGGCCGTGCGGGGGAGGGAAAGCGGAGAGGCCGGGCGGGGTCGAGACATGGGGGTGGGGATCGGGGAGCCGGGTGCCTGCCAGGGGACAGGGGCCGGGCGGGGGCGGCAGTCCCCGCAATTTCCGGGCCCGGGGCCTCGGATCCAACTGCCGAGGTGCTTTTCCTGGGCAGGGGCTTCCACGGACCGGGGCGAGCGGGAAGATGGGAGCCGTCGGCGGCGTCCCAGGCAGGTCCAGGGTCTGGCCGGCCGGGGAGGGCCGCCCGAGTCCGGGTCGTGTTTCGGCGCCGAAGCGTTTTTCTACGAATGCGTGCAATTCAACCCTTCGCGGGGGGGCTGGGAGGCCTGCTCGGCCTCGCCCTGGTCCTCGGATCCGGCGCCCTGCTCGGCGGCTGCGACAACCCCGGCTGCGTGTTTACGACCCAAGGCTGCTTCGGGCAGGGGCCCTCGGGCGCCCTGGCGGCCGAGGCCTTCCCGCCCGCGGACGGGCTTTGGATCGCCGACGGCAAACCGGCGATCCAGGAGGTTTTCCCCAGCGGTTCGGGCGCCAGCCGCACCACCCCCGTGGGGATCGTCTTCTCCGAGACGATGGTCTCCTCGACCGTGCTGCCGGCCTTCCGGCTGGAGCAGGTCAGCGATTTCGGCGTGGTGCCGGTGCCGGCGACCCCGGTGCTCGTGGCCGACGGCCGCATGCTGCTCCTGGTGCCGACCACGGAACTGCCGGCGCTGACGGACTTCCGTGTGATCTACACCCAAAGCGGCAACGCCCGCGACCTGACCGGGCTCTCCCTGGACAGCGCTGCGGGGTCCGTGCTGGCGAGTTTCACCACGGTGTCAACCAATGCCGCGGCGCCGAGTTTGATCGCCTCTTTCCCGAAGGCCGCGGCCTCCGGGCAGTCGGCGACCACCGAGATCGTGGCGGTCTTCGATCGGGCCATGGCGGCCGACAACTTCGCCGGCGCCGGTTGGACCGTGACGGCCGGTGGTGAAGCGCCGGCCTTCGATCCCTCGCCCGCGCCCTTGGCGCTTGGGGCCGGCCTGCTCGGCCCCACGGACACGCGCGTTTGGCGTTGGCGCAGCGTGGATGCCCAGGGCACACCCCAGGCTTTGGGGAACGGGATCCAGGTGCAACTCGCGCTATCGCCCAGCGGGTCGAAGTTGGTGGCGCAAGCGGGCGGGGAGCTGCCCGCCACGACGGTTTCTTTCCAGACCGCGCCCTTCGCCGCGCCCGTGGCGGCGCGCATCCTGTCGTTGCCCGAGGACGCGATCGGCATCGCTAACCTGACGCCCGGCGATCCGGAGGAGTTGGTCCTCGAAGTCGAACTCGAAGGCGCGCTCAGCGGAGATCGCTTGACGGTGTTCCTGTTCGGCAAGGAAAAGGGCGAGGACGGCAAGTTGATCGCGCTGGTGCGCAACGTGACCCTCTCGGGCCCCGGCCTCGAAAGTGTGCCGCTGGAGCTTGCCGACCTGAATCTGACCACGTCGACGAATCCGCCCGTGGCGCGTTTCGCCGATGGCGAGGTGACCTTCGCCCTGCGGCTCGGGCGGGGCGGTCTGACCAGCCCGATCCGCCTCTTGGACGTGGATCCGGGGCTCGGCGGTGTGCAGTCGCCGGTGCTCGACACCGTGCGGCCGACCCTGGAGGACCTTCTGGCTCCCGGCGGCGGCGGGGACCTCTTCTGGTCGGACTTTCCGGGGCTGACCCTGGCCGGCACCGCCAGCGAGCGCCTGCGCCGGGTGGCTGTCACCACACCCCTGGGGGACAACGGGCCCGAGCCGGAGGTGGTCGGCTCCGGCGCGGACGGCTTCTTCCTGGCCCGCCCGGTGCCCCTGGGGCTGCTCGACCCGGCCGACCTGCCCTTGGACTACGAATTCGTGCTCTTCGACCGCGCGCTGAACGCGAGCGCGCCGATCAGCGGCCTATTCACCCAACGGGGCGCGAGCGGCCCGGCGCCGCTTGGGCCCGAGGTGCGCGTGGAGGTCTACGACGGGCGCAACCTCGCGCCGATCGCCGGCGCCCAGGTCTACACCCACGCGGATCTCGGGGACGCCAGCGCCTATCCGGCCATCGCCGTCGCGGCGACGGGCAGCTCCGGGGTGGCTGAGCTCGCCGCCCACCAGGCGCCGGCGGTCGCCACGATCGTGACGGTCGACGCGGCCGGTTATGACCGCTTCACCTTCCACGGGGTCGTCGGCGACCGTTTGGCGGTGCCGCTTCTGCCGACCGTGCCTTCGAACGGCAACGCGGCCGGAACGGTCACCGCGGGCAGCACCCTGGCCGCGCTGACCCTGCCGGGATCGGATCTGGCCGTGGCGGACACACGCCGGGCCTTCAGCGCCCTGCCGTTTTTCCTGGCCAAGCCGTGCACGGGCAACCCCCTGGTCGGGCAGCCCACGGTGTGCCCCTTCGGACCGGAGCCGGTGCGCGCGCGGCGCGCGGGCGCGCGCAGCCTGATGGCGGGGGAGTTCGAACTGGCCGAGCCGAACTTCAGCGCGGCGACCTTGCTCAAGGCCTTCGATCTGGATGCGGCCCGCTCGCCCCTGGCTCCGGGCCAGTTCGGCCAGGATCTGATCACGGTGCCGCGGCTGCTCAACGAACCGGGAGTCCCGCCCGAGGAGTTGCCCGTGTCCCTGGGGCCTTTCCCGCTCAGTGCGGCGTTCGCCTCCGGCATCGACTTGGGTGAGCTGGTGGGGGATCCGGCCGTGACGGGTGCGCCGCTGATCGGCGTCGAACTGCTTTTGCCCGGGCACCTGGCGCCCGTGCCGGTCGGTTTGGGCATCGGCTACGCAAACGGGCCGGCATGGACCGTGCGCGCGGCCTACGCGGGGGCGGCCCAGGTTTTGGCCGAGGAACTCGGGGCGCCCGACCAACTGCTCCACCTGCGCGCCGAGCTGCGCGACGCCGCGGGGGCGCGCAGCTTCGCGCGCTTCAGCCTGGCCCAACTGGCCCAGTTCGGGAACGCCCTCTTCGCCCCGCCGGTGCCGGTGCCCCTCGCCCCGGCGCCGGACAGCCTGCTCGCGGCGACGTCCTTCGACGTGGAGCTGCCCAACACCCTGGTCGACGGGCTCTTCGCGCCGGCGCCCAACGGGGCCGGGCTCTACCGGGTGAGGCTGGTGGACGCGGCCGGCCGGGGCTGGGACCTGTGGCGCCCGGACCTGCCCGACGCGATCCCCGTGGTGCGGGTGCACGTGCCGGACCTGACGCTGCTCGGGGGCACGCCGCCGGCCGCCGGCCAGGCGACCCTCTGGGCTTCTTCACTGGCCCACCCCGGATTCGATCCGGGGTCGTTCCTGTGGAGCGAACTGGAGCGCCGGGCGACCTTCTACGGCCAGAGCGCTCCCCGGGAGCTGATCCTTCCCTGAAACCGGACGATGCGCGCGCCGCCGCCGAGCTCCCCGGCGGGTGCGTCGCGCGCGGCTACACTCTTCGCCCCATGCGCCGCCCCAGCCGACCCGCCGCGACCCTTGGCCGCAACCTCCACCGCCTAGCCGCCACCCTAGGGGCGCTCGTGCTCGCGGCCTGCGCGAGCACCGAGGAAAACCCGCGGCTGCCGCTGGGAGCCTCCGACACGCGGGTCGAACCGAGCCTCTTCGCCCAGGCGCCGGCGGATGTCCTGGTGGCGCCGATCCGCGAGCGGGGGGGCACCTGGGACGCGCCCGCCGACGAACTGCGCCAGGCCCTCTACCGCGGTCTGGTGGCCAAGCTGTTCAGCCCCGTGCGGCTGTCGGTGGTCGACGGGCGCGAGTTGAACTCCCGCGGCGAGCTGCGCCTGGAGCAGGGCGAGGCCGTTTTGACCACCCGGCTGGTGCGTTGGGACGCGACCGCCCTGGATTCGCGCGGATGGGTCGACGCGGAGGTCGAGGTCGAGCTGGTGCGCGCGGCGGGGGAGGCCCGGGTGACCCTCTGGCGAACCTCCCTGCACCGCCGTCTGGAGTCCGACCCGCGCCAAGTGCGGCGTTCGACCCGAACCGAGTTGGCCCGGGAACTGGCCCAACGCCTGGCCCAGGAAATTCTCGCGGAGCTGCCCGCCCGTGGGGCCCTCGGCCAGCCGCCCACTCCCAACGGCGCCCCCTGAACCCCGCGAGGCCCGGGTCCTTGGGGTCGCATCACCTTCGCCGGGGGGCTTGTCCGCGGGCCCCCAGGGTCGTACCCTCGTCGCCCGAAAGCGGGCCCGGCCGGGTGGCCGATCGCCGCGCTCTTCGCTCCACCCCTCCCCGGGGCGCTCCCGTCGACGGCAAGGACGGCCTGGGGATCGGGCCTGTCCCGGGGCGTCCGCGAGGAAGCCCCCGAGGGGTGCGCCATGCGCACCGAATCGCCGTGCCGATCGAAGCTGAACGCAAGCAAGAGTTGATCCGGGAGTTCGCCACCAAGGACGGCGACACCGGCTCCCCCGAGGTCCAGGTCGCGCTGCTCACCGAGCACATCAAGAACCTGACCGAGCACCTCAAGGTGCACCGCAAGGACTTCACCAGCCGACGCGGCCTCCTGATGATGGTCGGCGCGCGCTCGAAGCTCCTGCGTTATCTCAAGCGCACCCAGCCTGAGCGCTACAAGCAGTTGATCGCGCGCCTGGGCCTGCGCCGCTGACGCGCGATCCGCGGGACCGAAGTCGATGAGTCGCTTGGGAGTGGGAACGGAGACGGCCTTGAGCCCATCCCCTATCCGCGTCCGGGTGGCCAGAAGGCTCGGAGCTGCGTAACCGATTGCCCCCTCGGCCGTGTGTCGCGCTCCGCGCGGCGCGCGGCCGCTGGCTTTCCCGGGGGCCGAAGCAGAACAACCTCAACGACTGAACTGAACAGTGAAACCCGAAGGAGCCGCCCAGGGGCGGTGAAGGAAACCTAGATCGATGCATCCCCAACCCGTGACCGTCACCTGCGAGATCGGCGGCAAAACCCTGACCCTCGAGACCGGACTGGTCGCCAAACAAGCCCACGGCAGCGTCATCGCTCGCATGGGCGACACGATGGTCTTCGCCGCCGTGTGCACCGCCGCCGGCCGTGACGACCTGGACTTCTTTCCGCTGACCGTCGACTACCGCGAGAAGACCGAAGCCGCCGGCAAGATCCCGGGCGGTTTCTTCAAGCGCGAAGGCCGGCCGACCACGAAGGAAATTCTGACCATGCGGCTGATCGACCGTTCGATCCGGCCGCTGTTCCCGGACGGCTTCCGCCAGGAAGTCCAGCTCCTCAGCCACGTGCTCGCCTACGACGGCGAGAACAACCCCGACGTTTTGGCGATGGTCGCGGGTTTTGCCGCGGTCAACCTGAGCCAAGTGCCCTTCCGCGGCTCCCTGGGCGCCGTGCGCGTCGGGTTGGTCGGTGACCGACTGGTGGTCAACCCGAGCGACAAGGACCGGCGCGGCAAGTCGCGCATGGACCTGGTCGTGGCCGGTCATGCCGATGGCCTGTGCATGGTCGAGTGCGCCGCGGACCAGGTGCCTGAGCCGCAGATGATCGACGCCCTGGAACTCGCTCACTCGGAGATCCGCCGCATCTGCGCCGCGATCGACGAACTGCGCGCCAAGGTCGGCAAGGAAAAGATGCCCTTCACTCCGCCCCAGCACGATTCCGAGTTGGTGGCCCAAGTGGCGCGCTTCAAGGACGATCTGCGCGCGGTGCTGCACACCGAAGGCAAGCAGGCCCGTTCCGCCGCGATCCAAGGCGTCAAGGAACGCTGCGTGGCCGAGTTGACCCAAGGGGTCGCCGAGGCCGACGTCAAGGCGCGCACCAAGGCCGTCAAGGAGGTCTTCGGCGAGCTGGCCGGTCAGGTGGAGCGCGAAGCGATCCTCGACGGGCGCCGCGCCGACGGCCGCAAGAGCGACGAAATCCGGCCGATCGCCATCATCCCGGGCTACATCCCGCGCCAACACGGTTCGGTGCTCTTCACCCGCGGCGAAACCCAGGCGCTGGTGAGCACGACCCTCGGCACGCGCGATGACGAACAGATCATCGATGGCATCGAGGAGGAGTACCGCAAGAACTTCTACCTGCACTACAACTTCCCGCCCTACTCGGTCGGTGAGGTCAAGCGCATGCTGGCCCCGGGTCGGCGCGAGATCGGTCACGGCATGCTCGCCGAGCGCGCCCTGACGGCGGTCCTGCCCGCAGCCGAGCGCTTCCCCTACACGATCCGCATCGTGTCGGACATCATGGAGTCGAACGGCTCCTCCTCCATGGCCAGCGTGTGCGGCGGCTGCCTCTCGATGATGGTCGCCGGTGTGCCGCTCTCCCAGCCGGTGGCGGGCATCGCCATGGGCCTCGTGGCGGAAGGCGACCGGGTCGCGATCCTCTCGGACATCACCGGGGGCGAGGACCACATCGGCGACATGGACTTCAAGGTCGCCGGTTCCGGCCTCGGCCTGACCGCGCTCCAGATGGACATCAAGATCGAAAGCGTTTCGCGCGATCTGCTCACCCGGGCCCTGGAGCAGGCGCGCGCCGGTCGGGTGCACATCCTCAAGAAGATGCTCGAGGCCGTGCCGCGGCCGAACTCGGACGTCTCCCAGTGGGCGCCGCGCATGGAACTCCTGCAGATCCCCGTGGAGCGCATCGGCCTGTTGATCGGGCCCGGCGGTCGCACGATCAAGGGTCTGGAGGAGCAGTACGAAGTGCGCGTGACGGTCAACGAAGAGGGCCGCGTGACGGTTTCCGGCGTGGACCGCGGGCTCCTGCGCCAGGCCGTGCAGGCCGTGCAGGCCATGTGCGAAACGCCGCGCATCGGCACCCGCTACACGGGCACCGTGCGTTCCGTGAAGGACTTCGGCGCCTTCATCGAGATCCTGCCCGGAGTCGAGGGCATGTGCCACATCTCCGAGCTGGCCGAGGGCTACGTCGAGAAGGTCTCGGACGTGGTCCAGGTGGGCGACAAGATCGAGGTCGTGATCATCAACGTGGACGATCGCGGCAAGGTCAAGCTGTCCCACAAGCAGACGTTGGCCAAACAAGAGCAGGATTGATCCTGGCCGCTCCGGGTCCCGCCTCCCCGCCTTGGGGGGGCGGGCCGGCCCGGAGGCGCGCAGTGGGCGGGGCTCGGCCCCGTCCGAAGGCGGGGGCCCGCCGTCCCGGAATGGGGGCGGCGGGCCCCCGGGCGCATACGGCGCCCGGCGCCCTCGAAGGGGGCGGCGGGCGGGGGGAGGACCGGGCGAACCGGTCCCCGAGCGGATCTTTTGGGGGAAAAGGGCCCAAAAGGGGGTGCCCAGGCCGGGAGGATGGCGCCACAATGGGCCTCCCGGGCTTCCGCCCCGGGGTCCTGCGCCGAGGGGTCGGCGCGTTCGGTGAGGGTCGGAAGGTCCGGCCCCGGGTCCCACTGGCCCCCCGATCGCGACTCTGCCCCCAGCCGAAGGGCTCCGGTGACCGAAAAGGGGATGCCTGGGCGCCAAGCCCCTCCGCCGCCTCCCACCGCTCCAAGCCATTCGGCTCCCCCCCGCCATGACCCTCCCCAGCCTCGTCGCCGCCAGCCTGCTCGCCGCGCTGCTCAGCACCCAGGGCGTCGGAGTCGAGGTGTCCCGCGGGGAAACCCCGGCGGCCCTGGATACACCGGCGTCGGTCGAACAGGCTCCGGCGCTACAGGGCTGGATCGCCCGCACCCAGGACAACGTCTGCGGCCTGAGCAACCCGCGCCAGCTTTCGAGCCCGTCCCAGGTGGACTTCCCCTCGCTGCTTGCGGACACCGAGGAAATGCGCCGCATGCGCCGCGACCGGATCGATCCGAACTCGCCCCAGGGCATCCAACTGCACAACGCCGCCCGTTCGCGCGTGGCGGGGGCCTGCGAAGCGGTGATGACCGAGCAGGGGCACTGCAGCGTGTGGAAGGCCATTCGGCACAGCGACGGGCGCCCGGTGCCGGACCTCACCGAGATGGTCCGCCAGAGACTCTGAAGCGAGTTCACTGCCGGGGCGGCGGGAAGGCCCAACCTGTACCCCTCGACGCCGGAAGGGCCCCTGCGCCGATGGGGGGGAGTGCCCGTTCGAAGTCGGTGTCTTGCCGTTCCGCCGAGGGGGACGTTCCCGCCCTGAGTGCTGCCCGGCGCTCCAGGCTCACGCCGAAGGGCTCCGATCGGCTACCTCTAACGAAGCTGATGGGAAGGGGGCACGGGTCGGACGGCAAGTTGCGGGGTCTTCCCCGGGGGCCCGGGGTGCATTCGAGGGGGTCCTGGATCACCGCGGGTTGGCTGGCCCTCGGCACGCTTTTGGCCTCCTGCCAGGCATTCCAGTCCGGCTCTCCCTCCCCGGACGAGAGCCGCCGGCGGGGTTCCATGGGCGAGCTCAATCAGATGCTCCGCCAGGGAGCGCCCATGGACGTGGAGGCCGAGGTGGTCGAGGGCGTCGAGCCGACCGGGCCGGATGGGATGGGGTCCCTTCCGCGCTCCAGTCTTGCCCCGCTCGAAACCTCCTCCGATCCGGGGGGAATGTCCCTGGGCGCGGGGGAAGACGCGCTCGCGGCGGCCCTGGCGGGCTTGGGGCAGGTGGCTGCCCAGGGCCCGGCGGCGGATCCGTTCCTCGGCAACCCCTACCTGCTCTTCGGCCAGCGCATCATCCCGCGTGCGGACGGTCGCATCACCAAGCCCTATCCGTTGCCGGTCGGGCGCGGGCGCAAGTTGCTCCAAATGATGGTGCTCTTCGGCGGCTTCCCGCTGGACTACACGATCATCCCGGCCGAGGGCGGCAATCCCGACGACTGGGCCAAGCAGGCCGAAAAGGCACCTGCCGAGGTCGACGTGGTTTTGCTGGAGAAGTGGGACGCGGAGCTCTACCAGAACTTCTCCATCCCGAGCCAAGCCGCGCCCCAAAACCCGATCACGATCGACATCGCGGACTGGTTGGTGGTGACCACCTGGCCGAGCCTGCTGCGGGAGATCGAGGCGTTCGTCAACCTGTTTGCGGCCAGCGTGCCGCAGATCGAGATCGAGGCCAGCATCGTCGAAGTCACCGAGGTCGACGAACTCGACTACGGCGTGCAACCCGTGGGCGATGCGCCGATCTTCGGTTTCCCCGACAAGACCTTCGTCAAGGGCCTGACCTACAACCTGCCCAACACGGTCGAGAAAACCGAGGCGATCTTGCAGATTGGCGCCATCCAGGACGGGGTCGTGTTCAACGCGATCCTGGAGGCCCTGCAGTCCTGGGAGAACGTGGAGATCACCACCCAACCGCGCCTGGTGGTGCGCGAGGGGGGCATCGCCGAGGTGATCAACACCCAGGACATTCCCTTCTTCAACTTCACGGGCATCGGCGCGACCGGCAACTTCACCGCCAACCTGGCCTTCAAGGAGGTCGGCGTGCGCCTGTTCGTGGCGCCTAGGGTGGTCGGCACGGAAACCCTCGCGCTCAACCTGTTCATCGAAGCCAGCCAGCAGATCGGGACCTCGGTTTCCTTCGTCACCCAGGGCGGCGGCGAGATCGGCGCTCCGGTGATCGCCAAGCGCCAGGCGCGCACGGTGGTCTACCTGGAGCCGGGTCAGGCGATCGTGCTCGGCGGCCTGGTCAGCGAGCGCACCGTGGAGGCCCAGCGCAAGGTGCCGATCCTCGGGGATCTGCCGCTCTTGGGGCTGCTGTTCCGTTCGGACCGCACCCGCAAGGAGCGCACGAACGTGCTCTTCTTCATCCGCCCGCGCATCCTGCAAGGGGCGGACTTCAACCGCGTGTTCCCGGACCTTCGGCGGGGCTGAGCCGGGCTCGGCGGGGCCTTGGAGGCTGCCGCGGGGGCTGCCGCGAGTGACGGGTCTGGCCCGGGAGGGCGCCGTGCGGCGCCGGCGAGGGGGCTGGCGGACCGGGGAAGACGAGGCGGGGAAGACGGGCAGGGCGCCGGCGTCCTATCCTGTTCAAAGACCATGCGGACCTGGAATGGCGATCGGAGGGGGGCGGCACACCCCCGGCGCGGGGCGGCTCTGATGCTGTCGCTGCTCGTATTGATGGTGCTCGTGGCGGTGGTCTTCCAGATTCACGTGGCCACCACCACCGATGCGCCCATCGCGCGCAACGACGTGGCCCAGTCGCACAATGATCTGGCCATCGAGTCGGCGCAGCTGGAGGTCGAGCCTGTCACTAAAACACATATACGA
>JBJHAV010000037.1:9000-21145 GCA_050480685.1 Planctomycetaceae bacterium | reverse complement strand
CAAAGACAGCGATGAGAATCCGCGGCTGCACCAGATACGAGAGCACCGTGCTGAGCCCCTGCTGGTAGTAATAGAAGGCAATGCCGACCAGCACCAGGCTGACCAGCACCATGAACGCTCCTCGCCAGCGGAACCCGGCCGCGATCTGGCCGGCCCCGTCCGCCGCTGTGCGGTTAGGCTCTTCGGGATGAAGACCTTTTCCGCGCGGACGGCGCTGATCGCCCATTGGATGGCGGGGCCCGCGGCCCTCGCGTTTGCGCGGCCGGCGTCCGATGTGCCGAGCCCCGAGGAGTGGCTCGGCCGCCCGGTGGGGACCGACTTCGAACTCAGCGATTGGGAGCAGGTCGAGGGTTACTGGCGCGCGATGGCCGCGGCCAGCGATCGGGTGCGGTTGGAGGAAGTCGGGCGCACCAGCGAAGGCCGCCCGTTCCTGCTCGGCGTGATCTCCTCGCCCGAAAACCTGGCGCGCCTGGGCGAGATCGAAGCCGACGCCGCGCGTGTGGCCGATCCGCGCGGGCTCGACGCCGAAGAACGCGAAGCCCTGCTCGAACGGGCGCCGGTGTCGCTCTTCGTGTCCCTGGCGATGCACGCCACCGAGTGCGCGGCGGTGGAGTTCGGGATGGACTTTGCCTACCACCTGGCGGTCAGCGACGAAGAGCCCTATGCCTCGGCGCGCCAACGCATCGTGATCTACATGCCGCCCAGCTTGAACCCGGACGGGGTCGATCACGTGACCCATTGGTACCGGCGCGTGGTGCACACGGCCGATGAAGGCGCCGACCTGACCGAGCTCTACCAGGCCTACGCCGGCCACGACAACAACCGCGACTGGTTCGCCCTGGCGCTGCCCGAGACACGCCTCGTGACCGGCCTGCTCTACGGGCGCATCCACCCGCAGGTGTATTGGGATGTGCACCAGCAGGGCAGCCTGCGCGAGCGCTTTTTCGTGCCGCCGTACCGGGATCCGCTGAACCCGAACCTGGACCCGGCGGTGGTGACGGCCATCGGGGCCCTGGGGGCGAGGGCGCTGCACGACATGACCCGCGCGGGCCTGACCGGCATCTCCACCGGCGTCTCCTACGACATGTGGTGGAACGGAGGCAATCGCTCGACACCCGCGCGCAGGCACGTTGCGGGCATCCTGACGGAAGCCGCATCCGCCAACCTGGCTTCGCCCGTATTCCTGCCGCTTTCGCGTCTTCAGGCGCCATCCGGATTGCCGGCGTACCAGCCCTCGGTGCGTTTCCCGGCCCCTTGGCCCGGCGGTTGGTGGCGCATCGGCGACATCGTGGCCTACGAACACGCCTTCGGCCGCTCGCTCTTGGAGCAACTGGCCCGCGAGCCGCGCGCCTGGGTCGAAAACGTGACGGCGGCCGCCGAGCGCACCGTGGCACGCGGTGCGGAAGGGCCGCCGGTGGCGTTTGTGATTGGTCCCAGCCCAAGTCCGAAACGCGCGCTGCGGCGGCTGGTGGAGATCCTTGGTCTGGGCGGAGTCGAAGTGCAGCAGGCGCGCGCCGCTTTCGTTGCCGACGGGCGCACCTGGCCCAGGGGCACCCTGGTGGTGTCCCTCGATCAACCCCAGGGCACGTTCGTGAAGGACCTCTTCGAGCGCCAGAAGTACCCGGCTGGCGAGCGCCCCTACGACGTGGCCGGTTGGACCCTGCCGGCGCTGTTCGGGCTGGAGGCGGTCGAGGTGCATCGCCCCTTCGAGGTGGACTTGGAGCCCCTTTCGGGCCCGGATCGTCTGGCGGGGGCGGCCGGCTCGGTGGCGGTCTGGCGGGACCTCGGCGCCCTCGGGGTCGAACGGGATGCGCTGCCGCGCATCGGCGTCGTGGCTCCCTGGCGCGGGGTACGCGGCGAAGGCTGGATGCGCTGGTTCCTGGATTCCTGGCAGGTTCCCTTCGAGCGCGTGCGCTACGAGGAACTGCGCGCGGGAGCGCTCGACGAGCGCTTCGACGTGCTCTTCCTGACTTCCCTGGGAACACGCGAGTTGGAAGAAGGACGCCGACCCGGGCAAGGGCCGGCGGAGTTCGGTCGGGGCCTGGACCTGGAGGGAGCATTGGCCCTGGAGCGTTTTGTGCGCAGCGGAGGTGTGCTCGTGGCCGCGGGCGCGTCCGCCGACTACGCCATCGAAACCTTCGGCCTGCCGCTCGTGGACACGACCCGCGGCGCGCGCGGTTTTGCTTGCCCCGGCAGCGTGCTGCGCACCGCCTGGGCCCGGCCCGAAGGCCGCGGCGAACCGCCGGCGGTGCTTTTCGCCGGCGGCTCGGCCTACCGGCTGGAACAGCGCCAAGGCGCGCCGCCCATCGAAGTGCTGCTCTCCTACGCCTCCACGCGACTTTTGCTCTCGGGTTGGATCGAAGGCGAGGAAGTGCTCGCCGGCCAAGCCGCCTGGGTGCGCGCCCAAGTCGACGACGGCCAGGTACACGTGCTCGGCTTTGAACCCCAGTACCGCGGCTGGACCGAAGCCGCCTTCGCCGCGCTGCTCGGCGAAGTCCTAACGGTGCCCCACAGGGCGCAGTCGCGGCGCTGAGCGCCTGTCGAGGTCGTCACCGCGCGCCGTTAGTAGGGCGTGCGATCGGGGTTCGCGAGCCAGGCTTGGAAGGCTTTGAGGCCTTTCTTGCGCAGGATGCGCTGCATGGGGATGCGGCGCTTCGACGGTTTGCGCGCAATTTCGTCGTAGATCCACTCGTCGTCGAAGCCGGCTGCGGCGGCGTCCTGGCGGTCGCAGGCGTACCAGACGCGGCGGATGCGGGCCCAGTAGATCGCGCCCAGGCACATGGGGCAGGGCTCGCAGCTACTGAAGAGCTCGCAGTCGGAAAGGTCGTGCTTGCCCAGGGCGCGGGCGGCGGCGCGCAGGGCAACCACCTCGGCGTGGGCCGTGGGATCGCCCGAGGCGACCACGGCGTTGGTGCCGGTGGCCACCACGCGGCCGTCGCGGGTCACCACGGCGCCGAAGGGGCCGCCGCCCTTGCGGGCCGCCCGTTTCGCCAGGCGGATGGCGAGTTCCATCGGGTCGCGGTCCGGATCGGTGATTTCCAGTTCCTCGGGCCGCGGTTCGAGGGACGGGATCGGATCTTCGGGGGGCAAGGCCATGGCTGCGACCAGGATAACGCCCTGCCCGTTCCGGCGCTGGCGCCCGAGGCGTTCGCGGTTCTAATCCGAACATGGAGCGGCCCGAGGACGCCGAGCAGGCGCAGAGCACGCAGGTCCGCATCGTCCAGGCCGAGAACTTGACCTGGATGCGCGCCCAGCCCGACGGCGGGCACCACCTGATCTACGCGGATCCGCCGTACCACACCGGCCGCGTGCAGCGGCGTTTGCAGGTGCGCGCCACACCCGACGAGGGCGGCACGCCGGGGTTCGGGGGGCGGCGCTACCGGCGGGAGGTGCTGGGGGAGCGCGCCTTCGACGATCGATTCGAGAGCCCCGAGGCGTATCTGGCCTTCCTGGAGGAGCGCCTGGTGGAGCTGGTTCGACTGATGGAGCCCACCGGCAGCCTGTTTTTGCACCTGGACCCGCGCGAGTGCCACTACGCGAAGGTGTTGCTCGACCGATTGCTCGGCCGGCGGGCGTTCATCAACCAGATCGTGTGGGCCTACGACTACGGGGCGCGCTCCCGCCGCCGCTGGCCCGCCAAACACGACGTGATTCTGTGGTATGCGCGCGATCCCCGGCGCTACACCTTTCGCTATGGCGAAATCGACCGCGTGCCGTACATGGCGCCGCGCCTGGTCGGCGCCGAGAAGGCCGCGCGCGGCAAGACCCCGACCGATGTGTGGTGGCACACGATCGTGAGTCCCACGGGCAAGGAGCGCACGGGGTATCCGACGCAAAAGCCCCTAGGTGTGCTCGAACGCATCGTGCGTGTGCATAGCCTGCCGGGGGAGCATGTGCTCGACGTGTTCGCGGGCAGCGGCACGACCGGGGAGGCGGCCTGGCGGCTCGGGCGCCATGTGACCCTGGTGGACGAGAGCCCCGGCGCGGTCGAGGTCATGGCCGCGCGACTGGCGGGCGCGGCGCCGGTCGTGGAGCGTCCGGGCCCGGGCAGGTAGGATCGGGGCATGGTCGAAGTGGGTTTCGATGGGGTCAGGCGGGGGCCGGGCGCGGGTCCGGGGGGGCGGCCGAAGGGCAGGCCCGAGGGCCAACTCCGCGCCGCGCTGGGCTGTGCGCTGATCGTGCTCGTGGGCACCCTGGGCTGTGGTCCGCGGGCCACGGAGGGGGAGTCAGCCCAGGCGCAGGGGCTGGAGGCCACCGGCACCACCCCCGCGGGTGTGCAGGGCAAAACCTCGGAGGAAAGACCGCCCCGGCCGCGCTCCCACAATCCGCTCACCGATCGGGAAACGGCCGCCCGCGGGGAGGAGCGGGCCCCGGTCTACGGCTTCCGCGTGGTGCGCAGTTTTCCCCACGACCCGAATGCGTTCACCCAGGGCCTGGCCGTGCGCGGCAATCGTTTCTACGAGAGCACCGGGCTGTACGGCCGCTCCAGCGTGCGCATCGTCGAGATCGAGACCGGCCGTGTGCTCGCGCGCCGTCCCCTTCCGCCGAACCACTTCGGCGAGGGACTCGCGCTCTTTGGGAACCAGATCTATCAACTGACCTGGCACGAAGGCATCTGCCACGTCTACGACGCGACGACTCTGGACCGGCTCTTCGGCTTGGAGTACGAGGGCGAGGGCTGGGGCCTGACCCACGACGGGCGCCACTTCGTGCTCAGCGATGGCACCTCGACCCTGCGTTTCATGCATCCGGACAGCTTCACCGTGCTGCGCCGGCTGAAGGTGCACGAGGCCGGGCATCCCCTCGAACGGCTCAACGAACTCGAATTCGTGCGCGGCGAGATCTGGGCCAACGTCTGGCACTCCGACCGCATCGCGCGCATCGACCCCGAGACCGGGCGTGTGCTGGCCTGGATCGATCTGACCGGCATCATCGACCTGCGCCCGGATTCGCCCGTGGAGCCCCAGAACGTGCTCAACGGCATCGCCTACGACCCGGACAACGATCGCATCTTCGTGACCGGCAAACTCTGGCCGCGGATGTTCGAAATCGAGTTGGTGCCGCCCCAATGAAGGCCGCCGGGGAGCGGGTCCCGTGAGGCGGCGAGCCGGTTCGGTGGTGGCGGGACTGTGGGCCGCGCTGCTGCTGGGCGGGGGCGCCTACCTCTGGCCCTTCTGGGTCATCGATCTTCGCGAGGCCGGCGCATCGAGCCCGCAGGCGCGCAGCGCGCACTCCATGGCGGGCAGCGATGTCGTCTACGCGGCCCGCTACGTGCAACTGGCAAAGGAGCATGCACCGCTCTTGGCGGCCCACGGCGCCGCGCGTTTTGTGGTGCTCGCGGAACCGCGGGACGCGCTGGAGCAACCCTTCGCCGTGCACGCCGAGCCGGAGCGGGGTCTGCTGGTGTTGGTGGCGCCGGGTTTCCGCGGTCTGGGCCCGGCCTACGGGCGGGTGTCGGCCCAGCGGGCGGGCGTGCGCGTGCTGGCGTTCCTGGGGGAGTACGTGGGGGACTTGGACTGGGAGCCCGAGGCGCTCGAATCCTTCGCGCCTGGGGCGGATCTGGCCAAGGCCCTGGAAGGGGACGTTTTGGCCCGTATGCGCTGGCGGTCCGTCCTCGTGCCTTGGCGCGCCGTGTCCGCGGAGCAGGTCTTGGCCGAGACCGCGGCGAGCGGGGAGCTCATCCCGACGCCTTCCGATTTCGCCGACTTCTGGCCGGCGAGCGAGGAGGCCTATCGGAGCTGGGACTCGGCGGAGGCGAGGGCGGCGCTGAGAAACGCCCAGCCCCCCGGTTCGCCCTGGGAGAGCGTGGACCCGCAAAGGCAGGGTCGTTAGGTGCGATGATGGATGTCTTTGGAGCGCTCGCAATCGTTCTGTTGGCCGCTGTTTTGGCGCCCCTGGCCGCGCTTCTTTCCCCCCTGCTGAAGCGCGATGCCGTGCGCTCGCCCGGGCTGGCGTTCGCGTCGTTGGTGCCGCTGTCTGTGTTTGCGATCCTCCTTCTGGGCGGCGGGGAGGAGACTGCGGCCCTTGTGGCCGCGCTGCTCGCGGCTCCCCTCCTGGGAGCCGTGGCCGCCTGGTGGGACAGCGGTCCGGACCGGGCCTATCCGCTCGTCTGCGTGCTACTGCTGCTCTTCGCGGGGTTGGGGTTGGCGACCGGTGTTTGGGCCATGTCGATCGAAAGCGGCTTGCCCGAGCGTCCCCCCTTCACCTGACACGGCACACTCCAGCGGGCCCGTCCGGGTCGTCTGCGGAGGCGGAAGACGGGGGGCGGCGTCGCCGCGGGAGCTCACACCCGGGCCCCGGCGGCGGCGCGCGCGGTGGAGCTTGCGGGCTCCAGGGTGAGCGGGCCGCGGGATCCGGGCGGGATCGGTTTCGGCCGCAGGGAGGGGGAGGCCTGTTGTTCCTGGATGCCCGAGGCGGCGGCCCGCTGGCGCTCGCGGGCCAGGCGCTCGCGTTCCCGGGCGCGCACCTGGCGGCGCACACCGCGGCGGCGGGTGCCGGCGAGCAGCACCGAGACTTCCGGTCCCGGGGCGCCGTCGTGGCCTTCGATCCAGCGCCGGACCCGGTCCCGTTCGCGCACGCGCTCGGGCAGTTGCAAGAGCTCCACGGTGCGCTTCGAGGGCGCGATGGAGGGAAAACCGGCGCTTTCGACGCGCACACCCCAGGGCTCCAACCAGGCCTGCATGCGCTCTTCCAGGAGCCGATCCAACTCCTCCGAGAGGCGCAGTTCCCCGCGCACCCTTTCGCGCAGCACCTGCTGGGCGGCCACCGCCAGCCAGCGGCGCATGCCGTGCACCAAGTCGTCGACTTCGATCAGGGCGCGGCGCACGTCGACGATGCGCCAAACCAAGTTGACGTGCACCGAGTAGACCAGCCCGTCCCGCGTCACCACACGCTGGCCGTCCAAATCGAGGGTGCGCGAGCGCGCCGGAACGACCTTGGCGCGCTGCACGAAGGGCACCAGGAAGCGAAAGCCCGCGTCGAGTTCCGTGCCGGCCCGGCCGAAGGTGAAGATCAGGCCCCGTTGGCCGGTTTTGACGGTCACCCCCATGGCGCTCAGGAAGGCGTAGATCGCCAGCGCCACGAAGTAGATGTTGCTGAAGAATTGGTCGATCAGGATGCGCCAGAACCACAGCAGCAGGCCGCGCACGAACCCCCGCAGCCAGCGCAGGAGGCGTCCGGGCCAAGAGAGCGGCCCCCGCGGCGCGGGGCCCGCCGATGCGGCGGCGAATCCCAGGGCTCAGCCCTCCCGGCGACCCTGGCCCTCGCCGCCTTCCCCGCCGGTCCCGTCCCCGTCGGGCTCCTCTTCCGCTTCGATCGAGCCGCCTTCCTCCTGGCGCAGGGTCTGCAGCCGCTCCCCGGGCAGCCGGTCGCGGCGGCGCACCGGCGGTTCCTCCTCGGGGGTGGTGGTGACGATCGCGCCCGTCACCAGGGCCACCGAAGCCTCGGCCGAGAGGCCGTTTTCGCGCAGCTCCCCGTAGAGCGACAGGCGCTCGCGGGCGAGCAGTTCGAGCTGGGTGATCTCCAGGGTCGCCGGGGAGGGCGACAGGTTCGAGAATCCGACCGCCAGGATGTTCACGCCCCAGGCCTCCTCGACCGTGGCCAACTGGGCGTGGATGGCCTCCTCCAGGCCCTCGGTGTCCTTGATCGAACGCCGGTCCTGGGCTCCCACGACCCGCTGCACGGCCAGCACCACCCGGTTGCGCAGGCCCACCACCAGATCGTCGATCTCGATGATCGCCTTGCGCACGTCGACCACCTGGTAGAGGACCTTGGTGTCCACCTCGTAGACCAGGTCGTCGGCCAATTGGATCGTCTGGGGCTCCAGGTCCAGGGTCGTGTGGCGTGTGTCCTTGACCTGGAAGCGCTGGATGATGGGCCACTTGAAGTGCAGCCCTGGGCCGACCACCCGCCGGGCGCGGCCCAGGGTGAATTTGAGGGCGTGCTGGCCGTCGTAGACGACCACGAAGATGCCGGTGATGGCCTGGAGGAACTCGAGCACGGGGTGGTCGGGTGGGGGGGGAGGGAGGCCGTCCGGGACCGGGAGCGGCGGTCGAGGGGGAGCCGGGCGGCCGGGGGCCGGTCGAATGGTGCCCCCGGACGCCGCGCACTTCCAGTCGCCGCCCCGGGGGGGAGCCCTGTCCGCCCGGGATCGGGGCGGCGCGATTGACGGGGCCGAGGTCGGCGTTACCCTATTCGGCCTTCACACGGCGTTCGGCCGGTACCGACCGGTCCGGCGCGCCGTCCGCAAGCGTGTCCGGACCCACCCGGGGAAGGTCGCGCGGCACGCCCAGTCGAACCCGCACCATGGTCAACAAGCGCCTCCTCCATCACCGCAACATCGGCATCATGGCCCACATCGATGCCGGCAAGACCACCGTCACCGAGCGGATCCTGTTCCTGACGAACAAGATCCACAAGACCGGCGAGGTCCACGACGGTGCCGCGACCATGGACTACCTCGAGGAGGAGCAAAAGCGCGGGATCACGATCCAGTCGGCCGCGACCTCCACCCAGTGGAAGAACTGCACGATCAACATCATCGACACCCCCGGCCACGTGGACTTCACGGCCGAGGTCGAACGCTCGCTGCGCGTGCTCGACGGTGCCATCGCGGTCTTCGACGGTGTGCAAGGGGTCGAAGCCCAATCCGAGACGGTTTGGCGCCAGGCCGACCGCTACAAGGTCCCGCGCATTTGTTTCATCAACAAGATGGACCGGGTCGGAGCGGACTTCTACAAGGCCGTGCAGACGATCATCGACCGGCTCGGGGCTCGCCCGGTGACGATCCACATGCCGGTGGGCGCGGAGAAGGAATTCCGCGGAATCATCGACCTGGTGAAGATGAAGTACTACGCCTTCACCGAGGATTCGGCGGGCAAGGATTTCCTGGTGCAAGAGGTCCCCGAGGAGCTGCGCGAAGAGGCCGAGATGCGCCGCAGCGAACTCTGCGAGAACGCCGCGGAGTTCGACGAGGAAATGCTCGACATGTTCGTCGAGGACAAGCCGATCCCGGAGGGCATGCTGATGAACGCCCTGCGGCGCGGCACGCTGGCCATGGAGCTGACCCCGGTGCTGTGCGGTTCGGCCCTCAAGGACAAGGGCGTGGCGTTCCTGCTCGACGCCGTGATCGACTTCCTGCCGACCCCGGTCGACATCGACGCGGTCACCGGCACCAAACCCGGCACGGACGAGGAAGTCAGCCGCAAGACCTCCGAGGAGGAGTCCCTCTGCCTGATGGCCTTCAAGACCATCGCGGAGCAGACCGGTGACTTGACCTTCGTGCGCGTTTATTCCGGCGTGCTCAACAAGGGCGTCACGCTGCTCAATCCGCGCACCGGCAAGCGCGAGCGCATCGGCCGTTTGGTGCGCATCCACGCCAACAAGCGCGAACCGCTCGAGAGCCTGGCCTGCGGCGACATCGCGGCCGTGATCGGTCTCAAGAACACGATCACGGGGGACACGCTATGCGACGAGAACAACCCGATCGCGCTCAGCAAGATCCAGTTCCCCGACAGCGTGATCGCCATGTCGATCGAGCCGAAGAACAGTCAGGACCGCGACAAGCTGTCCGACGTGATCGGCCGCATGATGCGCGAGGACCCGACCTTCCGCGCCACCACCAACGAGGAGACCGGCGAACTGGTGATCTCGGGCATGGGTGAGCTGCACCTGGAGGTGCTGGTCAACCGCATCCAAAACGATCACAAGTGCGAGGTCATCACCGGCAAGCCGAAGGTGGCCTACAAGCAGAAGCTCGGGCGGACCGTCGAGACCGAAGCGCGTTTCGTCAAGCAGTCCGGTGGTCGCGGTAAGTACGCCGTGGTCAGCGTGCGCTTCGAGGCGACCGAGGATCCCACCAAGGTCTTCGAGTTCCACGACGGCACCAAGGGCGGCACCGTGCCCAAGGAATTCGTGCCCAGCGTTTCGCACGGCATCGAACAAGGTGTCATGGGCGGCGGCAAACACGGCTACCCCTACGTCGGCGTGCGCGCCGTGCTCTACGACGGCAAGTACCACGAGGTCGACTCGGACCAGCTCTCCTTCGAGCAAGCCGGTCTGCTGGCCTTCCGGCAGGTCTCCGAGAGCAACTCGGTGCTGCTCGAGCCGATCATGAAGATCGAGGTGCGTGTGCCCGAGGAGTTCATCGGGTCCGTCGTGGGCGACCTCAATTCGCGCCGCGGCGAGATCAGCGAAGTGGATGCCCAGGGCGACCTGCGGGTGGTGCGGGGCTACGTCCCGATCGCCGAGATGTTCGCCTACTCCTCCTCCCTGCGCGGTTCGACCCAGGGCCGCGGCTCCTTCGCGATGGAACTGCACGAGTACCGCGAGGTGCCGCGCAACATCGCCGAGAAGGTCCTCAGCCAAGGCTGACACTCGGCCCGCGCCGCCTGGTACGCTCCTGGCATGACCCGAACGGCGCGGCGCAGGTGGGGACGGGATCTCGGCTCCGAGGTGGACGGCGTGGCCTTCGGGCCCGCCGGTCCCGTCTTTCTGCACGGCTACGACCCGCCGGCCGGCGGCAAGTGGTTCGACAGCGTGATCCCCGGCAAGGTGGGGGCTTTCGACCGCCAAAGCGGCGAATTGCTCTGGTCGAGCCCCTGCGAAGTCGGCTACGGGCGCGGCTTCGGAGCCGGTTTGGACGCGGGCGGTGACCTGGTGGTGCTCGGCCCGAGCCAGGGCGGGCACCGCATCACGCGCATGGCCGCGGCCAGCGGCGAGGCCCTGGACGTGCAGCCCCTCGCGGAGTTCGACGCCGCCTGGGTCCACACGGACTTGTGCCTGTGCGTGGCCGCGCGGCGGGTCTTCGCCCTCTCCACCGCGGCGATGGTCGAGGCCTGGGCCTTCCAGCGCGAGGGCCAGCGTTATCACCTGGCGGCGCGCGACGGCGATCGTGTCCACGTGAGCTTTTCCCTGCAGGCCAAACGCCTGCAAGGGGTGCTCCTGCTCGACGCGGAGACCGGGCGTTACCAGGGTGAACTGTTGGCCCCGGCCCAGCCCCAGATCCACGGCCTGGTCGCGGACGGGGGTGTTATGGCGCTTTTGGTCGAGGATCTCGAAGCGGCCTTGCCCGAGGAGCTCCAGCGCCAGATGGCCCTGGAGCGGCTCTTGGCCGAGGATCCCGATGGAGACGGGGAGAGCTTCGGGGAGGGCGCGGGCGATGTCGGCGGCGGCAGCGCCGGTGGCAGCACCGGCGGCGCCGGCGGAATCCTGGTGCTCGACCCCTCCCGCGGCCCGGAGGGCGCTCCGCTCTGGTTCCGGCGGCTGGCGGGCGGCCGGGACGAGCTGGCGGAGACGGCCATCGTGCTCGACAGCCAAAAGCTCTATCTCAAGCAGGGCGCGCTCGTGACCGTGCTCGATGCCTTGACCGGGCGCAGCCTCGGACAGGCCGCGGTGCCCGGGCTCGACGAAGCCGTGGCCTGGGCCGTGCGCCAGGGCGCGTTCCTGGTCGCCGAGGAGACACGCGTCTCGGTCTTCGAACTGCCGGATTGAAGCGTCGCGGCCTCCGCCCGGCGCCGCGCTCCGAGCGTGCCCGCGGGGAAGCGCGCCCTTCGCCCCGGCCCCCCCTCGCCGAAACGGCCGCCGGGGGTACCATGGTGGCCTTCGTCCCTCCCCCCACCTCCCCGGCCCACCGCGGCGCGGGGCGGGCGCCCACCGCGGCGCGTCCCCTTCCAACGGGCTTCCCGTGACTGCCACCCTGACGCTGGAGATCCTGGCCAAGGAATTCCCGGCTGACGCCGAGACCCTCGGTCGTGTTCTCGAACTGCTCGACGCCGGCTTCCTGCCCCCGTACCTCAGCCGGTACCGCCGTGCCGATTGCGGCGGTCTGTCGGAGGGCCTGCTGAGGCGATTGGACCATCGCCGCCAGGAGTTGGCGGATCTGGATCGGCGCCGCGCCAGTGTGCTGCGCCAACTGGAAGCGATCGAGGGTGTGCCCGAGCGTGTGCTCGAACAGGTGCGCCGCTCGGGCGACCGTTTCGAGATCGAGGACATCTACCTGCCGTTCCGCAAGCCGGAGCCCGAAGTGCAGCGCGCCCTGGAGCGCGGCTTGGGAGCCTTGGCCGATGAGTTGGTCGCTTCGCTGCCCAAGGGCGAAGGCGCTGCTGGGAACGAAAGCGCTGCCGTCAACGAAGGCGAAGGCGTGAAA
>JBJHAV010000037.1:0-8990 GCA_050480685.1 Planctomycetaceae bacterium | reverse complement strand
GCCGAGCCCGTTGCGCAATCGCAGGCGGAAGGCACTGCGGCCGAGGAAGCTGCCCTCGAGTCCGCGCCGACCCAAGTTCACGAGCCCACCCCGGAAGAGCTCGAAGCGCACGTCCAAGAGGGCGAGGTCGCTGAAGGCGAAGGTGGCGAGGACCAGGCCGACGAGGGCGAAGGCGAGGCGCGCAGCGAGTCGCCCCAGATCGAAGCCGAGATCCACGGCGTCGACGGCGAAGGCGACAGCGGCCCCGAGCGCATCGTGGTCACGCCGGAGTTGGTGCGGGTCTGCGCCCGCTACGTGAAGCCCGACCTGGGCGTGCACACCGAGGAAGAAGCCCTGGCGGGAGCCATGCGCATCCTCTCGGACCGTTTGGGCCGCCATCCGGCCCTGCGCGGCCAATTGCGGCGCATGCTGCGCAAGCACGGTGTGCTGCGCGTGCGCGCGGTGGGGGATGAATCCAAGCTCGGCCGGCACAAGGCGCTCTTGAAGCAGACCTCGACCCTGGCGCAGCTCCAGGGCCCGCGCCTGATCCAACTGCGCCAGGCCCAGCGCGAGCGTGCGGTCACGACCCACCTGGAAGTGGACCCCGCGCGGGCCATGGAAAAGGTGCGCCAAAGCCTGGGGCGCCACACCCGCCCGGAGTTCGAAGGGGTTCTGACGGCGGTCGCCGAGCGCGCGCTCGTGCGCCGTTTGCTGCCCATGCTCGAAGCGGACGTGCGTTTGGAACTGAAGGAGCGCGCGGACGAAGAAGCCCTGCGCTCCCTGGCGTCGCACCTGCGCCAACTGCTCTTGGCCCCGGCCCTCGGCCGGCGCGCGGTGGCGGGCATCGACGTGAACGCCAAGGGCGACCTGACCGTGGCGGTCGTCGATGACGGCGGCCGGCCGACGGGCCCCCCGCTGGTGCTCGAAACCGCCGAGAAGGACGATCACGCCCTGGCCGAGGAACTCGGCACGGCCCTGCGCGAGAGCGGTGTGCGCTGGTTGGCGATGGGCGCCTCGCGCGGACTGCGCCCGGCGGTGCAGCGCGTGCGCGCCGCGATGGCCTACCTGGGCGCGGATGCGAGCCTGCTGCTGGTCAACGACGTCGGCCTCTCGACCTACGCGAATTCCGAAGGAGCGCGCCGGGAACTGGCCGATTGGACCGCGCCCGGTCGCCAGGCGGTGAGCCTCGCCCGGCGCCTGCAGGATCCCCTCTCCGAGTTCCTAAAACTCGAACCGCGCCACTTGGGGCTGGGCTTCGAGCAAAAGCTGGTCAGCAAGGCCAACTTGGCCCGCGTGCTCAACGAAACCGTGGAGTCGGCGGTGGCTTCCGTGGGCTGCGACCTGGCGGAGGCGCCCCTGGAATGGCTAGTGCGCCTGCCGGGTGTCGACCGCGAGGCGGCCGAACGCCTGATCGCCCTGCGCGAGGCGGGTGAGCCGCTCAGCCGCGAGGCCCTGCGCGAGCGCGAGGTCCTCTCCCCGTCGGCTTGGGCCAACGCGATCGGTTTCTTGCGCATGACGGGTTCGCCCGAGCCCCTCGACCACGGGGCTTTGCACCCGGAGCAGTACGACCTCGCCCGGCGTGTGCTCGACGCGGCCGGCCTCACGGCCCAGGAAGCCCGCGGTCGCAGCGGTGCGCTCAAGGGGCTCAAACGCGCCGATTTCGACGCGGACGAGGCCACCTGGCGCGACCTGATGCGCGAGTTGAATCACCCCGGACGCGACCCGCGCCTGCGCATCTTCCCCTTGAGGCTGCTGCCGGCGGACACCGCCCCGGAGAGCCTCGAAAAGGGTCAGGTGATCGAAGGTGTGGTCAGCGCCGTCGCCAACTTCGGCGCCTTCGTGGACCTGGGCCTCTCCAAGGAGGGCCTGGTGCACATCAGCGAACTCGGCCGCGGTTTCGTGCGCGACGGCCGCGAAGCGATTTCCATCGGGCAAGTGGTGCGGGCCAGGGTGCTCGACCCCACGGGCCCGCGCATCCAGCTCTCCCTCAAGGAAGTGCCGCCGATCGAACGCGGCCCCAGGTTCCGGCCGGAAGGTTCCGAGGGTGAGGGCGAAGGCGGCAAGCGCCGCGGGGGCGGCCGCCGGCAAGATCGACGCCGGGAGGTCGGCAGCGACGGCGCGTGGCCCCAGCCCGAGCGCATGGTGCGCGCGGCCAGTTCGCGGCGCGATCTACCCGTGAACCCGAACCTGCGTTCGAGCGAAGGTCGTTCGGGCGGTCGCCCGCGCACGGGTGGGCCCGGCGGACCCGGCGGACCGGGCGGCTCGGGTGGTCGCGGCGCAGGCGGCGGTTTCGGTGGCGGCGGCGGCGGTGGTCGCGGCGGAGCCACACGGGGCGGCGGCGGTGGCGGCGGTGGCCGCGGCGGATTCGGGCGAGGTGGTTCCGATCGGGGCGGCGACCGTGGACGCGATGCCGGCGAGGAGCGCTGGGACGCCGCGGCGGCCCGCAGCGCCTCGGGGCCGGCCAAGGCCGGTTACAACCCCTTCGCTTCGTTCTTCAAGGAAAAGCCCGAGGCCGACACACCCGCCTCCCCCGCGGAGGAGTGAGCGCGGCGGCCGCGCGCCGGACCTAAGCCCGCCGGATCTAGGCCCGCCGGTCGTAGTCGCCGGCGGGCGGCTGGACCGCGGGCGGCTGGCCCGCGGTGTGCTGCGAGGCGCGGCGCTGGGAGCGCTGGGGCAAGGCCGAGGGCGGCTCCGGCTCACCGCCGAGGAACTCCAGGGAGGCGGAGAGATCTTCCTCCACCTGCTGGGGGTCGAGCTCGAAGGCCAGCGGGTGTTCGTCGTCCCCGGGCTGCGGCCCGCGGCCGTAGAGATCGAAGGGATCGGGCGCGGGCGCCAGGGCCTCCAGGGCGTCCAGGTCGAACTCCTGGGGACCTTCGTCGTCGGCTTCGGGCGGATGGGGCGTCTTCGAGGGCGCAGCCGCGCGCTCTGGCACCTGGGGTGCGGCGGGTTCGAAGTGGCGCAGCGCCTGGGCCCGCGACGGCAAGGCCTCGGGCTCCGCCGGGCGAGCGGTCTCGGCGATGGGTGCGGCCACCGGCGCGGCGGGCGGCGCCGGACGCATCGCGCGCCGCGGCGCAGGCGCCGATTCCGGCTCCGGCGACTCCGCCCCGGACCCCACGTGGATCAGGTTCGAACCCTCGGGCAGCGGCTCGTCGCGCGTGGCCCCGCCACCCGGATCCAGCAGCCGTTCGCCGCCGCCGGTGTGCGTGTGTGCGTCCAGGCGGGCCAGGGCCCGTTCCAGACCCCGTTCGAGTCGCTCGTCGATCTCCTCGGCCAGGTCGGCTACCTCGCGCCGCAGGCGATCGAGGGCTTCCGACGGCATGGCGCGCGAAAGCTGTTCGACCTGGGCCATCAGGCTTTCCTCCAAGAGCGCCACGCGGGTTTCCCCGGCGAGCTCCACACGCTCCAGCCCGCCCGAGATCAACACTTGCAGGCTGCGCGAAAGCTCGCGCTGGGCGCTCTGGGCGCGCTGCTGCACGGAAGCCATGGCGCTTTGCAGTTGGCGCTGCTGGGCCGCGAGCACCTCCATGGAGGGGAGCGGATCGGGGATCCGCCGGCGGCCCTCCTCGGCGGCCAGGTGGGCGCGCTCCACGGCGGCGAGCACGCGGCCCAGGCCGTAGAGGGCGATGCCTCCGAAAACCAGGATGCCGCCGCCCAGCCCCACTGAAGCGGCGCTGGCGGCGATGCCAGAGAGGGTCGCACCGAGGGCGTCGAGCCCCAGGGCGCCGAACACACCGGGCGCGGCGGCGGAGGTCGAAAGGGCAAGGCCCACGCCCGCGCAGAGGGCACCACCCAGGGTGAGCGCCGTGCTGCCGGTCGTGAGCGGGGAGGCCGAATCGTCCGCGGGGGAGCCCAGGAGGGCATCCAGGCCCAGGGGTTCGTCGCGGCGGCCGAAGGGATTGAGACGCTGGAGCATCGGACGGGGCATCTCGGCGCGGATCGCCGCGCGTTCGGGGCAGGCGGCGAACCGTCGCAACGCCCCCCGCGGGAGCCCTCCCGCGGCGAGCCGTCCCCCGGCGCTTCCCCACGCCAGCGAGCCCACCCGAAACCGACCGTCGGTATCTCAGGGGATCGGTCTTGAGTCCGGCTCCGGTTCTCGCCGTAGACTGACCCGGCGGTCGCCCGTGTGGAGCTGGCCGCGATCCAGCCCATGCCGACCCGACGCGCCCTGCAGGGAATCGCCGTCGCCCCCGGCCTCGCCGTGGGGCCGGTGCACATCGTGCGGGCCGCGGCGGGGGAGGTCCCGACCTGGTTCGTGCGCGAGGAGGACGTGACGCTCGAAATCGGGCGCCTGGCCGAGGCCGTGACGGCCGTGGCCGACCGCCTGCGCCACCAGGGGGCGCGTGTGGCCGAGGTGGCCGGGGCGCGCGACGCGCAGATCTTCGAAGTGCACCGCATGTTGCTCGAGGATCCGGGCACCCTGGCCCAGCTCGAAAAGGACATCCGCGAGCGGCGCGTCAACGCCGAGGCGGCCGTGCAGCACCTGATCGAGCACCTGCGTCAGACCCTGGCGAAGCTCGACGGCAACAGCGCGCGCGGCATCGACGCGGACTTGACCGACCCCTGGCGGCGTGTGCTCGACATGCTCTTGCGGCGCGACCGGGAGGAGTTTGGCGCGTCCGCGGAACGTGTTGTGCTGGCGGCCAGCGAACTCACGCCGATGGTGGTGGGGTATCTGCCGCGCGAGCGCATCCTGGCGATTGTCTGCGAGAAGGGCGGGCGTTTTTCCCACGGCGCGGTGCTCGCGCGCTCCTTGGGATTGCCCTGCGTGGTCGGCCTGCCCCGGCTGCTGGAGCGCCTCGAACAAAATCTGCCCCTGGCCGTCGACGGCGACCGGGGGAACGTGGTGCTGCGCCCGGGCGAAGAGGACCTGACGCGCTTCGGTGAAGAGCAGCGTTTCCGGCGCCGGCGCATGGAAGCCCTGGCCGGTTCGGCCGCGCTGCCCGGGCGCACCCGCGACGGGGCCCGTTTCCTGGCCCAGGTGAACGTGGAGAGTTTGCTCGACCTGGACACCTTCCAAATCGAACACACCGACGGCATCGGGCTTCTGCGCACCGAGTTCCTCTACATGGAACGCTCGCAGTTTCCCTCCGAGGAGGAGCAGTACCGCCTCTACCGCCGCGTGCTGGAGCACATGGCCGGTCGGCCGGTCACGCTGCGCACCCTGGACATCGGCGGGGACAAGCCGCTGCCCTACTTCCGCACACCCAAGGAGCCCAATCCGGCGCTTGGGTGGCGCGGGCTGCGCATCGCCTTGCAGTGGACCGACCTGCTCCGCGCCCAGCTCAGCGCGCTCTTGCGCGCCAGCGTGCACGGGGACCTGCGCATCCTCCTGCCGATGGTTTCGACCCTGGAGGAAATCGACGAGGTCTACCGCGTTTTCGTCGAGGTGCGCCGCGCGCTCGCCGACCAGGGATTCGACGTGGCCGACGATGTGCCCGTGGGGGTGATGGTCGAGGTGCCCTCGCTGCTCTTCCGCCTGCCCAAGGTGCTGGAGCGCGTGGACTTCATCAGCGTCGGCACCAACGATCTGGTCCAGTACCTCTTGGCCGTCGACCGGGACAACGCCATGGTCGCGGGGCTCTACGACCCCCAGCAACCGCCGGTGCTGGCTGCCCTGGCCCACGTGGTCGAAGCGGCCCGCGCGGCCGGCAAACCGTGCAGCGTCTGCGGCGACATCGCCGGCGATCCGGTCACCGCGCTGTTCCTTTTGGGGCTGGGCTACGACGGGGTCAGCGTCGCGCCGCACTTCCTGCCCGAGCTGAAGTTCGCCCTCGCGCACACGGACCTGGCCGAGGCCCAGGCGTTCGCCCGCGAGCTGCTCGGGCTCGACCGCTCCCGGGACGTGCGCCAGCGCCTGGAGGAACGGCGCCGGGAGCTGTACGCCGGCTTCGAAGCCCTAGAGGCCTCCGCGCGGCCTCCCTCGGCGGATCGCGGTTGACCCCCGGCGGGCCCTCCGCGGGGCCGGCGGGCGTGTGAGTTCGTGCCCGACTTGGGACTTTTTCCGCCATGGGCCCAGGCTCGGCACACGGGCGCACGCTTCCGGCAGATTCCGGGCAAGGGGGCTCCGAGCCCGGTCGAAGGCGCCGATGAAGGACGCACCCGGGGACGGCCCCCCGCGGGTGTCCCGAGCCCCATTGAGCCACCAACTTCCCCCCAGCGAATCCACTCCGCCCGATCCGCCCGCGCTCGAGCCCGCGGCGGAGGGCGGGCAAAACCAACGGGCCCTCGAGGCGCGGCCCGCTCCGCGTCGTAAGGGACTTACCCAGGCGGCGGGAGAGCGACCCCGCGAACGGGCGGCGCGCCGCGGCTCCGCGGCCCTGTCCGCACCGGCGGAGGCTCGGCCCTGGCGACCCGAGGAACTTGAGCGTCTGGAGAAGCTCGGGCCCGAACTCGACGAATCCGCGCTCGCCCGCGAACTCGGGCGCCCGATCTCGGCCGTGCGGCGCATGGCGCGCGAGCTCTTTCCGCCTAGGCCGCGGGTCGGCCCCTGGTCGGACGACGAAGTCGACCAGCTCAAGGAGTACCTGGGCGCCGAGCCCACGGACGTCATCGCGCGCATCCTCGGGCGCACGGCCGCCGAGGTCGAAGCGCGCATCGAGGAGTTGGATGGGGTGCGCATCAGCGGGCGCTGGTCCCGCGAGGACGTACGGCGCTTCCGGCGGCTCTACGGCACGCGCACGGACGAAGACCTGGCGCGCATCTTCCAACGCACATCGGAGTCGATCCGGCGCATGGCCCAACGTTTCGCCCTGGCGAAGGACAAGGCCTTCCTCAAGCGACTCGAAGGTCCCGCGGCCACGCGCATGCCGCGTTGGACCCAGGACGAGCTGACGCTGCTGCGCGAGCTCTATCCGACCACCGCCAACTTGGAGCTCGCCCACCGACTCGATCGTTCGGTGAAGAGTGTCGTTTCCAAGGCGCACCACCTGGGGCTGCGCAAGGACCCCGAGCGCCTGCGCGCCATGGGCCGCGAAAACGTGGCCCTGCGTTATCGGCGCGGTTGAGAGGCGCCGCCAAAACGGGTCGACGCGGCTGACGGGCGGGATTTCCGCCGGGGGCTGCGTGGGGACGCCTTCCGGGCGGATTTGGACCGGCTGTGGAGGAGCGCAGGGGCGGCGGCCGCCCCGTGGGGTTACCCTCTGGCGCTCCCGAAGCCCCCGCACAGCCCATGAGCCAGACCACCCCGAGCGCCACCGCCACCCAGACCTCGCCCTCCGTTATCCGCCGCGCGGACTACCGCCCGCCGGCGTTCCTGGTGGAGCGCGTGGCCCTCGAATTCGAGCTGGGCGAGGAGGGCACCCTGGTGACCGCGCGGCTCGAAGTGCAGCGCAACCCGGCCCACCCCGATCCCGACGCGCTGCTCTTGCTCGACGGGGAGGAACTGGAGACCCTCGCGGTGTCCGTCGACGGTGCCGAACTCGCGCCGAAAGAGTGGTCCTTCGAGGGCGAGCGCCTGGCCCTCGCCGTGCCCGGCGCGCGCGCCGTGGTCGAGACCCGCGTGCGCATCCACCCCGAGCGCAACACGCAGCTCTCCGGGCTCTACCGCTCCAGCGGCACCTTTTGCACCCAGTGCGAAGCCGAGGGGTTTCGGCGCATCACCTGGTTCCCCGATCGCCCGGACGTCATGGCGCGCTTCGACGTGACCCTGCGGGCCGACCCGGAGCGTTATCCGGTGCTGCTCTCCAACGGCAACCGCATCGCCGAGCGGCGGCTCGCGGACGGACGGCTGGAGGTGCGCTGGCAGGATCCCTTCCCCAAGCCCAGTTATCTCTTCGCCCTGGTGGCCGGCAAGTTGGTCGCCCTGCGCGACTCTTTCCGCACGGCCTCCGGCCGCGAGGTGGCCCTCGAAATTTGGACCGAGCCCCACCAGGCAGCCAAGTGCGAGCACGCCATGAACAGCCTCAAACGCTCCATGGCCTGGGACGAGCAGCGTTTTGGTCGCGAGTACGACCTGGACCTCTACATGATCGTCGCCGTCGACGACTTCAACATGGGGGCCATGGAGAACAAGGGGCTCAACATCTTCAACAGCAAGCTGGTGCTGGCGAGCCCCGAGACGGCCACCGACGACGACTACGAACGCATCGAAAGTGTCGTTGCGCACGAGTACTTTCACAACTGGACCGGCAATCGCATCACCTGCCGCGATTGGTTCCAACTGACCCTCAAGGAGGGCCTGACGGTTTTCCGGGACCAGCAGTACAGCGCTGACCTGGGATCGGCGGCGGTGCAGCGCATTTCGGCCGTGGCGAACCTGCGCGTGCGCCAGTTCCCCGAGGACGCGGGGCCGATGGCGCACCCGATCCGGCCCGAGTCCTACATCGCCATGGACAACTTCTACACCGCCACGGTGTACGAGAAAGGCGCCGAGGTGATCCGCATGCTGCACACCCTGCTGGGGCAGCAGGGTTTCCGGCGCGGCATGGACCTTTATTTCGAACGCCACGACGGACAGGCGGTTACCTGCGACGACTTCCGCGCCGCGCTCGCCGACGGCGGCGGCCGCGACCTTTCCGCTTTCGAGCGCTGGTACTCCCAGGCCGGCACACCCCGTTTGGCGGTGTCCGAAGAGCACGACGGGGCCAGCGGGCGCTACACCCTGACATTCCGCCAGGAGGCGCCGAACAACCCCCAGGTGGCTTCCTTCGCGCCTTTGCACGTGCCCGTGCGCATGGCGCTCTTGGGCCCCGACGGGGCGCCCCGGCCCCTCACGCTGGCGGGCGAAACCGCCGGCGAAGCCCCCGTGGAACGGGTGCTCGAACTGTTCGAGGCCGAAACGCGCTTCGAGTTCGAAGGTCATCCGACCCGCCCGGTGGCTTCGATCCTGCGCGGCTTCTCCGCGCCCGTGTCCCTGGAGTTCCAGCAGTCCCGCGCCGACCTGGCCTTCCTCCTGGCCCGCGATAGCGATCCCTTCAACCGCTGGGAGGCCGGCCAGCGCCTGTTCGGCGCCGCGATTTTGGGGCTGGCTGAAAACGGGATCGACAGCAACCGGCTGAACCTCGATGGGGAAC
>JBJHAV010000036.1:0-21432 GCA_050480685.1 Planctomycetaceae bacterium | reverse complement strand
TCCTTGCCCCGATCTTAGCTCCTGGGCCCGCGCGGCCCAGGGGGCTTCTCGGCCCGCGGTGGAGCGCGGCGCCGCCCGTTGGGCTCAGGAGGGCTCGCGCTGTTCGAACCGGACCCGCACGGGCCCTTGCGGATCGGCTTCTTCCCCGGCCTCCCCGGGGGCCCCGGAAGCCTCGGCTGAACCGTCGCCCAGGGCCAACGCCAGGCTCTCGGCCAGGCGGGTCAACTCGGCCCGCGCGGAGGCCAGCTCCCCATCGCGCGCCGCAAGCACGACGCGGTGTTCCTGCAGCCGCGCCTCCCGCTCGGTGAGCACCTCGCGGTGCCGGTCAAGCTCGCCGCGCAGGTGTTCGATCTGCTCGCGGTAGGCGGTGCAGGCATCCTCCAGACGCAGGCGCTCGCGCTCCAAAGCCGCGCCTTGGGACTCCAGTTCGTCCCGCTCCCGGCGGCGCTGCAGCTCCGATGCGGTCAGTTCTTCGATGCGCCGCTGGGATCCGGCGAGCGCTTCCAAGTGACTCGCGCGCTCGGCCTCCAGGTTGGCGCCGTGCGAGCGCCAAGACTCCAGCTCGGCTTCGCGCTGGCGCAGGCTCTCGCGGTGGCCGGTGAGGTCCGCTTCGAGGGCGGATGCGTGGGCCCGCAGCCGCTCGATCTCGGCGCGCAATTCAGCGGCCGTGGCCCGATGGCCGTCTAGATCCCCCTCGATTTCCTTGGTGTGGCGCTCCAGGGCCCGCAGGTTGCGCTTGACCTCGGCCATGGCGTCCCTGTGGCCGGCCAGGTCGGCTTCCACGGTCCGCGCATGGGCCCGCAGCGTTTCCAACTCCGCCGCCAACTCGGCCGAGCTGGCCCGGTGGCCGGTCAAGTCCGTCTCGAGGGTGTGCGCATGGGCCTTGAGGGCCGCCAATTCGGCGCCGAGGGTTTCCACCGTGCTTTGGAAGGCGCTGCGTTCGGCTCGCCAGGCGTCGCGCTCCACATCGAAGGCGATCAGCGCGCCAATCAGCGGTTCCAGGGCGCGCAGGGTGCCGCGCGGGGCCGCGGGCGGATCGAGCAAGCCGCGCAAGTCGGGCAAGGGGCGGCCTTCGAAAGCGCCGATCACCGCGTGCCGGTAGACCGGTCCGGCGTGATCCGAGGCGTAGAGGTTGGCGTTGTAGAAGGCGTAGACCTCCTCGGCCAATCCGCGCAGGGCCGGATCGTCGTCCAGGTAGAGCTCCAGGCACATGAGCGCCAACCAGCGCTCCAGGTTGCCGTGGCCCACGCAGGCCACCTGGCCGCCCAGATCGCGGAAGGTGCGCTCCACGTTCGCGCGCTGGGGCAAACCCCGTTCGAAGTGTTCTTCCAGGTAGCGATGCCGTTGGCGCAGCTTGCCGGCCAAGAAGTCGCGCAGCAGCGCTTCCGAAGCGCGCACCTTGGGGCTGCTGTAGGGTCCGGCCAGCACGACCCAACCGCGGCTCACGCGCCGCACTTCCTCCAGGAAGGCGCGTCGCTCGCGCTTGGGCACATGTTCGAGGGTGTCGAAGGCGCAGACCAGGTCGAAGCTGCCGGCGGCGTAGGGCAGCGCGCTGCCGCTGCCGAGCACCAGTCGCTCTTGGCCGGGGAAACTCTCCAGGTCTACTAGGTGCAGTTCGACCTCGGGCAAAAAGCTCCCCAGGAGCCCCGTGCGCCCCCCCACGTCGAGCACACGCAGACGCCCGTCGTGGGGCAGCCGGCGTGCGATGTCCGCCACCAGTCGATAACGCTGGTATTGGTCGAAGGGCAGCCGGAGGGGGTCCTTCACGCGCGGGACTCGTGCTCCATCGGGGAACCGCCGCTGGGGCGTCGGCGCACCACCCAGCGGGTGGGCAGCTCCAACAGGCCGTGCTGGTGGTGCTGGGTGTCGAGCACCTGGAAGGTCTGGGCGTGCTCGCGGTGGTCGATCGCCGTGGGCGAGGGCTTGGAGTGGTCGTAGAGGAAGGTCGTCACGTAGTACTGGCCTTGCAGCAGCGGCAGAGACTCCAAGGACATCTCCACCTCCCCTTCCTCGCCGGGCTCCAGGCGCCCCAGATCGATGGGCTCACGGCGCCAATGGTGGTTGGAGCCGTTGATGTAGCTGCCGTCGGAGCGATAGAGCCCGATGCCGAAAACCGCCTGGGCTACGGTGCCGTGCACGCGGTAGCGCATGCGCACGGTGAAGGCTTCCCCGGTGGAAAGCACTCGCGCGGGTTCGCGATCGGCGCCCAGAATGTCGACTTCGTGCACCTCGACTTCACCGCTGCCCCAGCGCGGGTATTCGCTCGAACCGCGGGAGCCGAAGGAAAGCGCCTGGTCGCCGCGCGCCTTGACGCGCTTGAGGTATTCGTCGGCGACCCGCTCGGGGCTGCCTTGCTCGACGATTTCGCCCTGGTCGATCAAAACCACGTGGCTGCACATGCTCTTGATCGCGCCGATGTCGTGGGAGACGAAGATGGTGGTGCCCCCGCGCTCGGTGAAGTCGTTCAAGCGGCGCATGCACTTGCCCTTGAAGTGTTCGTCACCGACGGAGAGCGCTTCATCCACCAGCAGCACTTCGGGATCCACGCAGGTGGCCACGGAAAACCCCAATCGCACGTACATGCCCGAGCTGTAGGTCTTGACGGGCCTGTCGATGAACTCTCCCAACTCGGAGAAGCGGATGATCGGTTCAATGCGCTCCTCGGCTTCCTCCTGGCTCATGCCGAGGATCTGGCAGGAGAGGCGGATGTTTTCGCGGCCGGAGAATTCGGGGTGGAAGCCCGCACCCAACTCGATCAGGCTGGTCAAACGCCCGCGCACGCGCACGTGGCCGGTGGTCGGCTCGCTGACCCCGGAGATCAGCTTCAAGAGCGTGGACTTGCCCGCTCCGTTCTCGCCGATGATGCCCACGGTGGCGCCCTTGGGGATCTGCAGGTAGATGCGCCTCAGGGCCCAGAACTCGCGGTAACGCGGCTTGCCCAGGCGAAGTAGGTCCCAGAAGCGGTGGGCCGGCTTGTTGTACAGCCGGTAACACTTCGACACGTCGGCGACGTCCACGGCGAGGGCGGCGTCGACGCCCTCCGCACGGGTCGGTGAGGACACCGGCGTCGGGGGCTGGAGGCTTTGGGTGCTCACGGCGGTGGGTGCTCGTGGGGGCGCGCGTGGAGAAAGTGGAGGGGGCCGGGTCGCGGCGACGGGGCCCTAGGGCCCGCTTCAGAGCAGGTCGGGGAAACGGCGTTTGTGGGCCAGGAAGAAGGTCGTGCCCAGGGCGAAGAGCACCAGTCCGACCAGGCCGAAGCGCAGCACCAGTTCCATGTCCGGCCAGCGGCCGAAACACAAAACCTCGCGCCAAGAGCTGATCAACCAGTGCATGGGATTGATGTCCAGCAGGAATCCGAAGGTGTAGTACCCGTCGTCTTCCAGGGGGCCCCGCGCCACCCGTGCCTGCTCCACGAACTCGGGCGGATAGAAAATCGGCGTGGCGAACATCCAAACCGTCAAGCCGACCCCCATCACGTGGAAGGTGTCGCGCAGGAACAGGTTCAGGGTGGCGAAGAAGTAGCCCAGGCCCAGGGTGAAGATGGTTTGGACCAGCAGCAGCAGCGGCACCGCCAGGAGCGGCATGTAGTCGTTCTGCCGTTCGGTCATGAGCACCATGCCGAACAGCACGATCGGCACGCCGATCATCATGTTCACCAGGGAGGAGATCGCCAGGTAGGGCGGCAGCACCTCGCTGGGGAAAACGACCTTTTGGATCAGGTTGCTGTTTTCGACCAGGCAGTTGGTCGAGCGGCTGACCGTCTCGGCGAAGGCTGTCCAGGCCAGGATGCCGGTCAGCATGACCAGGGCGGTTTCCTTTTCGCCGGCATCCGCACTCCAGCGCGCCTTCAGCAGGATCCTGAAGACGAACATGAACACGAACAGGTTGATGATCGGAAAGATCACCGACCAGAACAGACCCATGCTGGAGCCCACGTAGCGGGCGCGGATGTCGCGCACCACGAAGCCGCGCAGCAGTTGGCGATGGGCGATCAGGGCCAACACAAGCCGCACGGGCGCCCAGCGCCAGGGCAACCAGTTGCGTCCGGCGGCCGCCCGGCCGAGGGGCGGGGCCAGGCCGAGGCCGGCAGTGGATCCGTCCGGAGGAGTCATGGTGTTCGGCTCACAGCACCAGTTTGCCCAGGGCCGACTGGATCAGACCCACGGCGAACTCGCTCGTCTGGTTGCGGACGTCGAGGATCGGATTGACCTCGGTGATTTCCAGGGACAGCAGCCGGCCGGTGTCGGCCACGTTTTCCATGACCAGGTGCGACTCGCGGAAGTTGGTGCCCCCGGGCACGATCGTGCCGGTGCCCGGAGCCACGGCCGGATCGCAGCCGTCCACGTCGAAGGACAGGTGGAAGCCGATGGTGCCGTCGCAGGCGATCTCGAGGGCCTCCTCCATGACTCGCTGCATGCCCATCATGTCGATCTCGCGCATGGTGTAGACGCGGATGCCGACCTGTCGGATCAGCTCCTTTTCGCGGCTGTCGAGCTCGTGCACGCCGATCAGCACGGCGTTGCGCACGTCGATCATCGGCGACTGTCCGGCCAGTTGGGTCAGCACCGGGGTGCCGAAACCCAAGATGGCCGCCAGGGGCATGCCGTGCACGTTGCCCGAGGGGCTCGTGCTGGGTGTGTTCATGTCCCCGTGGGCGTCGAACCAAATCAGTCCGATGCGTTCCCCGCGCGGGCGGTGGTAGCGCGTCAAACCGGCCACGGTGCCGCAGGCCACCGAGTGGTCGCCCCCGACCACCAGCGGGAATCGTCCGCGGTCGAGCACACCGCGCACCCGCTCCGCGAGGTCGCCGCAAAACTCGGCGATCTCGCCGGCGAAACGCGCTTCGGGGTCGGTCGGCGCACGCAGGTCGAGGGTCGGCGCGGGCACGTCGCCCAGGTCCTCGAAGTCGAGTTCCAGGGCCCGGATGCGCTCTTCCAAACCGGCCAGGCGCATGGCCATCGGCCCGAGGGCTGCCCCCGGATGGGTGCCTCCCAGGCCCATCGGGGCGCCGATGAGCGAAACCTTTCGCTGCAGAATCATCTACTCGCGCCTCCTCAGGCGCACGGGGGCCCGCCGGGCGAGGCCGAGGGTCTCGGCCGCGGAACCGTCGCGGATTGCGATCTCGATACGTCCACTAGAGTTTATCAGCGCCACGGGGGCCCCGGCGGGCACATCGGCATAGGTGCCGGCCAGATCGAGCCGCCAATCGCCCACCTCGACCTGCCAGGCCGGGGGACTGGAGCCCCCCGCCAGGGTCTCCCCCTCCAGGTTCGTGATGGCGTTGCCGAAGCGGTCGAAACGCTCGATGCGCCCCTCGAACAGGGTTTCGCCCAGGCGCAGGGGCGCGGGCGGTCGCAGGCTCTTCCAGTCCGGCGCCCGCGAGGTGATTTCGGCCACCCCCAGGCCGTCCACGAGGGCTGCGGCAGCCGGTGCAAAAACGTCCCGGCCGTGGAAGGTGCGGCTGCTGAGGGCCGACGCCAGGCCCTGTTCCACTAGGCGTTCCGGCTCCAGGCGCCAAACCTTGGCTTCTTCGCCCAGCAAGGGCCCCAAAAGTCCGTTGTCTGGAGCCAAGAACATGTGTCCACCCTGTTCGGCGACCAAAATCGGGCGCGCGGAGCCCACTCCCGGATCCACCACGACCACGTGCACCGTGCCCGGCGGGAACCAGGACCAGCTCTCGGCCAAATGGAGGGCGGCGAGGTCGATGTCCTGGGGCGGGATTTCGTGGGTCAGGTCGATCACCGCGCGCAGGGCGCGGGAGCGCCCGTAGAGCACACCCTTCATCACCCCCACGAAGGTATCCTGGTGCCCAAAGTCGGTCAGGAGCGTGACCAGGCCGCACGCTTTCCACGGGCCGTGCGGGTTGTCGCTAAAGCGTTGCATGGGCTCTCGGGGAGCAAACGCGCAGCCGGCGGCGCCCCGGGCGGGCCGCCGCCGCGGCCGTCAGTAGGTGCGCGCGGCCATGGCTCCCAGGTAGGCCGCTTGCAGGGCGGGGTCGGCCGGACCCCGGCGCCGGGCCAGGATCTCGACCTGCTGGGGACCGCCGATTTCGCCCAGGGTGAAACCGATGCGCCGCAGGGCGCGGGTCGAGACCCCGGCGGGCGCCGCTTGCAACTCTTCGTGCAACGCGTGCACCCCCGAACGCTGGGCCAGGAAGTGGGCCGCCAGGGAGGCCCGGTGCCAGGGTTCCGTCCAAAGCACCGCCCGCAGGAACGGATCCATGGAGGGATCCTGGTGACCCAAGAGCGTGCGCACCAGCGCCGCATCCAGTTCGCGGTCCTCCAGGGACGGAAAGAGCGCGGACAGGGAAGCGAGTTCCGCCGGGGTCGCGCCCCGGCGCAGGGCCTCCACCGCGGCCGCGGCCAAGGAACCGGCGCTGCCCTCCTCCAGGGCTTCGAGCAGCACCTCGCGGGGCCCGCCAGGGGCTTGCAGGCAAAGGGCGAGGGCCAGGGCCAAACGTTCGGGCCCCGTGCGGAGATTCACAGCCGACAGCAGCAGCGGATGGGTGCGCGGATCCCGCGCCAGGGCGATCAACTCGACCTCCAGGGCGTTCGCTAACTCCCCCCCGTCGCGCAGGGCCAAAAGTCCCTGATCGAGGGCGGTCGGATGCCCGGAACGCAGACGCCCGACCAGCGCCGCCGCGCGCACCGCGGGCTCCGCGTCGAGCAACAGTCGGCCGAGCTCCGACTCGCGCTCCGGTTCGCTGGAACCGCCCAGTCCGCGGGCGGCGCGCGCGCGCAGTCCGGTGTCGCGGGAGCGCAGCTCCGGTTCGAGCAGCACCCAACCGTCCCGGGAACCCAGTTCGCACAGCAGCACCGCGGCGCGCTGGGCCACCTCGGGTTCCACCAGCATGCGTTTGAGCAAAAACTCGTGGGACGCGTTCACGCCGCGCAGCTCGAGCAGCTCCAGCAGATCCGAAAAGATGCGGCTGTCCCCCGCCCCGAACTCGGTGCGCGCCGCGATCAGCGAAAGTTCGTCCGGCAGGGAGGCCAGGGCCACCTGCAAAGCGCCGCGGCTGGGGGCTTCCATCACCAGGCTGCCGATGTGGTCGCGGGCGCCCGGATGCCGCAGGCCGATGAAGAGCGGCAGCACCGCGTCGTCCAAGAAGGCGCTGTCCCTGGCCAGGTGTTCGATGGCCAGCGCCCGCCAGGAGCGCCCGTCCACGAGCCCGTGGCGGCGGGCCGCTTGCCAGCGCAGTTGCAGCCAGAAGTCGGCTACCGGCAGCGGGCGTGCGCTCTGGGGCGCTTCGAGGAAAGCGAGCATGGCGCGCGCCTGCTCCGCCGCGCCGCCTTCCCCGGCGGCCAGTCGATCCAGGAAAGCGCGGCCCCGGGGGGCCCCGGCCCGCGCCAGCGCGAAGAGCGCCACCGGCGCGACCTGGGGCTCGTCGCGCACCAGTTGGAGCAGCAGGGCTTCGTCCGTGGGCCGCATTTCGCCAAGCGCCAAGATCGCGGCCCGGCGCAGGTTCAGGGAGCCGGAACGGGCCGCTTCGGCCAAATGCTCGCGCCGGGAGAGCAGGTTGCCCGAGCCCACCGCAAACAGGGCGGCGGCCAAGTCGCCCTCCTCCTCCCCGCCCGCGGCCACCACTTCCCAGGCGGCTTCGGCTCCCCGGCGTGTGAAGGTGAGCCGTTGATCCAGTTGGACCCGCTCGGCGAAATCAGCGCCCCCGGCGCGCGGGGGCAAGGGCGGCAACGGGGACCGTGAGGACGCCTGGATCCCAGCGACGGGTGCAGCGGCGGGTGCGGCGGGCGAAGCGTTGGACCCGGGGGAGCCGAGCAGGGACAGGCCGAGCAGCAGGGCGGGCAAGGGGAATGCCATCGCCCCCATTGTCGGCGGGGCGGCCCCGCCGCGTCCACCCGGCGCAGCCCGGCGTCCCCGAGCCGGTGCCCGAGGCGCGCCCGGGGCCGCCCGGGGCCGCCCGGGAGAGTCGGAGTGCAGGAAAAGGTGCCGCGCAGCGATTGTCAGAGGTCGGAGAGGCGCACGACCACCTCGAGCCGCCCGGCGGTCAGGGGCCGCAGGCGCAGGGAGGCCTTCAGCCCCCCGGGGCCCTCCGCCAGGAGCGGCCCGCGCCAGCCCAGGGGCAGCCCGGCCAGTTCGAAACGCCCGGAGGCATCCGTGCGGGTTTCCAGCCCGTCGGGGCCCAATACTCGCACACCCGCCAAACGTTCGCCGCTGGCGGCGTCGACGGCCGTGCCGACCACCGTGGCGGTCGGTCCGGGGGGGGCCGGAGGCGCCCCCGCGGTTTGGGTCCCCGAGGCTTCCGCGACCCCATGGGCGGCACCGCCGGCCACCGGGGCCGGGGTCTTTTGGGAGGAGGAACGGGACGACACATCCGCGGTCGCCGTCGCCGGGTCGCCGGTGTCCTTGTCCCCGCGGGTCGAGCCGCAGGAACTCACTCCGAAACCGACGAGCGCGACCAGGAGCAGGACTCCCAGGGCACTGTGGCCGTGGGTTCTTACGCCGCGCTTCATTCCGGCTCTCCGAGCAGGGCGACCAACTCTTCGCGCTTCTCGGCGCACAGGGCGGCGCTATTCGCCTCCAGGTTGAGGCGCAGCAGGGGTTCGGTGTTCGAGGGCCGCACGTTGAACCACCACCACTGGGCATCCCCCAGGTCGCCGAACTCCACGGTGATGCCGTCGAGCTCGTCCTGGCGGCCTTCCCGATAGCGCGAGCGCAGTTCGGCGATGGCGGCGTCCTTGTCCTCCACGTGGAAGTTGATTTCGCCGGTGGAGTGGTAGCGGCGCAGGTCCTCGACTAGGTGGCTCACGGGTTGATCGCGGTACTCCGGACGGTCCAGCAGGCTCAGGGCCGTGACCATCGCGATCACGCCGGAATCGGTGGTGAAGTTCTCGGCGAAGTAGAAGTGCCCCGAGAGTTCCCCGCCGAAGATCGCACCGCGCTCGCGCATGGTGGCTTTGATGAAGCTGTGGCCGACACGATCGCGGATCGGCACACCGCCCAGGCGCAAAATCTCTTCCTTGACCACCCACGAGGAGCGCAGGTCGTAGACGATCGGTGCCCCCGGCCGGCGGTCCAGGAACGAACGGGCCATCAGGGCCGTCATCAGGTCCGCTCCGACCGTACGGCCGGTTTCGTCCACGAAGCAGCAGCGGTCCGCGTCGCCGTCGAAAGCGACCCCTAGGCGGGCCTGCTTTTCGCGCACCAGCGCCTGCACCCAAGCCAGGTTCTCTTCCTTGAGGGGATTGGCCTCGTGCACCGGGAAAGTGCCGTCGAGTTCCATCAGGATGCCGTGGGCCTCCACCTGGGGCAGGCGCTCCAGGATCGGCGGCAGGGTGTGCCCGGCCATTCCGTTGCCGGCGTCGATGGCCAAACGCACGGGACTCTCCAGCCGCGCGAAACGCGCCACGTGGTCCGCGTAGGCTTCGAGCAGGTCGAGTTGCGTTTCCTCGCCGCGCCGGGCGGCGGCCGCCGGGTACGGCTCGGAGCACATGCGCTCGATGTCGCGGATGCCGTTGGCGGCCGAGATCGGCGTGGCTCCGCGTCCACACAGCTTCATGCCGTTGTAGGGCGCGGAGTTGTGGCTGGCGGTGACACACAAACCGCCGTCGCAGTCGGTGGAGCCGATCGCGTAGTAGGTCATCGGCGTGCTCGCCAGACCCAAACGCAGCACGTCGCAGCCCGCGTCGCGCATGCCCTCCGAAACGGCGTCGGCCACCGCCGGGGAGTGGGAGCGCATGTCCTGCCCGACCACCAGCCGCTTGGCCCCCAAGAGGCGCGCGAAGGCATTGCCGATGCGGCGCGCCTTGTCCAGGTCGAGTTCTTCCGGGAACAGTCCGCGGATGTCGTAGGCCTTAAAAATTCCCATGGTTCTCGGGGGGGGGGCGTCGGGGGGCGTCGGAGGGAGTGGCGTTCGGCGGGTTTTCAGCCGGCGGAGGCGATCACGGCACGTGCCGCGCGCCGGGCGCGTTGCACATCCTCGGAGCCCACGTCCATGTGGGTCACGAAGCGCATGTGCCCGGGGTCCAGGGCGAGCACGCGCACGCCGTGCTCCCCCATCGCGGCCGCGAATCCGTGGGCATCGTGTTCCGGATGATCGACACGCACGAGCACGATGTTGGTCTCCACGCGATCGTGCAAAACGGTCAGGCCCTCGAGGCCGTCCAGGGCCTGGGCCAACTCGCGCGCCAGGGCGTGGTCCCGCGCCAGCCGATCGAGATTGTGTTCGAGGGCGTACAGACCGGCCGCGGCCAGGATGCCCGATTGGCGCATGCCGCCGCCGAAGCGCTTGCGCAGGGCCCGGGCGCGTTCGAGGAAGTTGCCGTCGCCGCCGACCAGGGAGCCGACCGGAGCGCCGAGCCCCTTGGAGAGGCACAGGGAGACCGATTGCGCCCGGCGTGTCCACTCCGGCGCCGGCACGCCCGAGGCGACCACCGCATTGGCCAGCCGCGCCCCGTCCAGGTGCACGGCGAGCCCCGCATCGCGGGCCATCACCGCCAGGGCGTCGAAACGATCCAGGGGCACCACGCGCCCGCCGGAGCCCATGTGGGTCTGTTCGAGCACGAGCAGCGCCGAGCGCGGGCAGTGCACGCTGTTCGGCCGCAACACGGACTGCAACTGGGCCGGTTCGAGGGCGCCCGTCGGGGCCGGCAGGGTCACGGTCTGGACCCCGTGCAGGTGGCCCAGGGCGCCGCCTTCCCAGCGCAGCACGTGGGCTTCGCTGTCGAGCACGACCTCGTCCCCGGGCCGCGTCCAAACGCCCACGGCGATCTGGTTCGCCATGGTGCCCGAGGGCACGAACAGGCAGCCCTCGACCCCGAGCCAGGCGGCGCCTTCCGCTTCGAGTTTGCGCACGGTCGGGTCGCCGTCGAGCACGTCATCCCCCACGGGGGCGTCGACCATGCGCCGGCGCATGGCGTCCGTCGGTTGCGTGACGGTGTCGCTGCGGAAGTCGGTGAGCGGCGCCATGGGGTCAGCGGCCCGCCACCACCGGCTCCAGGGCCTCGCGGCAGCGCTCCATCGCGCGCGCGATGTTCTCGGCGCTGTTCGCGTAGCTGAAGCGCACGTAACCTTCGCCCAGCTTGCCGAAGCTGGTGCCGGCGACCGTCGCCACACCGGCTTCCTGCAGCAACAAACGCTCCACCTGGGCCGCGCTGAGGCCTGTGCCGGTGATGTTCGGGAAGGCGTAGAAAGCCCCCTTGGGGGTCACGCAGGAAACCCCCGGCAGGCGGTTCAGGGCGTCGACCATCAGCTTGCGGCGCTCGTCGAAGGCCTTGCGCATGGTCTCGACCGCGTCCTGCGGGCCGCGCAGGGCTTCGATGCCCGCCATCTGCACCGGCGCGCTGGCGCAGGAGTTCGAGTTGATCTGCAGGCGTTCCGCGTGTTGGATCAAACCCTTCGGCCACAAACCCCAGCCCAGGCGCCAGCCGGTCATGGAGTAGGTTTTGCTCCAGCCGTCGAGCACGATCAGGCGTTCGCGCAGGGGCTCGAACTCCAGCAGGCTGACGTGGTCCTCGCCGTCGTAGGTCAAACGCGAGTAGATCTCGTCGGACAGGATCGCCACGTGCGGGTGGCGCTCCAGCCCCTCGGCCAAGCGGGCCAGGGCCGCGCGCGGCACGACTCCGCCGGTCGGGTTGGCGGGTGTGTTCAGGATCAAAAGCCGCGTGGCCGGCGTGATCTTGGCCAGCACCTCGTCCGGGTCGAAGCTGAAGCCCTTCGATTCGCGCAGTTCGATCGGCACGGGCCGGGCTCCGCTGAAGCGGATCATCGACTCGTAGATCGGGAAACCGGGGTTCGGGTAGAGGATCTCGGCCCCCGGTTCGCCGAACATCAGGATCGCGAAGAAAAGCGTCGGCTTGCCGCCGGGCACGATCAGGACCTGATCGGCCTCCACCGCCACCCCGCGGCGGGCGCGGATGTCGTCGGCCACTGCGGCGCGCAGCTCCGGCAACCCCTTGGCCGGTGTGTAGAAGTGGAACCCGTCCGCCAGGGCCTTGCGGCCGGCTTCGACGATGTTTTCCGGCGTGCGGAAATCCGGCGAGCCGATGCCGAGGTTGATCACGTCGACGCCCTGGGCTTCGAGGGCCTTGGCGCGTGCGAGCACTTCGAAGGCGGACTCGGTGCCGAGCAGGGACATGCGCTGGGAGAGCTGCACGGGGACCTCCGGGGGATGGGAGCGGGGAGTGGGGCGGGAACCGCCTCGGCGGGGCCAGGAGGATATCCGCGGGCCCACGGCCCGGCCAGGAAGCGCGGCGCCGGGCGGTCCGGCGCGGGCCTTCGGATAGGGTAGCGGCACGGTGTTTGCTCCACGGCAGGGCCCCAGCCATTCCCTTCCCCACGGCCCCCACCCAACGACCCCCGAACCATGACCACTCCCGCCGGCGACCGGGTTCCCCGCCGCTCCGCTTCCGCCGACTGCACCTCCACCGGCCATGGGCCGCTCGCGCCCGCCCGGCTCGCCCTGCGTCTGGGCCGCGGACTGCTCGCCGGTCTGGTGGCCGGCGCCCTGGCCCTCGGGGCCACGGCCTGCTCCAAGGACGGTCCCGACCTAATCGTGTACTGCTCCATGAACCAGGTGGCCGCCGATCCGGTTTTCCGGCGTTTCGAGGCCGAAACGGGCCTGCGCGTGCTGGTGGAGTACGACACGGAGGCGGCCCGCACGGTGGGGCTCGCCCGGCGCCTGCGCGAAGAGGCCGCCGCCGGCGTGCACCGCGCGGACGCCTTTTGGAACAACGAGGTGGCCAACACGGTCGCCTTGGCCCAGGAGGGGTTGTTGCAGAGCTACCGCTCCCCCGCCGCCGAGGGCATCGACGAGCGCTGGTTCGGCCCGGGCGACCTCTATCACATGTTCGCGGGGCGCGGCCGGGTGATGATCGCCAACACCGAGCTCATGGATCCCGCGGAGCTGACCGGGTTGGAGGATCTTTTCGACCCGCGCTGGCGGGGCCAAGCCGCTTTCGTGCGCCCCCTGGCGGGCACGACCCTGACCCACCTGACCGCGCTGCACACGGTATTTGGGGACGAGTTTGCCCAAAACTTCGCGCGCCGCCTGCGGGACGCGAATCGCGAGGGCCAGGTGCGGATCTTCTCCGGCAACATGGCCTTGGCTCGGGCCGTCGGCCAGGGAGAAGTCGCCTTCGGCTTCACGGATACCAACGACTTCATGGTCGTGCGCTCCAACGGCTTTCCGGTGGCCCAGGTGATCCCGGACCAGGGCGAGGGTGGCATGGGCATGGCGCTGATGCCGAACACCGTCAGCATCCTCAAGGGCGCGCGCAATGTGGAGGCGGCGCGGCGTTTCGTCGACTTCATGGTCAGCCGCGAGAACGAGCGCTACTTGGCCGAAAACAACGCCCAGATCCCCTTCCACCGGGATCTGATCGTCGAAGGTGTTTCGGTCGACCTGGGGGCCGTGCGCCTGATGGAGATCGACTACGAGGAGGTCGGTCGCCACCTGCTGCGGGTCCAGGACGAACTGCGCCCGCTGTTCTTGGAGTGACGAGCCGCCCTTGAGTCGCCCCCTCGTCTTCGCGGCCCTTTTGGTCTTCGCCCTGCTGGCCCTCGGGCCAGTGGCGGCGATGCTGCCGCGCATCGAGGGTTCGGACGTGGCTTCGGTCTTCGAGGCGAGGATCTGGACCCTGTTCGGCCGCACCTTTTTGCTCGGGCTCGGCACAGCGGCCTTGGCCTTCGCCCTGGGGCTGCCCTTCGGTGTGCTCGTGGCGCGCGCGGACCTGCCCGGGGCGGCCGCCCTGCGCACCCTGGGTGTGGTGCCGCTGCTTTTGCCGCCGCTCTTTTTGGCGATGACCTGGACGGTCTTCACCGATTGGCGCGGGTACGGCGGGGCGATTTGGATCCTGGGCCTGGGCACCTTCCCGCTGGTGGCGATCTTCGCGGCCCGGGCGGCGGAGCGCATCGACGGCCGTTTGGAAGACGCCGCGCGTTTGGCCGGCGGTTGGCGCGCGGTGGTGCGCACGGATCTGGGGCTGATCGTGCCCCCGGCCCTGGCCGGTGCGTGCCTGGCCTTCGTATTCGCGGTGAACGACTTCGCGGTTCCCGACTACGTGTCGACCGTCGGCCCGAAGTTCAACGTCTACGCCGACGAGATTTTCGCCAGTTGGGTGCAGATCGAACGGCCGGGCATGGCCGTGGCGAAGTCGATGCCCCTGGTGCTGATCAACCTCTTGGCCCTGGTGCCGGCCTTGGCCCTCAGGCGCATGGGCGCCATGGCGAGCCTCGGCAGTGGGTTCCAAAGCCCGCGGCCGTGGAGTTTGGGCGCGTTTCGCTGGGTGGCCTTGGCGTTTGTGCTCGGGGTGCTGAGCCTTTCGGTGGTGTTGCCCCTGGGGCGTTTGCTGCACGAGTCCGGGGGCGGGCCGGTGCGCTGGAGTGAGCGCGGTGTGGCCCAGGTCCTCGGGGAGAGCGGCCAGAGCGGGCAGAGCGAAGAAAGCGAAGCGAGCGGCGAGGCCGCGGCGATCGGCTTCGGCGAACGATTGCGGGCGGCTCCGGCGATTCTGCCCTATCAGGCCCGCCAGACCGGCGCGGCCTTCGACTTGGCCTTCGAACGCTCGCGCGGCGACATCGCGCGCAGCCTGCGCCACTCCGCCCTGGCGGCGCTCTTGGCGGTGGCCCTGGGCCTGGTGCTGGGGCACGCGGTCGAACGCACCCGCCGCCGCTGGCTCGGGCGCTGCTTGGAACTCGTCGCCCTGATCCCCCTGGCGGTTCCGGCGACGCTCTTCGGCATCGGCGCGATCGTGCTTTGGACACAGCCGGCGCTTCAGCCGCTCTACGCCAGCGATTGGCTGCCGTCGCTGCTCTTCGCCGGGCGCCTGGGGGGCTTCGCGGTGCTGATCCTCTCTGGCGCGGTGGCCTCCTTGGATCGTTCCTTGGAGGATGCCGGCGCCCTGGCCAGGGTCGGGCCGGCGCGGCGCCTCGTGCGCATCGTCGCGCCTTCCCTGGTCGGTTCGCTGGTAGGCTCCTGGACCCTGGTCTTCGCCTTCGCCATGCGCGAGCTGGACCTGGGCATCCTGGTGCCCGCAGCCAGCCAAACCGCAATCGTGCGCATCTTCAACGGCGTCCACTTCGGTCGCGATGACTTCGTCGCGGCACTGGCCCTGGTGCTTGTCTTGGCGGTGCTGCTGCCGGGACTTTTGTGGAGCGCCTTCGCCCGGCGCCGCCTGGAGGTGTTGCCGTGACGGACCGCGCTACCGCCGGCACGCGCGTCGCCGTGCGAGGCCTGGGCGTGTCCCTGGGGGGCAAACGCATCCTCGCGAACCTCGATTTGGAGCTGGAGCCCGGGGAGCACGTGCTTTTGATCGGCGCTTCGGGCTCGGGCAAAACCACCCTGCTCAAGGTGCTCGCCGGGCTGATCGCTCCCGAGCGGGGCGAAGTGCACTTGGATGGCCACCGGGTCAGCGCGCCGGGCCGGGTGCTGCTTGCGCCCGAACGGCGGCGCATCGGTTACCTGTTTCAAGGCGGCGCCCTTTGGCCCCATTGGAGCGCGGAGCAAACCCTGGCCTTCGTGTTGGGCGCGGCCGGCGTGCCCCGGCGCGAGCGGCGCGGGCGCATCGCGGAGCTCTTGGAGTGGGTCGAGTTGCCGGGCTTCGAAACGCGCCGCCCCGGTTCGCTCTCGGGCGGGGAAGCCCAGCGCCTAGCGCTCGCCCGGGCCCTGGCCCAGCGGCCCGGGCTTTTGCTCCTGGACGAACCCCTCGGCCCCCTGGACCTGGATCTGCGCCGCGCGCTGCTCGAGCGCCTGGCGGAGCTCCAGGGGCGATTGGGTTTCACCGCCCTGCACGTGACCCATGATCCCCGCGAGGCCCGGGCCCTGGCCTCGCGTACGCTGCGGCTCGCGGACGGTCGCTTGGCGCCCGCCCGCTCCGACGAACCCTCCGGGTCCCCCGCCCCATGAATCTCTCCCGCGCCCTATTGGCAGGTTTGGCCCTGATCGCGCTCCTGTGGTTGATGGTGCGCCTGTTTGGGCCCACCACCGGGGATCAGGAGGGCGGTGTGCTCGCCTTTCGGTCCTCGGCGGAATGCGCCGCTTGCCACCAGGACGTCTACGACGAGTGGCAGCTCTCCTCCCATGCCAAGAGTTGGATCGGAGAAGAGGTGCGGCGCCTCTCGAACGACTTCGCCAACACCGACTGCATCGATTGCCACGCGCCCCAGCCGGTTTTCGTGACCGGCATCGGCCAGCGGGTCATGCCGCGCGCCACCCGGCGTGTGGAGGGGGTCGATTGCATCACTTGCCACGCCCTGCCGGATGGGGGCGTGGCCGCGACCCGGGATGTGCCCGAAGCACCTTGCCGGCCAACCTTGAAGCTGGAGCTTTCCAGTCCTGACTTTTGCGCCGGCTGCCACAACCAGCACGAGACCGTCGACCAGTGGCGCGCTTCGCGCTTCGCGGCCGAGGGCATCGGCTGCATCGATTGCCACATGCCCCACCACGGCGGCGATCCGAGTCGGCCGCGCAGCCACGCCAGTTTGGGGGGCGCGGACATCGAGATGGTGCGCGCGGCGATCGCCTTGACGGCAGAGCGCGAGGACGGAGCCTGGGTGGTGTTCGTCGAGAACGTCGGCGCCGGGCACAGTTTTCCCACGGACGAGCGCAGCCGCGCGGCGGACCTGTTTTGGCGGCCCTTGGATCCAGCCGGCGAACCCGAAGGCGGCTGGCGTCACCTCTACCGCTTCCGGGATCCCTATCGCCACGAGGTCGACCTGTGGCCGACCCTGCTGATGGCCCACGAGCGGCGCGCGGTGCCCCTGACGGATGGGCCGCGGCGATTCTTCGGCAGCGGTGGCCGCGAGGACGGCACACCCGTGTCCGGGCCGGCCGAGGTGGCGCTGTTCTACAAACGCACGCCCTACTACTCGAACCCCGACGCTCCGGACCCGGAGGGCGAAGCGCGCCTGGTGCACCGCATTCGCCTGGAACCATGAGCAGCCTCCCGCGAGCTTGGCGCGCGGCGCGTTGGGCCCTGCCGCTCGGCCTTTTGTGGCTGACGGCCTGTGCGCAGCCGGAGCCGGCCGGCCGGCCCGAGCCCGAACTGCGCCCGGTGGTGGCCGAGGCGATCGAAACCCTGGAGCGGCGGCTGGCCGAAACTCGGGCGCCCAAGGAACCCGCGCCCGGGGATCTGGAGCGGCGCTTCGAGGGTCTGGCGGACTTCGTGCTGCGCTCCGGCGGCCGGGTGCGCGACGCGGCCATGGACGATTGGATCGCCCTGGGGGCCGCGGCGGCGCCCCTCGCAAAGGCCCTGGCCCTCGACCCCGAAGCCCCGGGCGCGCGGCGTTCCTTGGCCCTCGAATTTTTGGGGCGAGCCGCGGGCGAGGAAGTCGCCGAGGTGCTGCTCGACCTGGCCTCGACCGCCCCCGAACCCTGGCTGCGCACCCTGGCCGCTTGGCATCTGGGCAACCGCCAAGAGGACCACGTGCTGCCGGACCTGGTGCTGCGGCTGAAGTACGAAACCGACTACGAAACCGTGCTCTGGATCGGTTGGGCCCTGGTGCGCCACGGCATCCACAGCGGGCTCGACGGCATGTTCGGAGTGGCCGACGCGACCTCGGATCCCGACCAACGGGAGCGCGCCCTGGGCGAAGCCAATGCCTTGGCCGCCGAGCTTGGTTTTGCGAACGGCTGGGAGCTGCGCCGCGCCTGGGACGCGGGCGACTCCTACGGGCGTCTGCCCAGGCCCCGCCGCTCGGAGGCCTACCAACTGGCCCTTTGGCGCTGGCTGGCGCGCCTCGACGAGTTCCAACTGCGCGGTGTGGACGATTGCCGCTTCCTGATGGCGCGCCTGGACTGGGTCGCCGCGGAAGTGCTCAGCGCCGCGCTCTACGATGAAAGTGCCTACGTGCGACTGGGCGCGGCCCAGAGCCTGGAGCGCATGGGGCCGCGCGGCGGTGCCGCCGGCCCGGCGCTGATCGAAGGCCTGGGCGATCCGCGCCTGGCGCCGCAGATGGCGGCGGCCCTGGGGCGCATCGGATACCCGCGGGCGCGCGGGGTGCTGGAGGAGCTGCTGCGGCCCCAGGAACCCTTGGAACTGCGGGTGGCCGCGGCCCGCGCCCTGGGGAATCTGGGGCTGGTGGAGTCGCGCTCGGCCCTGGAGGCGGCCCACCGGGAGGCCGACGACGTGGAGCTTTCCCAGGCCCTGGCCGAAGCTCGGGTCTATTGCGGAGAGGCCGAACCGGTGCGCGCGGAGTTGCTGGCGGCTCTCACGGATCCGCGCCTGGAGCCTTCCACCAGCGGCGCGGCCCTGCGCCATGACCTGGCGCGTTTGGCCTTGGCCGGCGAGGCGGGGGCGGCCGAAGTTCTCGCGGCTTGGGATGCCTTGGAAGCGGAGCCCGAGGCCTGGCGCCAACGGGCGGAGTTGGTCGCAGGGTTCCACGCGGGCCGCTGAACCGCGCGCCGGAGGGCGGCCCAAACGGCACCTGAGAGGCACTTCGCTGGGGGCCGGGCCGAAGGTTTTCGGCCTCTCAACCGGAGGGCAACCAGCCTGCCAGGGCCGCGGCCACCACCAACAGCCAACCCAGGAGGTTGAGCAGGAACAGGCGGTCTCCACCCAGGAACAGGCGCGTGGGATTGCCCGCTTGGCCGCTGGTGTGGAGGAGCAGCAGGTAGCGCCCGATGCCGAAGACCACAAAGGGCACGCTGGCGAGCAAGCCGTGGCCGGTGCCGAACTTGCGCGCGGTTTCGGCGTCGACCGTGTACATCGTGTAGCAGACGATCGTCACCCCGGCCAACAGGGTCACCATTTGCTCCAGGAAACCGCGGTCGTAGCCGTCGAGCACCTGGCGGTGGCTGCCGCTCTCCTCGCCGAGCAGCGCCAGTTCCGCGCGCCGTTTGCCCAGGGCCAAAAGCAGGGCCAGGAACAGGGTGCACAGGAACAGCCAGGGCGAAACGTGGGCTCCGGCCGCGCTGCCGCCCGCCAGCACACGCAGCAAAAAGCCGCCGGCGATGCAAAAGGCGTCCACCAGCACCACGTGTTTGAGCTTGATGCTGTAGGCCAGGTTGAGCGCCATGTAGCCGCCGACCAGGGCGGCCACCGGCAAGGGAGCACCACCGGCCGCGAGGCCCAGGCCCAAGGCTCCCACGGCCAACAGGCCCGCCATGAGTTTGGCGCTGCCCACCGAAACCTGTCCCGCGGCGATCGGCCGGTGGCGCTTTTCCGGGTGGGCCCGGTCGCTCTCCACGTCGAGCACGTCGTTGACCAGGTAGATCGCGCTGGAGCCCAGGCAGAAGGCCAGGAAGGCCGCCAGCACGGCTCCGATCTGCTCCCAGCCGGTGTGCAGTTCTTGGGTGCGGTCCGCCAGCGCGAAGGCCAGGGCGGCCAACACGAACAGGTTCTTCGACCACTGGTGCGGCCGTAGCGCGCGGAGGAGGGGGGGCAGCATGGGCGCGGCCGGCCGGGGGGAAACTCGGCCCGTGGGCGAAGGATCCCCCACCGAGGGGGCCTGGGCAAGCCGCCCGCCTCCGCTTTGCCGCCCCTGTGTCAGCACCGGGCCCCTACCGGGGGCCCGCAGAGCTTTCCTTGCCCCGCCGTGGGGCCGAAAAACTCAATCCAGGGCGAGCTTGCGCAGATCCTCGATCTGCGAGTCGGGTCCAACCACCAGGATCTCGTCCGGCCCGATCAGACCATCCCGCCGCAGGTCGTAGAGCTCGTAGCGTTCGACCGTGCCGTCCCCGTAGAGCACCAGGGTCGTGGTGGCATGGTTCATGCCGCCGTCGTTGTCGTCGCCCACCAGGGGCTCGCGGCCCGACAGGCGGCGCAGGGGGAACTCCCGGGTGTTGCGCCCGGCGTAGGCCGAGTAAGAACCGTCCACGGTCGAGAGGTCCGCGTACCACTCGCGGTGGTCGAGGCCGTGGGGGCCGAGGGCGCTCTCCTGGACCCCGGGGCAACTCATGCGGCGCACGTTGGCCTTGGTGTTTTCGAGCACGCCGGAGGTGATCAGCTCGCCGAAGAACCTGACCCCGTGTTCGTTGGGCAGGCGCCCGAACTTGGTCTCGAAGGAGATGACTCCCTTGTAGATCTCCGCCAGGTTCGCCTGGCAGGAGGTCACCTTGGCGTTGTCGATCCAATCCGGTACCCGCGGGACCAGGAACACGGCCAGCAGGCTGATGATCAGCATGACGGCCAAGAGTTCGATCAACGTGAACGCACGGCGCAGGGCGACGGCGCCGGGCAAGCGGGTGAGAAGCTTCATGGGCGGACCCCTAGCATAGTCCAAGGCCATCCACCGGTCACGCCCGGGCCAGGCTCGGGGCGCCTGCCGAAGGGCCCGTGGCCCCAAAAGGCAGGCACCCGGCCGTCCGCGCGGGGCGAACGACCGGGTGCCGAGAGGGCCCGGGGACCTTGACTAGGTGCGCCTCAACCGACCGCGGAGCGCAGGGCTTCGACCTGGTCGGTCTTCTCCCAGGCGAACTCGGCCCGGCCGAAGTGGCCGTGGTAGGCGGTGCCCTCGAACTGGGGCCGGGTGAGCTGGAAGTTCTGGATGATCGCCCTGGGGGTCAAGAGCGGCTTGAAGAGCTTCTCCACCGCGGCGGTCAGGGCGATGTCATCGAGCTTGCCGGTGCCGAAGGTGTCGACCCGGATCGAGAGCGGCTCGGCCACGCCGATGGCGTAGGAGAGCTGCACCTCGCAGCGCCGGGCCAGGCCCGCGGCGACCACGTTTTTGGCCACCCAGCGCCCGGCGTAGGCCGCCGAACGGTCGACCTTGCTCGGATCCTTACCCGAGAACGCACCGCCCCCGTGACGGCCCATGCCGCCGTAGGTGTCGACGATGATCTTGCGGCCGGTCAGGCCGCAGTCCCCGTGGGGGCCGCCGATCACGAACTTGCCGGTCGGGTTGACGTGGTAGATGGTCTTGTCGTCGACCATGCCCTTGGGCAGAACCTCGGGCACCAGCACCTCGCGCACCATCTTGGCGATCACCGCCTGGACGGCCTTCTCTTCGGTTTTGCCTTCGACTTCCGGGTCGTGCTGGGTGGAGATCACCACCGTGTGCACACGCACGGGCTTGTCGTTTTCGTACTCGACCGTGAGTTGGCTCTTGCTGTCGGGGCGCAGCCAGGGGAAACGCCCGGATTGGCGGTACTCGGCCAGCTTCTCCACCAGGCGGTGGGAGTAGTGGATCGGGAAGGGCATCAGCTCCGGCGTTTCATCGCAGGCGTAGCCGAACATCAGGCCCTGGTCCCCGGCGCCGTCGCGGTCCACGCCCTGGCCGATGTCCGGGCTTTGGCGGTCGAGGCTGACGAGCACGGCGCAGGTGTCGCCGTTGATGCCGAAGGCGTCGTCGGTGTAGCCGATGCGCTTGAGGGTGCCGCGCACGACCTGTTGGTAGTCGATGCGCGCGTTCGTGGTGATCTCGCCGGCCAGCACCACCATGCCGGTCGTGATCATCGTTTCGCAGGCCACGCGGCTCTTGGGGTCCTGGGCCAGGAGCGCATCGAGCACGGCGTCGGAGATCTGGTCGGCCACCTTGTCGGGG
>JBJHAV010000035.1:0-21520 GCA_050480685.1 Planctomycetaceae bacterium | reverse complement strand
GCCCGGGCGCGCCCCAGGGCCTCGCGCGCGGCGCCGTATTCACCGGCCATCATGGCCGCCACGGCGACGCGCAGGATCACATCCCCGCCGCGGTTGGCCGGGTCGCGGTCGAGGGCGTGCAGCAGCGTCCAGGCCGGGTGCCACATGCGTTTCGCCAGGAGCAGATCGGCCAAACCGAGCAGCTCTCCCTTGGAGAGGCGCTCCGCGGCGCTGACCCAACCCATGACCCGATAGAGCTCATCCTCGTCTCCGAGTTCCAGGGCGGCTTCGGCCGCCAGGGCCAGGGCCTTGGGCAAAAGCGGGGACCCGGCAGGGAACTCCTCCAGCCGTTCGAGGGCGCGGGTCGGCTCGCCCAAGGCCAAGTCCACCTGGGCCAAAAGCAGGCGGCCGGCGTCGTCGAGTTCTTCCTCGCCCAGGGAAGCGAGGGCCTGGCGCGCCACCGCCGCTTGTCCGTTCTCGAACAGGTCGCGCGCCATGGCGAGCACACCGGTGTGCCGCGGGTCGAGGCGCATCAGGGCCAAGAGCTGATCCGGGGCCAGCCGGCCCTCGGAGTGCAGAGTGCGCAATCTGCCCAGGGTCTCCTCATGGGCGCCCGCGCGCTCCAAGCGGGACAGCAGGAGGTCCGCGGCCTGGCGCCAATCGCGGATCGCCAGGAAAGCGCGCACGGCCAGGTCCTCGCCCGGCAGGAAGCCCGGGTAGAGATCGCCCAAACGGCGGGCCGCCTGCAGCGCTCCGCTCCATTCGCCTTCCAGCGCGTAGTACTCGCCCACGGCCCACAGTTCGTAGGGCGAGACCATCTCCTGCGTCAGCCAAAGATCCTGATTACGCGCCTGCGCGACCACCGACGGCACGTCTCGCCCGTCGTCCTGCTGTGCCCTCCGGCCGAGCGTCAGCCAGCGCTCCTTGAGTTCTTCGTTCCGCGCAGGCAGGAGCCGCATGGCGTGGGTCAAACGCCGCAGCACGGGCTGCGGTGTGCCGCCCGCCTCGTGCAGCTCCGCCAGACGAAGCCACCAGGTGCCGTCTTCGTTCGGCAGGTGCAGCACAGCTTCTTCCAGGGCGCGCCGTTCGGCAAGCTCGTTGCCATCGGCGCGCGCCAGCTCCGCGCGCCAGGACCAGGCGCGGCCGTAGGCCCCCGGCATCGGATCGAGCGGGGGCCGTGAGGTGAAACGCGCCAGGGCCGCCCAACGTGTGTCGAGTTCTCCCACACCGCGCGCGGCGGCGGCTTGGAAGTAGTCCGCCAAAGCCTTCAGGGCGCGCTGTTCCGGCACGTCCGGGGTCATGTCCCCGAGCACGGAAGCCACCGAGAGCAGCGAAACCCACTGCTCGCGCTCGTAGAGCATGCGGGCCCAGCCGGGCAGGAACTCCGGCGGCATCCAGCGGCCAGCGGCGACCGCGTGTTGGATCGCGCCGAGGGCCACGTGGGTGCGCCCCATGGCATCCAGGGAGCGCGCGAGGCGCTGCAAGAGCAGTGGATCGCCCTGGAACGCCGGCAAACGTGCGATGGCCAGTCCCAGGTCGGCCTGCTCCCGGTGACGCTCGCCGGCTTCCAGTTGAAGGGTCAGGGAGTGCAGAGCGTCCTGGCGCAGTTCCAGTTCGAGGCTGGCGTAGAGCGCGCGGCGCGCCTCGACCCCGCTTTGGCTGGCGAGGGCCAAGAGACTGCGCAGTTCTTCGGCGCGGCGGCGGTTGGGGCCGGTCAGCTCGGCGTCCAGGTCGAAGAGCAAGGAAGCTCGCCGCGGCTCACCGATGCCCCGAGCGCAGATGCCATCCACAAGCGCCAAGGCGCGCTCGCGCCCGAGGCCCGAAAGGAGACCGGTCAGGATCTCGTGGGCTCGCTCGCGGGCCTGTTCGTATTCGACGAGCAAGGCCTCCGCCCGCAGGGCGTGGGCGTGGGAATAGAGCGGCGAGAGCGCCAACACCGCATCCGCTTCGTCCAAGGCGAGGCGATGGTCGCCCAACCAAAGGCGCTGCTGGGCGATGCGCAGGCGGATGTCCAGGGGCCAACGGGGACCGAGGTCCTGGATGCGTTCCAGATCGGCGATGGACTCGCGGAAGGCCCGCCGCTGGCGCAGGAAGTCCGAACGCCGATCCAGGGCTTGGATCAAAAGTTCAGGATCGCCGCGGCCCTCCGCCGCGCGCACCGCAAGGTTGAGCTCGCGCAGCGCACCGCGGAAGTCCGGCTCTTCCTGGGACAAACGCGCGGCCGCGGATTCGAGCAGTTGTTCCGCGCTGCGGCCGCGTTCGCCCGTCAGGAGCCACGCGATCGAACCGGCCAGGCCGAACGCGATCGCGAGGAAAATCCAGGGCAGCAGTCTCACGGCAGTGGCTCAGGGGGGCTCCCCGGGCCTCGCTCCGGCCGATCGGCTTCGGTGAGCGGGGCGCCTTGCCCATCGGCCGGGCTCGTGGGGAAGGATAGCAGACCGTATCGGCGCATCTTGTTGAAGAGCGTCGAGCGATTGATGTCCAGGAGCTGGGCCGTTTCCTTGCGCGAGCCGCCCGTGGCTTCCAGGGCCTTCAGGATCAGGGCCCGTTCCGGCCCGGCCAGGGCGAGTTTCAGGGGACCGAGGGGCAGGTCGAAGGCTGCCGGGGCCGAACCCGGCTGCGCGGTTCCTGGGGCGCCTTCGGCGGAGCGCCGCAGGAGCCCCGGGGGGAGATCGCAGGTTTCGACGGCCGTGCCCCCGGCGAGCAGCACGGCCCGTTCCACCGCGTGTTCGAGTTCGCGCACGTTGCCGGGCCAATCGTGGGCCAGGAGCAGGCCCAGGGCGGCGGGGGAAAAACGCGTGGGCCCGCGGCCGTGTTCCCGGGCGGCGCGCTCCAGGAACCGCTCGGCGAGCAGCGGGATGTCGGGCACGCGCTCCCGCAGGGGCGGCAACTCCAGGGTCACCACCTGGATGCGGAAGTAGAGGTCCTCCCGAAAGCGTCCGGCCGCGATTTCCTGCTCCAGGGGGCGGTTGCTGGCGGCGATCAAGCGCACGTCCGCCCGGCGTGTTTGGGTTTCGCCGACACGCTCGAAACAGCCGGATTCGAGCACACGCAACAGCACCACCTGCATTTCGGGGCTGGCGGAGGCGATTTCGTCCAGGAAGAGCGTGCCGCCGTCGGCCGCTTCGAACTTGCCGATGCGATCGCGCACGGCGCCCGTGAAGGCGCCGCGCGCGTGTCCGAACAACTCGCTTTCGAGCAGGTCGCCGGGGATTGCCCCGCAGTTGAGTTCGACGAAGGGCCCCGAGGCGCGGCCCGAGAGCCCGTGCACGGCCCGCGCCAGGGCGGTTTTGCCGGTGCCGCTTTCGCCTTCGACCAAAAGGCTGGCACGGGTGTCGGCCACCGCCTCGACCAACTGGAAGAGGCGCTTCATGCGCGGGTCGCGACTGATCAGGCCGCCCAGGGCGTGTCGGCGCTCCAGGTCCTGTTTCAGGCGCGTGTTTTCGATGGCGAGTTTGCGGGCCTCCAGGGCGCGCTCCACCGCATGCACGACCTGTTCGTCGGGCAGGGGCCGGTGCAGCACGGCGGCCGCCCCTCGCTCCAGGGCGGCCAGGTCCTCGGCGGCACTGCCAAAATCGTCCAGCAGGACGAGGGCTGGCTCCCCCGGGGAGGCGGTCCAGGCCAGGGCGGAGTCCCCGGCCGTTTCCAGGTCGGCCAGGACCAGATCCACCGGGCCCCCGGCCAGCTCGCGCTCGGCCAGGTCGGGGCCCGTCGCGTGCAGCACCCGATAGCCGCGGGCATCGAGCAGGTGCGGCAAGGCGCCCCAGGCGGTGGGGTCGCGTTCGACGAGCAGGAGACGGGGAGCGGTCATGGTGGGGGACTTCCCTTCCTTCGGCCGCCGGAGCCCGGCCCGTGGAGCCCGAGCGGGACGGAAGCGCTCGGAACGGGCCCCGCCGGCGCCCCCGTGGCCGGCCGGGGCCGGGGCATCGGCTACCCTTCGGGGCCCATGGAGTCCGCCCCCAACTCCGACCCCACGGCCGTGCCGGGTGCCCCCGCGGTGGGCCCGACCTCCGGCGGCGGCCCCGGCGAGGCCCCCGAGGCCCCCGAGGGCGAAGCGTCCGCCGCGATCGAACGCCCGAGGGGCCCGATCCGCGTTTCGGTGGTCGTGCCGATCTACAACGAGGTGGAAAGCGTCGGCGTGCTGCACGGGGAGATCGCCCGGGCCCTGGACAGCATGGGGGTCCCTTGGGAGGTGGTCTACGTGGACGACTGCTCCACCGACGGCAGCCTGCGCGAGATGCTCGCCATCCGGCGCCGGGACCCCCGGGCGCGGATCGTCAAGTTCCGGCGCAATTACGGCCAGACCGCGGCCCTTTCGGCCGGCTTCGACCAGGCCCGCGGCAGCCTGGTGGTGACCCTGGACGGCGACCTGCAAAACGATCCGGCGGACATCCCGGCCATGGTCGCCCTGCTCGAACAGGGCTTCGACATCGTCGCCGGCTGGCGCAAGCGCCGGGAGGACGGTTTCCTGCTGCGGCGCCTGCCCTCGCGCATGGCGAACCGGCTGATCGCCTGGGTCACGGACGTGCCCATCCACGACACGGGCTGCACCCTCAAGGTGTTTCGCTCGGAGCTCGTCAAGAGCATGTCGATCTACGCCGAACAGCACCGCTTCCTGCCGGCCATGAGCGCCGGCAGCGGCGCGCGCATCACCGAAATGGTCGTCAACCACCGCCCGCGGCGTTTCGGGGCGAGCAAGTACGGCCTGGGGCGAGCCACGCGGGTGCTGCTCGACCTGCTCGCGATCAAGCTGATCGTGCACTTCTCCCAGCGCCCGCTGCACTACTTCGGCCTGATCAGCCTGATCTTCCTGGCCTTCGGCACCTTCTTCGCGGCCCTGGGACTGCTCAGCATCGACCCGGATCCGGAAGCGGCCGCGGTGGGACTTTGGTCGATCAACGATTGGGAACTGATCATCGTCTCCAGTGTGTCGCTCTTCTTCGTCTTGATCGTATTCTTCGCCCTGCTGGGACTCCTGGGTGAGCTGGCCGTCAAGGCCAGCGGCATGCACCGGCGAGGCATCCTGCAACGCATCCTCAACGAGCTGCACTGATGACCGACACCCAGACCCAGGTATCCAGCGGCGCGGAGGCGCAAACCGAAGCGCCGGTCCGGCCCCTGCCGCTGCTGGACGTGAGCATCGTGGTCCCGGTGCAAAGCCCCGAGGCCGAGGTCGTCGAGGTGGCCCGCGCGCTGGGTCAGGAACTCGACGCCGAAGGGCGGAGTTGGGAGATCCTGTTCATCTTCGATGGGGTCGAGGGCCGCGCCCTGGAACTGGTGCAACAACTGCGCGCCGAGCTGGGTCCAAAGGTCAAGAGCATCCAGTTCAAGAACGCCTTCGGCGAATCGATCTGCCTGTCGGCCGCCTTCGAACACGCCCTGGGGCGCTACATCCTGACCACGCCCCAGTACGTGCAGGTCGATCCCCTGGAGATCGGACCCATGCTTGCCGAGCTGGACGGCGGGGCCGACTTCGTGATCCCGTGGCGCCACCCCCGGGTCGACCCGGTGCTCAATCGCCTGCAATCGGCGTTCTTCAACTGGGTCATCCGCCAGATCATCCGCGGCGAGTTCCGGGACCTGAACTGCTACTTCCGCATCCTCAAGCGCGAAGTGCTCGAGGACATCCCGATCTACGGGGACATGTACCGCTTCCTGCCCGTGATCGCCTACAAGCAGGGCTTCCGCGTGGTCGAGCGCCGCGTGCGCCACCTCAAGGAATGGGGCAAAGCGGGCTTCTTCGGGCTGGGTGTCTACCTGCGGCGTTTCCTGGACATCTTGGCGGTGATGTTCCTGAGCAAGTTCACGCTCAAGCCGCTGCGCTTCTTCGGCACCCTGGGCGGCATCTTCGCCCTGATGGGAGGGGGCATCTGCGGTTATTTGGCCCTGCAAAAGTTGCTCTTCGAAACCGGTGTGGCCGGGCGTCCTCTGCTGCTGCTGGGGGTGCTCCTGGTGGTACTCGGCGTGCAGATCATCGGCTTCGGACTGGTGGGGGAGATCATCATCTTCAGCCAGGCGCGCAACTTGAAGGAATACCGCGTGGAGCGCGTCTACGAATGAATCCGCAAGGGGTCGAGATTCGACCGATCGGCGCCGAACACGACGGAGAACGCGACGAGTTCGTGCGCGCCGCGCCGGATTCGGGGCCTTTTCACCTCTCCCATTGGCGCCGGGTGATCGGCGAAGTGTTCGGTCACTCGCCGCGGGAGTTGGGCGCGTTTCGGGACGGGCGTTTGGTCGGGGTGCTGCCCCTGATCCGCGTGCCTTCGCTGCTCGGGCGGGCCAACCACGTTTCGGTTCCCTATGGCACCTACGGGGGGCCGTTGGCCCTGGAGCCTGAGATCAGTCAGGCCCTGGTGCGGCGGGCCCTGGAGCGAGCCCGCGAGGAGGGTGTCGGTCGCCTGGAACTGCGCTACCAGCATCCGCCCGGGGAACTGGAGGGGTTTGTGGCCAGCGACCTCTACTGGACCTTCCTGCGCGACCTGCCCGAGGATCCGGCGGAGGTGCTCGCGCGCATGCCCAAGAAGGCCCGGGCCGAGGCCCGCAAGGCCGCGGAGCGCCACGGTTTGCGCCTGGTGGAAGGGCGTTGGTACGTGGATGACCTCTATCGCATGTTCCTGGAGAACAAACGCGCCCTGGGTTCACCCGCGTTGCCGGCCCGCCTGTTCCACGCGCTGCTCGAAACCTACGGGGATGGCGCCACGGTGCATCTGGTGGTGCGCGAACGTCGGCCCCTGGCGGCGGTCATGAGTTTCCTCTACCGGGACACGCTGATCGCCTACTACTCGGGCACCGCGCCGGGCGCCGACCGCAACTACAGCGCCAGCAACTTCATGTACATGGCCCTGCAGACGTGGGCCGCGGAGCGGGGATTTCGGCGCTTCGACTTTTGCCGCAGCCGCGGTGATTCGGGCGCTTTCCGCTTCAAGCAGCACCAGGGCTTCGAACCCCAGCCGCTGCCCTACCGCTATGCGCTGGTGCGCGCCAAGGGGCTGCCCAGCTTCACGCCATCGAATCCGCGCACGCGTATCTTGCGCGACGCTTGGAGCAGGCTTCCGAGCAGCGTGGTCGGCCGAATCTCGCCGCTTTTGGCCCGCTACTTGGGCTGAAGGCTGCCTGCGTCCCTCAGGTCGCGCCGTGCCTCGGCCAGGATCAGGTCCACCGCCGCGGTCAGGTCCGGCACGAACAGCGGCGGCTCGCCGAGGGCCTGGCGGGCCGCGCCCCACTCGGCCAGCCCCTTGCCCGTGGCGACCAAAATCCCGCGCGCGCCGGCGCGGCGGGCCGCCTCCAGGTCCCGGGCTCCGTCGCCCACCATCCAGCAAGACTCCGGCGAAACCCCAAACGCCTGGGCGGCTTCAAGCAACATGCCCGGGCCAGGTTTGCGCCGCGGGGAATCCGCGCGGTACACACCGACGCCGTGTTCGGGGTGCTCGAAGGCGCTCAAAACCAGGTCCAGGCGAGCGCCTTCTTCGGCCAGTCGGCGGGCGAGTTCGGCGTGGATGCGATCCAGTTCCGCTGCTTCGAGCCAGCCCCTTCCGACGGCGCTTTGGTTCGTCACCAAAGCCACCGGCAGCCCGGCGGAATTGATGCGCGCGATGGCCGCGGCGGCGCCGGGCACCAGCACCATGTGGTCCGGATCGAGCAGATAACCGGTCTCGGTGATCACGGTGCCGTCCCGGTCCAGGAGCACCGCCCCCACGGGGCCGGGTCCGCTCACCACTCCTCGTCCACGGTCGCCAGGCGCACGTGCACACGCTGGGGCGAAAGGTTGTCGTCGACCCGGAAGGGGATCGCCAAGTCCTCCAAATCGAGGAAGAGCGGGAACCACCAGGTCCAGACCCCGATGTAGCCCTTTTGCCAGGGCACCACGTGCACCCGTTGGCTGGGGGAGAGCAGGCGCGTGGCGGGGCGGTGGCCGGGGAGCAGGAAGTCCACCCGATGCCACTGGGCGCGCGGCAGGGAGATCGCCGCCGGGGTAACAAAACCGGTGGCCCGGCCGTTGACGTAGACCGCGGCTCCCGGGGGTGTGGTCGCCAGCAGCACCCCCGGCTGGGAGCGCCGGGCGGCGCAGCTCGTGCACACCAGGGTCACCAGGGCGCAGAGCAGGAAGGGCCAGGCCAGGGTCCGCGCGCGGCGATCGCTCATGCCCTGATTGTCGGCGCCCGGGCCGCTTCCGGGCAACCCGAGTCCCGCGCGGAGTCCCTCGGGTTGCGCCCGCCGACTCCCTCGGGCAGTCTCACCGCCCGTGTCCGCCTCCCTCACGCCCTCGGGCTCCGCCCCCGTCTCCCCCCAGGTCGGGGGCCCGCCGATCGGCTCCCCGGCGAACCCGCCCGGGGACGAGGGCCTGCCCGGGCCCGACTGGCGGGATGGGTGGGCTCGCCTGCTGCTGGTGCTGGCCCTCGCGCTCGGACTCTTGCGTTTCCTGCGCCTGGGGGAGTGGAGCCTTTGGATCGACGAAGCCCTGACCCTGTCGGACGCTTTGCATGCCGAGCCCCTGCGCAACCCCTTGGGCTATGCGCTGATCGGGGCGTTTGCCGGGCTCTTCGAAGAGCGCCCGGACGAGCGCACCCTGCGCCTGCTGCCGGCCGTTTTCGGGTGGCTCTGCGTGCCGGCGGCAGCCTTTTGCCTGCGGCCGGTGGTGGGATCGCGCACGGCGGCGGGCGCGGCCCTCTTGCTGGCGGTCTCCAGTTGGCACGTGTATTGGTCCCAGACCGCGCGTTTCTACACCCTCGCCATGTTGCTCACCTTGCTTGGCGGAGCGCTGGTGCTCGACGGGCTGCGGCGCGACCGCCCGGGAAGGGTGTTTGTCGGGTTGGCGGGGGTGGGAGCGGGCGCCCTGGCCCATCCGACCGCCCTCTTGGTCGCGCCGGGATTGCTCTTGGCGGCGCTTTTGCCGCGCGGCTGGCATGTGCGCGGGGCCCTAGGGGGACGGCGGGCGACGGCCGTGGTGGCCGCCCTGGCCCTGGCCGTCGGCATCCTCGCGGCGGGCTGGGCCTGGGATGTGCTGGAAAGCTGGTGGCGCGCCCGGGGAACGGAGTTCAGCACCCCTCACTTCGTTTTGACCACGGGCTTTTTCATGACCCCCCTGGTGGGCACGGCGGCGATTTTCGGCCTCTTCTTGGCCATCGCCGGCCGCGACCGCGGGGTCGTCGCTTCAGCCTGTGTGCTGGTGGGCGGCCTCGGCGCGGCGCTGGTGCTCTCCACGGTCGCGCGCATGACGGCCCAGTACGTTTTTGTGCTGCTGCCTTGGCTGCTGGTGCTGGCGGCCGCTCCGCTCGGCGGCGCGGCGAGCGCGGTGGCCCGCGGGAATCCGGCCGAGGGCGCACCGCGCCGCGGACCCCGCCCCGGGGGAGCCCTGGCGGCGGGTTATTTGGCCGTTTTGGTGGTGCCTTCGCTGGTGAGCTGCGCGCTCTACCTCACCGTGCGCCACGGGGAGCGGCCGCGCTGGCGCGACGCCTTCGCCCTGGTCTTCGAGCAGCGCCGCCAGGGGGACCTGATCTTTTCGATGGCGGCGCCGGTGGCCGAGTACTACCTGGCGGAGCGCAACACCTACGTGCGCGAACCGCGCGAGGTGGTCTACCTGGATCGCTGGTTGGCCGAGGTGCCCGGCCTTTGGGATCGCCGCGACCGCAGGGCCTGGTTCGTGCTCAACCCAGAGGAAATGGCCGATTGGGAGCCCGCCCAGCGCGCCGAGGTACAGCGCCTGCTTCGGGAGAACTGCCGGCTGGTGGCCTATTTCCCGCTCTACGTCGAGTCGCGGGACCTGAGCGTCAAGGTCTACCTGCGGGATTGACCGCGTGGGAAAAATTCGGCTTGTCCGACGCGAAGCGCTGTCAAGTGCCGCTTGGGCCGCCGCGATCAACCGTTGGCGCGGCCCTGGAAATCGCCGTTGGTGGTGTTGACCTTGACCTGATCGCCGACCTGGATGTGCGGCGGAACCTTGATCGCCCGGCCGGTTTCCAAGACGGCGTCCTTCTTGACGTTGGTGGCGGTGTTGCCGCGCACCGCCGGTTCGGTTTCGGCGATGGTCAAGACCACCGAGGGGGGCAGTTCTATGCCCAGCGGGCGCGCGCCGTGGAAGGTGATGTCGACGGTGCTGTTCTCGGTGATGTAGCCCATGGCTTCACCGACCAGATCTTCGCCCAGGGGGAACTGGTCGAAAGTATCCGCGTCCATGAACATGTAGTCCCCGTTGGCCTCTTTGTAGAGGTAGGTGGCCTTCTTGCGGTCCAGGTAGGCGACTTCCAGCATGTCGTTCGAGCCCAGGCGCATGGCTCCGCCGGCGCCCGTGGTCAGGCTCTTGGTTTTGATCTGGATGATCGCGCGCAAGTTGCCGGGGGTCTTGTGCTCGTATTCGGTGATCAGGAGCAGGTCGCCGTCCTTTTCGATCACCTGGCCCTTGCGGACCTCGGTCGCTTTCACGCCCATGGGAGTGGTGGGGGGGATTGGCCTGGGGAGGGCGGCCGGAGGCCCGGCCGAAGATTCTAGAGGAGACACGATACCACCCGAGCCGCCTAGAAGCTCTTGCGCTGGCCGGAGGGCGGGATCCCGAGGGCCTTGCGGTACTTGGTGACCGTGCGGCGCGCGATCTTGATCGCGAACCGGCGCTCCAGTTCCTCCGCGATCTGGTCGTCGGAGAGCGGGGCCTGGGGGTCCTCGGCGCGCACCACGTCCGCCAAGCGCTCTTGGACCGAAACCTGGCTGCGCTCCGCGCCGCTGGCGTCGGTGGTGCCCGAGGAGAAGAAGTACTTGAGCGGAAAGATGCCCCGCGGGGTCTGGGCGTACTTGCCGCTCACGGCGCGACTGACGGTGGAGAGGTGGACTTGGATCTCGTCCGCCACGTCTTGCATGCGCAGGGGGCGCAGGGCCCTGGGGCCCCGCTCTAGAAAAGCGCGCTGGTGGGCAAAAACCGCGCGCGCGATGCGCAGGATCGTGTTCTGGCGTTGCTGCAAGGCATCGATGAACCAGCGCGCGGTGTCGAGGCGCTGCTTGGCCCAGGTCCGCGCGGCTTCGCCGCTGCCGAGCTTGGCGAAAATTTCCTGGGCCGAGTCGCTCAAGACCAGCCCCGGACCGCGCTGGCGGCCGAGGCGCACCTGCCATTCGCCGTCGACTTCTTCGACCAGCACCTCCGGCACGATCGGCGCGGCCAGTTCATCGCCGTAGTCGCTGCCGGGGGAGAGGTCCAGTTGGCGGATGCGTTCGAGGGCGGCCTTCACGTCCTCCAGGTCGGCGGCCAGGTTCTTGGCGATGCGCGGCAACCGATTGTGGGTCAAGTCGTCGAAGTGCTCACTGACCACGCGGCGCGCCAGGGCATCCAGGGGATCCGCCGGATCGAGTTGCAACACCAGGCACTCGGCCAAGGAGCGGGCGCCGAGGGCCGGGTGCGCCACCCGCCGCAGGGCGGCCAGGGCGACTTCCAAGTCCTCGAGCGAAGGGGCGCCCGGCGCCGCCGCCGCCAGCTCCGCCAGGTCCTCGCTCAAAAATCCCCGCCCATCCAGGCTCTGGGCCAGATACTCGGCCCACTCCCGCGTGGCCCCGTCCAGGTCGGCCACGGCGAGCTGTTCGAGCAGCGCTTCGCCCAAGGTGCGCGCCCGGGCCGGCGCGTTGGCCATGGCTTCCGCCTTACGGTCGAGCTCCTCTTCGCTGATCCGGCGCGGTGCGTCCCCGTACTCCCGCTCGTAGCCCTCAAATTCCTCGCGCACGGAATCGCGTTCGCGCGTCTCCTGGTCGGCGACTCGCGGTTCCGCCGCGGCGGCGGCTGATTCGGGCTCCGGGTCGGAGGCCGTTTCGCCCTCGCCCGATTCCTGCCGTTCGAGGAACGGGTTTTCCTCAAGCTCGCGCTCGATCCGCTCCTGCAGTTCGAGACCTCCGAGCTGCAGGATCTGCATCGCCTGGATCATCTGCGGCGACTGCAGCAGTCGCTGCTCCATCCGGGCTTGCTGATTGAGTCCGAGCTTCATGGAGGTCTCCGCCCAAGTATAGGCACCGTGCAGCCCCAGGTCTCCGCGGCGCTCAGGTCCGCGCTGGGAAGGAGTCAGGGCCTGGGCGTAGCCCAAGGCTTCCCTCGGCGCTATAGGTGGCGGGTATGGAGAACGAGCCCGAGTTCCCTAAGGCGTCCGGTCCCGGGCGCGGTCCGAGCGTGTCGCCCAGCCCACCCCCCGAGGCCTGGGCCTGGCTGCACGCCGGCCTGGCGGTCGAGTTGGGGCTGGCGGACGCGGCCGCGGCGCGGGCCGTTCAGGCTTCGGTGCGGGAGCGCGCCTTTCGCCCGGCCGAGGCCCACGCGCTGTTGGCCAAGGCCGGCTTGCCCCCGGCCGACGACCCGCGCATCCAGCAGCGGGCCGGGCGGCTGATGGTCGATCTGGTGATGGCGCCCACCGTGCGCGGCATGCGCGGCGCCGCGCGCAAGGGCCGGGGCTGCGTGCGCCAGGTAGGGGCCTTCGCGGTGGTGCAGGGGCTGGGTTTTGTGCTTTTCGCCGTGGTGATCCTGGGCCTCTTGATCGTGCTCCGGGCCGGGGGGCACGGCATCGACGCCTTCCTGGACGGTCTGCTCGAACGCTGGCCGTGGCCGGAGATGTGGCGCCGCTGACAAGTTGGGAGAGGATCGGCTCGGCCCAGCCGCACGACTTGTCAGCATGTTGTTGGGCCGCCATCCGGCGGCCGCTGGCAGGTTGTGAAGGAAGCGGCTCGGCCCAGCCACAAGACCTGTCAGCATGCCTTTGGGCCGCCATCCGGCGGCCGCTGGCAATTTGGGAGAGGATCGGCTCGGCCAGGGCCGCGGACGATGGCTCGTTTTTGAAGCCCTCGCCGACCGACCAGAGAAAAGGCTAGCCTGCGCACAGGGCCGCGTCGCGCCGCAGCCCGACGCCCGAACTACCCCCGTTGCTTCCGCCATGAGTGATCTCCGAGGTGAATCCAGCCCGGGCCCCGCACCCCGTCCGGCGGGTGGGCTGTTCTCCCTGACCCAGATCCAGCACTTGATGCGGGTCGAGTTCTCCCGCGCCCAACGCTACGGGTATCCCGTCGGGGTGCTGGTGCTCGCGGTGGACGATCTCGAAGGCCTGCGCGACCGATTGGGCTATGAGGGCCGTGCCGAGGCCCTGGGAACGGCCACGCGCCTGCTGGAGGAAACCACGCGCTCCTGCGATCACCTCGGTCGCCTGATGGACGATCGCCTGATGGCGATTTTGCCACACACGTCCCTGGAGGGCACACGCCGCACGGCCGAGCGCCTGGTGGAAGCGGCGCGGGCCCTGGTCCCCTCCGGCCCACTGGCGGGCGCCGAGCTGCGGCTGAGCGTGGGGGTCAGCGCCCTGGAAGGCGACGGGACCCTGTTCTTCGACGCATTGGTCGAAGCGGCCGAGATGGCGCTGGCCCGGGCCCGGGCGGCGGGCGGCAACCGGGTTGCCGTGCACGGGTCGGGCGAAGGGGTCGCCACCCCGTGAAGATCTTGCTCGTCGAGGACGAAGTTTCGATCGCGATCACCCTGCGCGATGCGCTGGAGGACCGCGGTTGGAACGTCGAACACGTGGCCGACACCGACGCGGCGCTCGAACAGTTGGAGCGCGACGGGCACGAGTTGGTGATCACCGACATGCGCCTGCCGGGTGAGGGGGGCTTGGCGGTTCTGCGTCGTTCGATGGAGCGCGATCCCCTGCGGCCGGTGATTTTGATCACCGGCTTCGCCACCGTCGACCAGGCGGTCGAGGCCATGAGCCTGGGCGCCGCCTGGTACGTGCAAAAGCCCTTCCGCAATGACGCGCTGGTTTCGCTGGTGGAGCGCTTCGCGCGCGCGCGCCATGCCGAACGGGAAAACCAGGACCTGCGCCGCCGCCTTCGCTCCTTTGAATCGATCGAAGGCATGGTCGGCAACTCGCCCGTCATGCAGCGGGTGTTCGAGCGGCTGCGGCAGGTGGCTCCCACGGACGCGTCGGTGCTGATCCAGGGCGAAAGCGGCACGGGCAAGGAACGCGCCGCGCGCGCGTTGCACGATCTGAGCGGACGCGCCGCCGGCCCCTTCGTGGCGATCTCCTGCGCGGCGTTGCCCGAGAGCCTGCTGGAGGCGGAACTCTTCGGCCACGAGAAGGGTGCCTTCACCGATGCCCACCGGGAAAAACGCGGGCGCTTCGAACTGGCCGACGGGGGCACGCTATTCCTCGACGACATCGACGACATGCCCAAACCCACGCAGGTCAAACTGCTGCGGGTGCTGCAAGAGCGTCGCTTCGAGCGGGTGGGGGGCGAAACGACCCTGGAGGTGGACATCCGCTTGCTCGCGGCCACCAAGGTCTCCCTGCGGGACGAAGTGCGCGCCGGTCGTTTCCGCGAGGACCTCTTCTACCGCATCCACGTGGTGCCCCTGGAACTGCCCCCCCTGCGCGAGCGCAGCGGCGACGTGCCGCTCCTGATGAAGGCGCTGATCGAGCGCCACGGGCAACGGCTGCGGGGGGAACAGCGCACGTTTCACCTGTCCAAAGCGGCCCTGGCCGCCTGCGAGCGCTATCCGTGGCCCGGAAACGTGCGCGAGCTGGAAAACGCCGTGCAGCGCGCCATCGCCCTGGCCGGCGACGACGGAGAATTGGCCCTCGAACACCTGGTGCCGATGGATCCCCGTTGGCGCGGTGCGGTCGAAGTGCACGAGCCGATTCGTCCCCTGCGCGAGGTCTTGCGCGAAGCCGAGGCCGCCCACATCCAACTCGCCCTGGGCGCCACCGGCGGACATCGCAGCCAAACCGCCGATCTCCTGGGGATTTCGCGCAAGGTGCTGTGGGAGAAACTCAAGGACTTGAACCTCTCCGAGGCGGAGGAGGGTGGACCGGAAAACGGCGAGGGCGAGGATTCCGCGCCCCAAAAGCGCGGCGGTGAGTCCTCCCCGGGGAGTCCCAGGCGGTGAGCGACGTTTCGCCCGGGCCCGGCGCGCCGCGCTGGCCGAGGGTGGTTTTGCCGGCGGGCAGCGTGTTCGTCAGCGACCTGCATGTGGACGTGGACGACGCAGCCGCGGTGGAAGCCCTGCGAGCGCTGCTCGCCGACCTGACCGGGGCGCCCCGGGTGGTCTTCCTCGGGGACGTTTTCGAGTTTTGGATCGGGCGCGCCCAGGGTGAATCCCCGGGCGGACGGCGGGTGTTGTCCGCCCTGGCCGAGACTGCCCGAGCGGGCACCGCGGTCGACGTGGTTCCGGGCAATCGCGACTTTCTGCTGGATGCGTCCTTCGAGCGCGCCAGCGGAGCCGTGCTGCGGCCGAACGGGTTGGTAGGGGAGTTGCCCGGGGGGCGCAGGATGCTGGTGCTGCACGGGGATGAACTGTGCACCGCGGACCTTGCGTATCAGCGGCTTCGCCGGGTCCTGCGCTCGCCGCTCACGTTGGCCGTCGCAAGGCGCACACCTGCGGCCGTCTCTCGCGCCCTGGCCCGCCGTCTGCGCCGGCGTTCGACACGGTCCGTGGCCGCCAAGGACCCGGCGGTACTCGCCCAGGACCCGTCCGAGGTGCGCCGCCTCGCGGCCCTGGCGGGCGCCGATGTTTTGCTGTGCGGCCATGCCCACCGCTTCCGCGACGAACGGCTGCCCCAGGGACCGCGCTGGATCGTGCTCGATGCCTTCCGGGAGGGGCTGGACCTGGCCCGCGTCGGTGCGGACGGGGAGCTGACTGCCGAAGCTTCGACCGGCGCGGACGGCGCTGCCGGCGGAGGCGCTGCCGGCGGCTAGCCCGAGGCTTCCGAGGCGGCTCGGGGCTCGGCAGGAACGGGGGCGCCTGGTAGGCTCCGCGCCCATGATCGTCGCCATCGACGGACCGGCCGGCGCGGGCAAGTCCAGCGTGGCGCGCCGCTTGGCCGAACGCCTGGGCCTGGCCCTGCTCGACACGGGCGCCATGTACCGCGCGGTCACCCTGGCCGCGCTGCGCGAACACATCGAACCCGGCGACGGCGAGGCCTTGACCGCATTGGCGGCCCGGCTGGTGCTCGACTTCGACGCCGAGGGCCGGGTGTCGCTCGACGGCGAACCCGCCGAACCGGCCATCCGCGGCGGCGAAGTGGAGCGCAGCGTTTCCGAGGTGTCCGCCCACAAGGGTGTGCGCGACCAGGTCGTTGCCCAGCAGCGGGCCGTGGCCGAGCGCCTGGGCGGTTTGGTGGCCGAGGGCCGCGACCTGACGACCGTGGTGTTCCCCGATGCCGACCACAAGTTTTTCCTCTGGGCGAGCCCGCGGGAGCGGGCCCGCCGGCGGGCCGAGGAACGGGGAGCCCCGGAGCGCATCGACGACTTTCAGCAAGAAATCGAGCGCCGCGATCACCGGGACATGAGCCGCGAGCATTCGCCCCTGCGGCAAGCCGAGGACGCCGTGCGGGTCGACACCGACGGGCTCGACCTGGAGCAGGTGGTGGAACGTTTGGTCGCGCTGATCGGGGAAAGGCGAGGGTGAGCGCCGGACAGCCGAAGGAAAGCGTCGAGCTACCCGCGAGGAGCCCCGCCGCGGACGAGGCCCAGGGCCCGCCCCTGGACGCGGGCGGCGATCCCGCCGATCGACCGGCGCGTGTCACCTGGATCTACCGGCTGGCCGGCGTGCTGACCTCCGCCTATCTGTGGCTCGTCGGTCCCCCGCGCATCGAGGGGCTCGAACATGTGCCCCCCAGCGGAGGCGTGCTGATCGTCACCAACCACGAGTCCTTCCTGGACATCCCGCTGATCGGCACCAGCCTCGACCGCCATGTGACCTTCGTGGCCCGCGAGAGCCTGGCCAAGTCGCGCTTCCTGGCCTGGTTCCTGGCTGGCTGCCGCGCGATCCTGGTGCGCCGCGGAGCCGCCGATCGCCAAGCCCTCGCGGCGATGGTCGCCCGCCTGCGCGCGGGCGGGGCGGTGGCGATCTTTCCTGAGGGCACGCGCAGCCCCGACGGGCGCATCCAGCCCTTCCTGGGCGGTGCGGTCTTCGCCGCCCTGCGGGCCCGGGTGCCGGTGGTGCCGGCCGGGCTGTCGGGCACGCGGGACGTGCTCCCCAAGGGCAAACGCTGGCCACGGCGCGCGAAGCTGCGCCTGACCTTCGGGGCTCCCTTGAGCCTGGAGGGGGGAGCCGGGCGGGGGGGGGCAGACGAGCTTTTGCGCCGGAGAGTGGCGGAACTGGCCGGCAAGCAACTCGCTTAGGCCGCGCCCGAACCGCCCGGCGGCGATTCCCGCGCCGGGGCGCCCACCCGCTTTGGCGACCTCGGGCTGGCGCCGGGGGCCGCTTGTCGCCATGCTGTTACCCCCTCTCACCCTGCGGGACCGGCCCGCGGGGGAGTCTTCTTTACGTCCCCGGTTCTCCTTCGGCCCATCGAGCCCGCGCGATCCGCGTCCTCGCGAAGTGAACCCCAGCCCCCTCCCGCCGTCCCGCACGGCTCCACCCCCTTCCATGTCCGCCGTTTCCCGCCGCATCAAGCAGTACGACATCGACCCCGCCGAACTCGACAGCCAGTTGGCCGTCGCGTTGGCCACGGTCACCGCCACCGATCTTCTGGAGCGGGTCTCCGGCTCGGTCAAGGATTTGACCCAGGACACGATCGTCGAGGCGCGTGTCGATTCGGTCGACGAACGCACCAAGTTCGTCGTCATGGACATCGGGGGCAAGGCCGAGGGCAACATCCCCCTGGCCGAGTTCGGTGAACAATTGCCGAAGGCCGGCGATGTCTTCGAGGTTTATTACGGCGGCCTCAACGAGGACGACACGGCGAACCTCTCCAAGCGCCGCGCCGACCGCCAGCGCGCCTGGGAGCGTTTCCAGGGCACCCACGCGGAAGGGGACGAAGTGCACGGCGTGTGCCTGCGCAAGATCAAGGGCGGCCTATTGGTCGACATCCAGGGTGTGCACGCCTTCTTGCCGGCCAGCCAGGTCAACCTGCGCCGCACCCACGAGATCGGCGACTTCCTGGGTCAGCCGGTGCGCGCGCGCATCATCAAGATCGACGAAGAGCGCATGAACGTGGTGGTCTCCCGCCGCAAGCTGCTCGAAGAAGAGCGCCAGCGCCAGAAGGAGTCCCTGCTCAAGGACATCGAAGAAGGTCAGATCCGCATGGGGGTGATCAAGAACATCGCCGACTTCGGCGCGTTCGTGGACCTGGGCGGCATCGACGGCCTGCTGCACATCACCGACATGTCCTGGGGTCGCATCAACCACCCCTCGCAGATGGTCGAGATGGGCCAGGAGATCGAGGTCAAGGTGCTGCGCGTGGACTACGACCGCGAGCGCATTGCCCTGGGCCTCAAGCAGCGCAGCTCTTCCCCCTGGGAAGGCATCGAAGAGCGCTATCCGATGAACTCCAAGCACGTGGGCGAGGTCGTCAACCTCATGTCCTACGGCGCCTTCGTCAAGCTGGAGGACGGCATCGAGGGCTTGGTCCACATCTCGGAGATGTCCTGGACCCGGCGCGTCAACCACCCCTCGGAGCTGGTGCGTTCCGGCGACAAGGTCGAGGTGGTCGTGCTCGAAATCGACAAGGAGAAGCAGGAAATCTCCCTCGGCATGAAGCAGGCCGAGGCCAACCCCTGGGACCTGGCCGAAGAGCACTACCCGCAGGGCACGGTCATCGAAGGCACGGTCCGCAACCTGACCTCCTACGGCGCCTTCGTCGAGATCGAAGAGGGCATCGACGGGTTGCTGCACGTGTCCGACATGAGCTGGACCAAGAAGGTCGCGCACCCCTCCGAGATGGTCCGCAAGGGCGATCGTTTGACCTGCGTGGTGCTCTCGGTCGATACCGGCAAGAAGCGCATCGCCCTGGGCCTCAAGCAGCTCACGCCCGACCCCTGGCTGGAACTCATCCCGGGCAACTACCACGTGGGCGACCTGCTCTCGGGTTACGTCACCAAGATCACCAACTTCGGTGTCTTCGTGAAGCTCGAGGACGATCTGGAAGGTTTGCTGCACATCTCCGAGCTGAGCGATCACAAGATCGCGAGCCCGGAGGAAATCGTGCGGCCGGGCATGAAGATCGAAGTGCGCGTGATCCGCGTCGACATCGAAGAGCGCAAGATCGGCCTCTCCTTCGTGCACGCGGACTTCGCCGAAAACGAGTCCCTGCCCGAGCACCCGCCGGAGGAGCCCGCGCTCGACACCGTCGAGGGCGATGAGCCCGGTGCGGAGGACGGCAGCGAGGGCGGCTCCGCGGACAGCGAGGCGGAGCCCGCGCCCGGAGCGTGAGAGCGGAGCGCGCCGACGGGGGCCGCGGCAACGTCGCCCCCGCGGCGTCCGCCGCGCTCCTCGCGGCGCTGGCGGCCGTTCTGCCCCTAGGGGCCTGTGTCACGGGCCTATCGCGGTCCGCGGGCCCCGGTGGGGCCGCGGCCGCCGGGGGCCCCGTGGCGCCCGGGGACCTCGACGAACGTTTTGTGCCTGCCCTCGAGGTGGTTCTGGCGGCCTTGTCCGCCGGGAACGACCCGGTGGCCCGGCGCGCCTTGGACGGGCTCCTGGCCCGCGGCCCCGAGGGTGCGACCTTGGAGTTCGCCTTGTCCCTGGACCAGGTTTTGGCCGGCCGGGCCACGGCCGCGTCCCTGGATTTGCGCCTCGAAATCGAGTTCCTGTCCGAGCCCGGACGGGGCGAGGGCACCCGGATCCACGTGGATCTGGCCCTGGAGCGGGGCGAAGCACTGGAACTGGAACTGCTGGCGCCGCGCCTGGTGCGCCAGGCCGTGGCCGTGGACGCCCTGGGCACGGAGCGGCGTTGGCGCGAGGAAGTGAGCGTGGCGGCCCTGGAGCGCATCCGCTTGGTGCCGGCGCCGGCAAACGATGGGGGATCGGCGCCGGAGAGTGACTCGCTTGCGGACCCGGAGTCCGGCTTGGAGACGGACCCGCCGGCCGGCGGACACCGGGTCAGCGCGCGCATCGACGGCGGCTTCCACCCCCTGCCACGGGACGGTGCCCTGGCGGTGCGCGAGGTCTGGCGCCTGGAAACCCGCGGCGGTTGGGCGCGCATCGACGGCCAGCGCCTGCCCCTGCGCCGCATAGGCCCCGCCCGGGTCGAGGCCGTGCACCTTTCGTCGCTGCTGCCCGGCGAACCCCTCGACGCCGCCCCCCTGATCGAGTTTTTGGGGCGCTCGGCACCGTTCCTGCGTCCCCGGGAGGAGTACCTTCCGCCCCTCATGGAACGCGCCGTGCGCATTCCACCCGAGCGTCGCCCCCAGGCCGTGGCCGACCTGGCCCGGGCGCTGCCCGAACTCTCCGACGACCGCCTGCGCGCGGCGCTGCCGGCCCTGCGCTGGGTGGCCGCCGATCCCCGGCCGGGCATGTCCGTGTCCGCCTGGCGGCGCTGGTTCGACACCCGCGCCCGGATGCGGCGCGAACCCGGCCGCGAAGCCCTGTTCCTCCCCGATCGCCCCGCCGGCTCCTGACCGGCGCGCCCCACGGCGCTCTCCCGCGACCCGCTGCCATGTCCACAGTAGCCCCCGAACGCCACCTGGAAGCCTTCCAGCGCTCCGCGGTGGATCTGATCACCCTGCGCGATCTGGAGGCCAAACTCGCCAGCGGACGCCCTTTGCGCATCAAGTTCGGCATGGATCCCAGTTCGCCGGACCTGCACCTGGGCCACGGGGTGCCGCTGCTCGCCCTGGCGGACCTGCAGGCCCTCGGCCACACCCTGGTCTTGATCGTCGGCGATGCCACGGCCATGGTCGGCGACCCCTCCGGCCGCAACCAACTGCGCCCCCAGCTCGGCCGCGAGGAAGTCGAGCACAACCTGGCCACCTACGTGGCCCAGGTCGGGCGTGTGATCGACATGGAGCGGGCCGAGGTGCACCGCAACTCGACCTGGTTCGACCGTTTGGACTTCGCCGGCCTGTTGCGCTTGGCGGGCCGCATGACCGTGGCGCGCATGCTCGAGCGCGACACCTTCCAGACGCGTGTGCGCGAGGGTTCGCCGATCGGCATCCACGAGTTCCTCTACCCGCTGCTGCAGGGCTGGGACTCGGTGGAGGTGCGCGCGGACGTGGAGTTCGGCGGCACGGACCAGCTCTTCAACCTGCTCGTGGGCCGCGACTTCCAAACCCAGGAAGGCCAGCCTCCCCAGGTCTGCGTGACCCTGCCCCTGATCGACGGGCTCGACGGGCGCAAGATGAGCAAGAGCTACGGCAACGCGATCCTGTTCGAGGATCCGCCCGCGGAAATGTTCGGCAAGGTGATGAGCCTGCCCGACGCGGTCATGGGGCTTTGGTACCGGCTGCTCACGCGGCTGGACGAAGCCGAGATCACCCGGCTCCTGGCCGGCCACCCGCGCGAGGCCAAGGCGACCCTGGCCGAACGGATCGTCAGCCGTTTTTGGAGCCCCGCCGAAGCCCACGGGGCTCGCTCCGCTTTCGACCGCCAGTTCCGCGACCGCGAGCTGCCCAGCGACATCCCCGAGGGCCGCTACCCCGGCCTCTGGCCCGATGCCGGCGTGCCCCTGGCCGTGCTCCTGCGCGAACTGGGCCTGGCCCAAAGCAGCTCCGAAGCCCGCCGCCTGATCGACGGCGGCGGCGTGCGCCTGGACGGCCAAGTGGCCGCCGACCCCAGCCATGCGGTCCTCGCCCCCACGGCCCCGCTCCTGATCCAAGT
>JBJHAV010000034.1:0-21604 GCA_050480685.1 Planctomycetaceae bacterium | reverse complement strand
GGCACGTCCTGGAGCACGACCCCGAGGGCATCCAGTTCGGCGCGCAGGCGATCCGCTTCGGCGAAATCGCGCGCCTTGCGGGCCGCGTCGCGGGCCGCCACCAACGCTTCGATGCGCGCGGATTCGGCGTCCCCCGCCCCGGCAGCCGCCGGAGAACCCTCGGGCAGATCGCGGTCGAGCCCGAGGATCGCCAGGGCCCGGTCGGCGCGCTCCAGGAAAGCCAAAGCGGCTTCGGCGGCCGCTCCGCGCACGTCCCCCTGGACCACACGCTCGCGCAGGCCGAACAGCGCCGCCAGGGCCTCGGGTGTGCCCAGATCGTCGTCCATGGCCGCATCGAAGGCCGCGCTTTGGGCCTCCACGTGCTCCCCACCGGCCGTTTCGCCCGCGCCCACCGCGTGGCGCAGCCGGGCGAGCATCTCGTCCAGTCCGCTCAACGCCGCGCGGCATTCGGCCAGCACCCCGAAGGTGAAGTCCAGCGGCCGGCGGTAGTGCCCGCGGATCAGGGCATAGCGCAGCTCGCGCATGCTGTTCCCGCGGGCGCGCACGTCGTCGAGCGTGTACACGTTGCCGAGGCTCTTCGACATCTTGCCGCCGTCGACGGTCAAAAAACGCGTGTGCATCCAAAAGCGCGCGAAGGATTGGCCGGTGAAGGCCTCGCTCTGGGCGATCTCGCACTCGTGGTGCGGAAACACGTTGTCCTCGCCGCCGGTGTGGATGTCGAGCCGCTCGCCGAGCAGCGCGTGGGCCATGGCCGAGCACTCGATGTGCCAGCCCGGGAAACCGTCCGGCCCGTAGTGGCTGGCCCACTTCATCAGGTGCGCCGGATCGCTCTTCCAAAGCGCGAAGTCCGCCGGGTGACGCTTTTCCTCGCGCACCTCGACCCGGGCCCCGGCCACCAGCTCGTCCACGCGGTTGCCCGAAAGCCGCCCGTACTCGGGAAAACGCGACACATCGAAGTACACGTCGCTGCCGCCGGGGCCGGCGCGGTAGGCAAACCCCCGCTCCACCAGCGCATCGATGATCGCCAGCATCTGCGGCACGTATTCCGTGGCGCGCGGATTCGCCAGGGCCGGCCGGCAGCCCAGGTCGCGCATGTCCTTGAGGAACAGCTCGGCGTAGCGGGCGCTGATCGCCCAGGGGTCCTTGCCCTCCCGGCGGGCCTGGGCCTGGACCTTGTCCTCGCCCTCCTCGGCATCGTCCACCAGGTGCCCCACGTCGGTGATGTTCATCACCTGGCGCACTTCGTAGCCGCGCACTTCCAGCCAGCGCCTCAGGGTGTCGGCGAACAGGAAGGCCCGGAAATTGCCCACGTGCTGACGCCCGTAGACCGTCGGGCCGCAGTTGTACATGCGCACGACGCCGGGCTCGAGGGTCGGCTCGAAAGGCTCGACGCGGCGGGTGTAGGTGTTGAAGAAAACAAGCGGCACGGCGGGATTCCCCGGGGGCGCCGGGGCCATGATCGAGGGGCGACCGGGTGGCGATCCGGCGGCGCGCGGGCGAGCGCGCTTGCCCCTGCCCCCCGGGGGCGAGGATGATAGCGCCCCGCCGCCGAGGAGCGCCCCCGTGCAAGACCACCCGCCGCCGATCGAGCTCCTGGAGGAATTGGGCTCGGGAGCCACCGGCCGGGTCTGGCTGGGCAGATTGCACGAACCCGTGGGCGGCCTGGGCCGGGGCGCGCTCGTGGCGCTCAAACGCCTGCACCCCGAACTCTCCGGCGACGCCCGCGCCCTGACCGCCTTCCAAACCGAGGCGCGCATCGGCCGCGAGGTCGAAAACCCCTCCCTTGTGCGCGTGCTCGCCCACGGGAGCGGGCCCGAGGGACCGTGGCTCCTGATGCAGCACGTGCCCGGGCGCTCCCTGCGCGAAGCCGTGGAGCGCGAGGGCCCGCTGCCGGAGCCGCTCGTGCGCCGCACCGGCGCGCAGCTCGCCGGCGCCCTGGCCGCCCTGCACGCCCGAGGCCTGGCCCACGGGGACCTGAAGCCGGAAAACATCCGCTTGGACGGGGAGGATCGGGCGGTGCTGCTCGACCTGGGTTTCGTGCGCGCCACGACCGCCGGCGACGACGGGCCGATCTCGAACCCCGGCAGCCTGGCCTACCTGAGCCCGGAGCGCGCCCGCGGGGGGCCGCCCACGGCCACCGGCGACGTGTACGCCCTGGGCCTGGTGCTCTACGAACTCGCCACGGGCCAGCACCCCTTTGCCGGGCCGCCGGCGTCCGGCCCCGCCAGCGCCGGCGCACAGGCCCTGGGTTTCTCCAGCGGCCAGGTGCTGCACCGCGCCCTGGCCCCGGGCGCCGACGAACTGCTCGCGCGCCTGACCACGGCGCGTTTTGTGCCGCCCTCGCGCCTGGCGCCCCAGCTCAGCCCCTTCTTCGACGCCTGCTTGGAAAGCACCCTGGCCCGCCGCCCCCTGGAGCGCCCCACCGCCGCCGAACTGGCCCGGCGTTTTGGGGACGGCGAATCCGGCGACTGGTGGCGCGGCCGCGTGGACCAGGCGCTTTCGGGCCGCGGCACGGGGGCGGGCCCGAAGGGCCCCCAGCACCTCTCTCCCCTGGTGGGCCGCGAACGGGAGCTTCGCCTGCTGGAAGCCCTCTGGGGCCGTCCCCAGGCCGGGCTGCGCACGGCGCTGCTCGACGGCGAAGCGGGCAGCGGCAAGTCGCGCCTGATGCACGAGTTCGCCGCCCGCGCGCGCCTCGGCCCCCACCCGCCGCTTTACCTCTACGCGCGCTGCTCGGAGTTTTCCGAAGCGCGCCCCTTCGGCGCGACCCTGCGGCTGCTCCAGCGCTGGATGCAATTCCCCGACGGCACGCGCCCCGGCCCGCGCGAGTCGCGCCTGCTCGGGCGCCTGGTGCCGCCGCGGGAGGCCGAACTGTTGATCGCGGCCCTCGATCCGGACGTGGAGGAAGTGCCCGGGGAATCGGTCGCCCTGGCCCTGGCCGGGTGGGCCGGCGCGATCGCCCGCGAACAACCCCTGGTGGTGGCCGTGGACGATCTGGAGCGCGCCGGCGAAGGCACCCTGCTGGCCCTGCAGCGCATCCAGGAAGCGCTCGCCGATCAGCACGCGCTGCTCATGGTCGGCGTCGCCCAGGAACAGCCGCCGGCCGCGGCGGAAGCCCTGGCGCGCACCCTCGAACGCTTGGGCCAAGGTCCGCGCGACAACCCCAGCGCCGTTTTGCGGCTGCACCTGGGCCCGCTCGCGGAAGCCGACGTGGAATCCCTGGTGACGGACCTCTTCCACCCGTCGAGCCCGCGCACGCGCCTGGCGCGGGTGCTCTGGCGTCGCAGCCGCGGCAACGCCGGGCTGGTGGTCGAGCTTTTGCGCCGCATGACCGAACGCGGCGAGGCCGCGCCCCATTCGGAGGCCGATCCGCGCCTGGTGCTGAACGTCAGCCCGGACGATCTGCCCCTGCCCGAATCCCTGGCGCGCACGATCCGCGACCGATACCGGGACCTGGGCAATGAAGAGCGCCTGTGGCTCGACCGCCTGGCGGTGGTCGGCGGGCGCATCGAGCCAGACTTTTTGGTGCGCGCCTTCCAGCCCAGCCTGCGGCCCGAGATCGACCGCGTGCTGACCGATTTGGTGCGGCGCGGTTGGTTGGTGGCCGCGGGCAGCCTGTTCCGTTTCGCGCGGCCCGCCCTGCGCGAATCGATCTATCGCTCCTTGCCCCCCGACCGGCGCCAGCGCCTGCACCGCATGGCGGCGCGCGCCCTGGAACCCGCGCCCGGCGAACCCCTGCGCGCCGACGAAGCCTGGCAACGCGCCTACCACCTGCGCGCGGCCGGCGAGTGGCGCCCGCTGCTCGCGCTGGTGCGCCCGCTGCTCGCCCAGGCCGTGCGCCGCGCGTCGCCCCAACGCGCGCTGTTGCTGGCGGGTTGGGGTCTGGAAGCCCTCGACCGGGTCGAAAACTACGCCGAACGGGAGGGCTTCGAGCTCGACCTCTTGGAAGCCGCCGCCGACGCCGCCGACCGGCTCGGCGCGCGCGAGGAAGAACGCCAAATCCTCGACCGCCTGGCGGACCGCGACATCGATCCCGAGGGCCAGCCGCTGCTCGCCGCGCGGGTGTACTTGCTGCACGGGCGCTATGCGGTCGCCACCGGGCAGTACGGATTGGCGCGCGGCATGCTGCGCCACACGGTGCAGCTCGCCGAACGCGTCGGCGCGCGCGAACTAACCAGCGAGGCCCTCAGGCGCTTGGGCCACGTGCAGGGCCACGTGGGGCAGTTCAGCGAAGCGCGCGGCCTGCTGCGCCGCGCCGCCGAGACGGCCGTGGGCGAAAACCAAGTGGCTCTCGCCCTGCTCGCCCAGGCGCAGATCGAAGTGCTGGAGGACTGGATCGAACCGGCCCTTGCCCTGGTGGACCGGGCACTGCGCATGCTGCGCGCCGCGGACCCGCCGCGCCCGGGCACGGTCGCCCTGGCGCACCTCTTGCGCGCGCGCATCTTCCGCTCGGCCGGGCGTCCGGGCCGGGCCCTGGGCGCCGCCAAACACGCCATGCAACTGGCCCGCCAGGCCGGTGAACGGCGCACCGAAGCCGAAGCCAGCGCGCGTTACGCCGGGCTCTTGATCGACCTCGACCGCACCGAAGAGGGCGAATCCGCCCTGCGCGACACTCTGCTGCTCGCCGAGGAAATCGAGGACCGCCGTTCCAAGGCCCTGGCCAGCCTGTGGCTCGCCATCCTGCTCTGGGAGCGCTCCGACCGCGAATCGGAGACCGCCATCGTGCGCGCCCTCAGCAACGCCCGCGAAATCGGCTTCTACCGCGCCGAAGCCGTGGCCCTCGCGATCCGCGCGCGCATCCACACCGCCGCCGCCCAAATCGGCCAAGCCCTCGAAGACAGCGCCCGCGCCGCCGAACTGCTCACCCGCCACGGCGCCGAACTCTTCGACCGCATCGTCATCACCGGCACCCGCGCCCTGGTCCTCTTCGCCGCCGGCGACCTGGAAGCCTCCCGCGACATGGCCCGCGAACTGCGCCGCCGCATGCGCCGCGACAACCAACGCATCCAAGACCCCGCCCTCCGCCGCGCCCAACGCTTCTACTCCACCCGCCTAGCCGAAGCCGTCCTCTCCCCCGACGGCCCCCTCTACCCCCGCGACACCGCCCGCCTCCCCGAACCCCAGCGCTAATCGCGGCATCGAGCAGTGGCCATCAGCGGGGCGTTTGCGCGTCTTCGCGTTCGAGTTCCTCGGCCCACTCGCGCAGCGCGGGGGGCGGCGTGACGCGCAGCTCCCGATCCGGTGCGTCGGGATCGATCCAGAGGGAGACTGGTTCTCCGAGGTGGCGTGCGGAGGAGGAGCCGCCGCCGCCCACGGAGGCGCGCAGGTTGAAGGAGAGCACGTAGCGGGTCGCCAGGGGAGGGTGGAGGGAAAAACTCCCGTCGCCGATCGGGCTGAGTTCGAGCCGGTCCGGGGCGCCCGGGCGCGCGGCGAAGACAAGAGCCGGAATCCAGCGCAGGCCGCCGGGGAGTTCGGGCAGGGGCGGATCGAAGACCAGCCGGAAGCGCGGCGCAGGGTCGAGCACGACTTCGTGCTCCCCCGGCTCGATGAGCCTCTCGACGGCGCGCATGCCTTCAGCGATGAGCAGGAGGCGCACCGGTGATTCGGGCGGGAAGAGCCGCACCTCCCCCATGTGTGCCATCTCGGCGGTTGACCAGGACGGACCGCCATCCGGGTCGGTGGACAGCCCCTCGGCCATAACGGAGATCCGCTCCGGCGCGGGACCGGAGCGCGCGCGAACCCGCAGCACGAACGGCTGCAATTTGCCGCGCAGGTCAAGCACGAGCCCATCGGGATTGGCATCGAGCGCGCGCACCGGCTCCACGCCGTGGGCCTCGACCAAGCCGCCGCCGCCGAGTCCGACCCCCACCAGGACGTCGTAGGATCCCGGGGCGACGCGCACGAAGCGGAACACACCGCTGCCCGGATCGGCTTGCGCTCTGCGCTCTCCGCGGGCCGCCAGGGGCTGCCAGGCGGAGAACCGATGGAGGTCGGCTCCGGAGGGGCGCAAGCGCACGCTCCGCACCCAAAGCTCGCCGTCCACGAGCACCCTGCCCGTCACGACCAGAGCCTCTTCGAGCTGCACGGTGCGGCCCACCGTGGGCACAACCACCTCTTCGCTCCACGTCTCGTAGGCGGCCGCCTCGACGGAGAGTCGCGCCGCAGCGGTGAGCGGCAACCCGGGGATCGCGAAGCGCCCCTCTTCGTCGCTGAGCGTCCGTTCCTGGCGCTGCTCATACATCAACTCGAAATGGGGATCGAAAAACTCCAGCACCACGCTCGCCCCCGCCACCGGTTCCCCACGGCGGTTTTCGATCCAGCCGCCTGCGAGCGTTGGGTGGTCGACGAGCACCAGATCGCCCAGATCGCGGCGCCCCTCGCCGAGTTCGCCCAGGTCCACGCGCAGACCCTGTGGTTCGCTGGCGCGCAGCACCAGGGCTGCCTGCCGTCCGCGCCAAGCCGGGAGCAACTCGAGGGCAAAGCGCCCATCAGCGCCGGTTCGGAAGTTCTCGGAGCGGCGCAGCGCCTCCGAGGCATGGCCCATGGAGCGCTCCCCGCCCGCGGCCTCGGGCTCCGCGGACAGCAGCACATCCGCGAACAGGGAAAGCTCGGCCCGCGCTTCACCCGCCCCATCGACCACGCGGCCGGTCACCCACGGCCCTCCGAAATCGAGCGACACATCGATTCGGCGCTGCTCGCCCGCCGCGAGGGGTTCCAAACGGGCGCGGCGCACGGGGAACGAACCGCGGCGGCCGGCCGCCCAGACCAGGTCCGCGCGACCCGCCGCGGCGGCCAAACGAATGCGCGGCGGCGCACCCGCGGCGCGGCCGTACACCGAGTCCCCGAAGAGGTCCGCCTCGTGCCCCACCCAGCCCGAATCGACGGCCGCCCACGCTTCCACGGGAAGGCCCTCCGGATCCGAAAGCACCCACTCGATCCAACCGTGGTCCGGCACTTCGAAGCGCCGCACGTCACCGATCTCGACCCCGGCGCTCCAATCCAGCACCAACCATTCAGGCGCGGCCAGTTCGACCACCAGTTGGCGGCCGGGCCCACCCTCTGCGCTCGCAGCAAGCCGCCCTCGGCCCTGTTCGTCGGTGCGCACCGGCGAGTGGAGATCCCGAAGATGCAGCCAACCAATCCGCAGGCCGGGCGCCGGACGGCCCGCGGAATCCACCAGCTCCACCGCGAACCCTTCGGCTCCATCGGCGCCTGCGGCTCCGCCTGCATCGCTGCCCCCCTCCAAGGCCGGTGCCCCGACCGCGGTGCGTCCCACACCGACCTCGCTCGCCGGGCGGGTCGGCCCCACCTCACCCACGAACTTTGCGCCGCCGGCGCCCTCCCCCGCCGACTCAACCGCCGAAGCCGCGCCGCCATGTGCCTCGCCACCGGTCGGTCCCTCGCGAGTCGGAGCGCACACCGCCCACAGCAGCACCAAGCCAAAGACACCGAGCCCGATCCACGCCGTGCGTCTGTCCATCCCGTGCTCCCCGCGCAGCGCCGCCCGGCTCTCCGGCCCGACGGCCCTTCCTCGCCAGGGTATATCGCAGGCGCGCGGCCCGGTGACGGTGCGCCTAGGAACAGGGCCGCGGACTCAGTGGCGCTTGGTCAGGTGGGCGAAGGGTAGGCCGCCGGCTTCGAAGGGGGTGAGGTGGAAGTCGGTGGTGAGGCGGGTGTCGAGGGCGGTGGCGAGGTTGGCCAGGTCGCCGGGGGGTAGGGGGACGAGGCGCCAGGCGAGGTCGAGCACGGCGGGTTCGCCGCGGCGTTCGGCGGCGGCGACGGCGGAGTTGGCGGCGGAGGCCAGGCGTTCGAGCACGTCGGGGAGGGGGCTGCCCTCGCCCAGGTCCTTCATGGCCAAAAAGAGCAGGTCGATCTCGCGCACGTCGGCGAAGGGGATGTCGGCGGGTTGGTGCCAGGGGTCTAGCCCCAAGAGCAGGCCGCCCTCCGGCAAGGCGGCGCGGATGGCGGAGAGGCGCGCTTGGCGTTCGGGGGCTGCGAGCTCCGTGCGGGGCTCGAGCAGGGCGTGGGTGCTGGCCCGAAGTCCGAGGGCAAAACCGTCGGCGAGCACGAGCCAGAGCGCTACCGCCGCGGCGCGCGGGGCCACGCGTGCCAGATCCGCGGAGCGGGTCGCGCCTAGGGCGAGCACCGGCAAGCTGCCGGCCAAGTAGCCGCCCTCCGTGACGACACCCCAGCCGGCGAAGAACAGGAAAGGCGGCAGCAACCACAGGGCCACGAGCAAGAGCTGCGCGCGGCCCGCGGGCCCGAGCAGGTTTTTCCCCGCGGGAGTCAGGGCCGCCAGGCCGCCGAGCCCCAGGGCCAACCACAGGCCGGGGGCCGGCGCCCACCACTCCGAATGCAGGTAGGCCGCTGAAAGTCCCTCGCCGAACTCCGCCAAAATCGCCAGGGATCCGCCGACTCCGTCCCGGCCGATGTGCCGCTGGTAGGTCAGGTGCGCCGCGAGCACGGCGGCGCCGAAGGCCAGGGCCAGGCCCGGGGCCAAACGCGCGGCCAGGGCCATGTGCGGCTCGGGCCGGCCGCGGCCCGCATCCGCGGAGCGCCGGCGGACGTGGAGCGCGAAGGCCAGCCAACCGGGGCCCAAGGTCACGGCGCTGAGGTGCGTGAGCGCCGCCGGCAGGAAGGCCGCCGCCGCCCAGAGCGGGAAAGTGCGCCGGGAAGCGCGGCGTGCTGCGCGCTCCACCACGAGCAGCCCCGCGGCCACCGCGAAAGCGTGCAGGGCGTGCAGCTCGATCAGCGTGCCGAAAAACACCAGGGCCGGCGAACTCGCCAGGAGCAGGGCCCCGGCGAACGCGCCCAAGGCCCCCACCCCCAGGCGCCGGGCCAACAGGTACACGGCCCCCACCGCGCCGCCCGCCGGCAGGCTGGAAGCCAGGCTCACGTCGTGGAACGGATGGCCCAGGGGCCCGAGGGCCAGGAGCAAACGCGCCACCGGCAGATACCCCGGGTGGTGCCAGGTGAACCACCAGGGCAAACCGTCGCGGCGGCAGAGCTCGTAGAGGTGATAACCGTCGTCCCAGAGCCGTTCCTGGTGCAAACAGGCAAGCAGGAAAGCCGCCGCCGCGGCCAGGGCAAGCGCCACCCACGGGTCCCCGCGGCTCGTGCCCGCGGCCGGTCCGCGCGCCCCGTTCATCGGCGCGCCACGAGCCGGGCCATGGGCGGCTCAACTCCGTCCAGCGGGACCATTTCGAAGTGTTCGAGGAGGCGCGCGCGGAACGCGTCGGCGATTTCCTTGGCCGGTCCCGGCTCCAGGGGCAATACCAAGAAGGTCGGTTCGATCGCCACGGGGCCGTCGAAGGGCACCACCCGGCGCAAAAGCTGATCGTCGAGTCGGGCCGCGATCAGCTCCGGCGCTTCTCCGGCCGCCACGTGCATCTGCAGGCGCTGGAGCAGGTTCAACTCGCGCACGCTGGCGAGGTACACGTCGGCCGGGTGTTCTTCGTCGATGTGAAAGCCGATCAGCACACCGCCTTCGGGCAGCGCGGCGCGCACGGCCGCCGTGCGTGCGGCGACCCGCGCTTCGAGCTCAGGCGTACTCCAACCGGTCACGGAAAGGTGCGCGAGCGCGGCGGTGAACACCACGAGCGCGAGCGCGACAAACTCACCCACGCGGGGCTTTTGCGGCCAAAGGTCCGAGGCGCGGGCCAGCGCCAGGGCCAAGAGCGGCAGACTGCCCGCCAGATAACCGCCTTGGTTGTCGACGCCCCAGGCGCTGAAAAAGAGGAACGGCAAAACCAACCCGATCCAAGCAATCGCCACCAGCGCGGCGGTGTCCGGCCGGAGCCGCGCGCGCAAGGGGCGCAAGACGCTGAGCAGTCCGAGCGCGATCAGCAGCAGCCACACGGGCCCGAGGGGCAGCACCCAATCCCCCAGGAAGTAGTCCCAGGAAAAACCGGCCCCGTGGTTTTCGATCACCCATAGGGCGTGGGCCACCGAACCCGTGTCCGCTTCCCTAAAGAGCGTGAAGTTCAAAAGGCCCAGCACAACCCCGAACACGAGCGCGGTGCCGCCGGCGATGCGCAGGGCAAAACCCCAAAAGCGCCGCCCGCGGGCGTGTTCGCCGTAATGGCGCCAGGCGAGCCAGGTGCCGAGGGCCAACCAACCGGGCCCCAGGGTCGGCGCGCTCAAATGCGTCAGCGCGATGGGCGCGAACCAAAGCACCGCGCGCCACTCGAAGGCCCGCGCGCTCACCCGCCCGGCGGAGCGCACCAGAAAGAGCACCGCGATCGCCACCCCCAAAAAGTGCACCGCGTGCAGTTCGATCAGGGTCGCGAAGACCGCCGTGGCCGGCGCCAAGCTGACCAGCAGCGCGGCGATCACCGCTCCGCCGAGGGAAGCTCCCGCCGCGCGCGCGGCCAGCACCACCACCCCCGCCGCGGCCGCCGCGGGCAGACTGGAGGCCAAGGCAGCATCGGCGAAGGTGTGCCCCAGGGGCGAAACCCAGGCCAAAAAACGCACCAGCGGCAGGTACAGGAAGTGATTCCAGGTGAAGTACCAGGGGTGCTCCGGCCAGGCGCAAATGTCCAGAATCACAAAAGCGTCGTTCCAGAGCCGATCCTGGCGGAAGGCGGCGTAGAGCGCGAAGAGGCCGAGGGCCAACAGCAGCGCCGCCGCACCGTCCTTCCGCGAAAGCTCCGCGGGCCCCGGCGGGGACACTTTGGCTACCTGCCGCTTGCCTGGGTTCGCCGCTTCCCGCGCCATCGCCGCCCAGGGTAGCGGCCCGGAGAGCCTCCCTGGCCCGAGAGGGGCCCGAAGTTCTATTCTCTGGTTCCATCGAAGGTGACCTCGGGTAGAGGTCGCCGAAGGGACGCGTGCTTCCCCGCGTGCCCGTTGCCATGCACGACTTCCAACGCCAAGGAACGGCCGAGGTGGGCTCCCCGCGGGGCCCCGCCGCGGCGCACACCTCCGCCTCCCCGCCCGGCTCCGGTCAGGGCCCCGGTCAGGACCCCAATCTTCGGCCCGGGATGGCCACCTCCGACACCGCCGCGAAAGCGCCTGCCCTTTGGCTGTGCGCGCTGCTCGGGTTGTGCGCGGCCGCGGCGGTGACCTACCTCGCGCGCTCGATCGCCCATCCCGTGCTCTGGGACGACGGGGCCTACCTGCTCGCCAAACTCGGCCAGGCCGAGCACTCGCCACCGATCTACTACCACGCCCTGTACCTGCCCCTGGCCTGGCTGCTGCGCGAAACCGCGAACCTGGGGACGGCTTCGGCGCTGCTCTGGGCGAGCGCCGTCTCCGCGGGCCTGGGCGCCGGGCTGCTCGTGGCGGCGGTCTGGCGTTGGGCGGCCCCCGCCGCGCGCCTGCCCCTGGCCCTGGCGGTGCTCGGCTGCGCGGGCCTTTGGGTGCACGCCACGCTGATCGAGCTGCACGCGACCCAATACCTGGGCGCGGTGGTGCTTGTGCTCGCGGCGCTCGCTTCCCCGCGTCTCGGGGAAGCACCGCGGCTGGTGCTGCTGGCCCTCGCGGCCGCCTTCGCGGTCACCTCCCACAACTCCAGCCTGGCGCTGCTCCCCGGAGCCGCCTGGATCGCCTCGGCTCGCCCCACGGGCTTTCCCTGGCCGCGGCCGCGCGCCCTGGCCGTGGCGCTCCTGGGCCTGGGTCTGGGCGGCGCCGTCGGTTGGTACGTGAACGGCCTTTCGCCGGTGCCCGAGGACATCCTCGGGGAGCACACCAGCCAGTTCCAATACGTGCTGTTCCTGCTCACCGACTTCCGCTCGGACTTGACGGTGCGCCACGCGCTATTCGAGTTCCTGCTGCCCTGGGCGCCGTGTTTCCTGGCGCCGCTGCTTTTCGCCCGGCGTGGCTGGCGCCGTGCGCTGCCGATCGCACTTGCGCCGTTGCCCCTGGCGTCGCTGTTCCTGGTGCTCGCGATTGAAACCCGCGGCGGTTATTTCGGCCCCACCGCGGTGTTTTTGGTGGTCGCCGCGGCGGTCGGTTCGCGGGCCGGCGGAGCCGCGCCCCGCTTTGCACCGCTCGCCATCCTCGCGGCGGTGGTGCTGGCGGCCTTCGGCACGACCCGCGATCCGCTCTATCGCTCCTACCTCGAATCCGCCGCCGAAAGCGCCGAACGGCGCCGGGCCGTGGCCCAGTTCCTACCCCAGGGCGGGGTTTTGCTCTCGGTCGAGCGGGACGGCCAACAGCTTCTCGTTTCCCATGTGGCGGAGATTTCGCTGGTCGAACTGGTGCGCCAGATGGGCGAAGCGAATCTGACCCCCAAGCAGGCCGGAGTCAGCCTGCGCCAAGCGGTGCAGGTCTGGGGCCTGACGGAGCTGCCGCTCCTGCTGGATGCCCACTGGCACGAGTTGGCCGACAAGGGCGAGCGGGAAGCGCGCTACGTGGATCAACTCGCCCAAGTCCTCGCGGAGGTTTACGTGCTGGACCCGGTCGAGGCGCACGGACTCTCGTTCTACCGGCTCCTGCCGCGCGCTGCACTCGAAGGATTGGGCGATTAGAGGGTCACTCGCGCCGCGGATCAGAACTTCGCGCGAGCCACCAGGGATTCGAGCCACCAGCCCAGCCGGTGCCGCGCCAGTTGACGGCGGTGGGCGGCCAGGATGCCGCTCGCGTGGGCCCGCCAGCGCTCGCGCCCGTCGTAGGCCACCAGGGCGCGGGCAAAGTCCGTGCGGGTCAAAAAGCGCCGGCCGCGGGCCTCCAATCGGCCCAGGGCCCGGTAGAGGCGGGCCAGGTTGCGGTGGCGCCGCTCCAGGGAAAGGTGCCCTTCGAGCCGTGAGCGGTCCAAGTCGATCAGCCACAGGCGCGCGGGTTCGCGCGGCCCGGCGGTCCACTCCACGAGAACGTTTTTGGGCTGCAGGTCCGCGTGCGCCAGGCCGGCCCCATGGGCCGCGGACAACAAACGCCCCAGGGCGCGCGCGAGGCCCTGGCGCTCTTCGGGCGCGAGACCTCCCGAGCGCAGGCCTTCGAGCACCTCGGCCAAATCGCAGCTCCCCTCGACCCGCTCGCTGACCAGGTCCAGGCGCCAGCCGAAGGGCCGAAGGCGCCGGGCGCGCGCGGCGACCACCCTGGGAGTCCGGAGGCCGCGCTCCAAAAGGGCCGCCGCCAGGGCCAGTTCACGGAAGGGCCGGGCCGGGTCGAAAAAACGCACCCCGGTCAGCCAGCGCAGCAGGCCCCCGTGGCGGTAGCGCCGCACCACCAGGCGGCGTGCCCCGATGCGCAGCTCCCCCATCGGACCGCGGCCGGCCAGGTCGGAACTGGCCGGCGGATCCCCGCCGTCGGCCGTGAAGCCGGCGGCGGCGAGATCGCGCTCCCACTCAGCGAGCACCGCCAGGCGTCCCCGGCGCGTGGCCACGAGCCGGTAGCCTGCGGGGGGCGCGGGGACGCCGACGGCCACGGTCCGACCTAGAGGCCGGCGCCGAAGCCGCCGAAGTCGTCCGCCGGGCGCTCGGGCGCGGGTCGGACCGGCTCGGTCGGCCGGGCCTCGGGCGGAGCCGGGGCGGCGGAGCGAACCTTGGGCTCGGGCGCGGCCTTCGCTTCGAAAACCCCGGCGCCGAAGTCGCCGGCGGGCTCGGGTTCGCGCCGAGGGGCAGCCGGTCGAGCGTCGGCCCGGGCGGCCGGGCGCTCGGTTTCCCGGCGCGAGCCCCCTTCCGAATCCCGGCGCGAGCCGCCCTCGGAGTTCCTGCGCGAGGCGCCGTCAAAGTCGCGGCGCGGTCTGTCCTCGGAGCGCCGCGGGCGCTCCTCGCCGAAACCCCCGTCGCCGCGCGGGGCGCGTGTTTCCCTGGGCCGTTCCTCGCGACTGGAGCTGCGTTCCCGGTCGCGGCGACCGCCGCGCTCGCCCCGGGATTCCCCGGAACGCTCGTTCGAACCGCGGGCCTCGCGCGGTTCGCGGAATTCGGCCCGCGTTTCTGCCCCGCGCTCCTCGCCGCGGCGAGCATCCTGCTCCCCGCGATCGTCCTCGAACTCCCCGCGCCGGGGGGTCGACGCGCGGTATTCACCGTCGCGGCCGCCCTCCGAGTCGAAGCCGCCCCGCCGGCGTCCGCGCCGCCCCCGGCCGCCGCGCTGCCCGTCGGACTCGCGCTCCGGAGCGCCGCGGAAACCGGGTTCCTCGCCGTCGTCGAAGGTCTCGCCGATCTCCAGATGTTCGGTCGGGACCTCCTCCGCCAGGAACAGCGCCTTGCGGTCGTAAAAACGCACGCCGTCCTCCCAGGCGTCCAGGGCCCGCACGGTCAACAGGGTGTACTCGCGGGCGCTGCGACGGCCGGCCTCGCGGGCATCCTCGGCGTCCAGGGCCAGGTGCAGGTAGCTGCGGCGTCCGCCGCGCAGGCCGAAGCGCCGGGCGCGGCCCAAGTCCCGGGCCGGGATGGCCACGTAGAGCAGCTCCGGCGGCCGGCTGTCGGGACCCGGCTCCACCGGGATGGAGTGCCCATAAAGCGCCCGAATCCGGTTCCCCGCGATTTCGTAGCGCTGGCGATCCCCAGACTCGACCGCGTCCACCAGGTCCTCGCGCTCCACGTGCTCGCCCAGGCGCTCATCCAGGGCCCGCAGCACCTCGTCCACGTCCGCAAACCCGTGGGCATCGACCTCCAGGTCGAAGCGCTCGGGCTTGTGGCGCAGCATGAAGGCCAGGGAACGCGTGATCCGTTCGTTCAGGGAAGCGTCGTTCATGGGGGGGGCGCGGGACCTCGGGGAAATGCGAACCGGACCAATCTAACAACCCGCCCCGCGAGCCCCTACGTCGCGCCTTGGAGTCCTTCGGCACGGGCCGGCCCCCCCGGCCCCTGGCGACGGCCCACCGGGGCCGTGCGTGGGGCCTGGTCCGCCCCGTGCCCAGGGCTGCGGGCCGGGCATCCCGAACCCGTTCCGGGACTTCTCTCGGCGACCGGCCGCCGGCCCCCGGCCTCGGAAAGCCCTTCGGCGCGTCCCGGGGAAGGCCCCGCGGCACCCCGATTCGGCGTTACCGATCCGCGAACACACGCACGTGCCTCGGTCGCAGGAAGACCCGACTACCGGGTTCGAGGGCCATGGTCGCGAAGCGTTCCTGGGAAACCTCGGCGGCCAGGGTTTGGCCCGCCTGGGTGCGCAATTCCAAGCGCACATAAGCCCCCGCTGAACGAACTCGCACCACTTCGGCGGGCATGGCCGGGAGTGCTCCAGCCTCCAAGGCGACGGTCACCTCGTGAGGACGCACGAACACCCGAGCCTCGCCGTCGAAGTCGCGGTTCGAGGGTGTGTACGGCAACTCGAGCGGTCCGATCTGCACCCGCCCCCCCTCCAAGCGCCCGTGGAAAGCGTTCACGTCGCCGAGGAAACGCATGACGAACTCGTTGGCCGGCTGATGGAAAACCTCGTCCGGGGTGCCCACTTGCTCGATGCGCCCCTGATTCATGACCACAACCTGATCAGCCACCTCCAGGGCTTCATCCTGGTCGTGGGTGACGAACACGCTGGTGATTCCGATTTCGCCGTGCAGACGTCGCAGCCAACTGCGCAATTCCTTGCGCACGTTGGCGTCCAGAGCCCCGAAAGGTTCGTCCAAGAGCAGTACCTTGGGCTCGATCGCCAAGGCCCTCGCCAGGGCCACTCGCTGGCGCTGTCCACCGGAAAGTTGGTGCGGGTAACGACCCGCCAGGCCACGCAGTTGCACCAAGTCGAGCAGCGCCCCCACGCGTTCGCGAATTTCCGCTCGGGAAGGACGCACGGACTTGGGTTGGATGCGCAACCCGAAGGCGATGTTCTCAAGAACATTCAAGTGCCGAAACAAAGCGTAGTGCTGGAACACGAACCCTACGCCGCGATGGCGCACATGGGTGCCGGCCATGCTCTCGTCGTGGAAACGTATGTCGCCTCGCCCGCCATCCGGAGCCTCTAAACCGGCGATTATCCGCAACAGGGTTGTCTTGCCGGAACCAGACGGTCCAAGCAGCGCCGTCAGATGCCCCTCGGGGATAGTCAGACTGACTGCCTCCAGAGCGCGAAACGAGCCAAATGTCTTCGTGATTTCACGTACTTCGATTGTCATTGAGCGGACTCCGCTTCATCGGCCGCATCAGCTGCGAGTCGAGCTTCGCGCCATTCGACCAAGGAACGCGCCGCTAGTGTCAGCAGCGCGAGAAAGGCAAGCAAGGAGGCCACGGCGAAGGAGGCCGTGAACTGGTAGTCGTTGTAGAGGACCTCGATGTGCAGTGGCATCGTGTTGGTCAACCCACGAATGTGCCCGGAGACGACGGAGACAGCCCCGAACTCGCCCATGGCGCGAGCGTTGCAGAGAATCACGCCGTACAGCAGGCCCCACTTGATGTTGGGCAACGTGACGCGCCAGAAGACCTGCCAACCGTTGGCGCCCAGCGTCATGGCTGAATACTCAGCATCGTTGCCTTGAGCCTGCATGAGCGGGATCAGCTCACGCGCGACGAAGGGCAGCGTCACGAACATGGTCGCCAACACAATGCCGGGTGTGGCGAAGACGATCCGGATGTCGTGCTCCATGAGCCAAGGGCCGAACCAGCCGCGTGCCCCGAAGAGCAGCACAAAAACCAATCCGGCGATCACCGGCGAGATAGCGAAGGGCAGGTCCAGTAGAGTGATCAGCAGGTTCTTACCGCGAAACTCGAACTTGGCGATGGCCCAGGCTGCCGCGACTCCGAAGATCGTGTTTGCTGGGACGGCTATGGCCGCGGTCAGCAAGGTCAAGCGAATTGCCGCCAAGGCATCGGGTTCGGTCAAGGCCGCTGCGTAAGTACCCCACCCGCTCATCAACGCGTAGCTAAAGATCAAGACCAACGGCAGAAACAGAAACAGGCTCAAGAAACACAAGGCCACCGCGATCAGGACAGCCCGAACCCAGGCGGGCTCTTGAGCCGCGCGGTGAGAGTTCCCCGCCTGTGCTCCGCGAAGTCCCGGGAGATGTCCACCCATGGCGTCACGCCCCCCTCTGGTGCTTGCGGGTCCACGCTTGCAATCCGTTGATGACAAGCAGCAGCAGGAACGAAGCCAGCAGCATCACCACCCCGATCGCCGTTGCTCCCGGATAGTCGAATTGTTCCAGGCGGATCAGGATCAGAAGTGGGGCGATTTCGGTTTGGTAGGGCATGTTGCCCGCGATGAAGTACACCGACCCAAACTCACCGATCGCCCTGGCGAAGGCGAGTGCGAAGCCGGTCAAGACTGCCGGCAGGACCGTGGGCAAGATCACGAAGCGGAAGGTTTGCCAACGGGAAGCACCCAACGCACCCGCAGCTTCCTCCAACTCCACCTCGACCTCCGCCAACGCCGGCTGGACGGTTCGCACCACGAAAGGCAGGCCGATCAAGGTCAACGCAACTACCACCCCAGGCCAGGCGTAGGCGACGTCAATCCCCAGGGGCGCAAGGAACACCCCAATCCAGCCGGTATGCGCATACAGCGTGGTGAGGGCGATGCCCGAGACAGCCGTCGGCAACGCAAAGGGCAGGTCGACGAGCGCATCGAGCAGCCGTTTCCCCGGAAACGTGTAGCGCACCAGCACCCAGGCGACGACAAACCCGAAGACCCCATTGAGGGTCGCCCCCGCCAAGGAGGCCCCGAAACTCAAGCGATATGCCGCGATCACGCGTTGGTCGAGGATCGCGCTGTCGAGAAACTCCGCGAAGGTCAAGTGCGTTGTGAACAGCACCAGGGCCGCGAGGGGCAGCATGACCAGGAGGGAGAGGTAGAACAGCGTCAGCCCCATGGTCCAACCGAACCCGGGCAGCACGGATTGTCGATGTCGTCGGCGCTTCAAGAAGGGATCCGGAAGAGTGGTCGGAGGCGAGTCGGTCGCTGGGGCCGATACCTTCGGCCCTTGCGATCCGGGGTTCCCGGTTCAGCGCCGGGGCTGGTAGATGCGGTCGAAGCTGCCCCCGTCCGCGAAGTGGTCGGCGTTGGCCTTCGACCAACCACCGAAAACGGCATCGATGGTGAAGAGCTCGATTGCCGGGAAGCGGTCCCGGTACTTTTCGAGGGCCTCGGGGGATGTCGGCCGGTAGTAGTGTTTCCCAGCGAGGTCTTGACCCGCCGGGCTGTACAAAAACTCGAGATACGCCTTGGCGAGCTCCAAGTTGCCCTTGCGCGCAGCGTTGCGCTCCACCACGGCCACGACGGGCTCGGCCAGGATGCTGACCGGGGGAACCACGATTTCCAATCCCGCTTGATCGAACTCATTCGCCCCTAGCAGGATCTCGTTCTCCCAATTGATCAACACGTCTCCGATCCGACGCTGAATGAAGGTGTTGGTAGCGCCCCGGGCGGCCCGGTCGAGCACGGGCACGTTTCGATAGACCTGCGCGACGAACTCCTGCGCCTCGCGCTGCGCGGCCACGACGGCCTCGGCGGAGTCCGGATCACCCAAGCGTTCGATGAAGTCCGGCCCGAGTTCCCGCCGCAAGGCAAAACCCCAAATAGCCAAATAGTTCCAGCGCGCCACCCCTGAGGTTTTGGGATTGGGGGTGATCACCTGAACATCGGCCCGCGCCAAGTCGCCCCAGTCGCGGATGCTCTTCGGGTTGCCCTTGCGGACGAGGAAAGCGAGTGTGGAGGTGTAGGGCGCATTGTTGTTGGGCAGGCTGCCTTGCCATTCGCGCGGCAAAAGACCGGCGTGTTCCGCGATGGCGTCGATGTCGTAGGCCAAGGCCAAAGTGACCACGTCCGCATCCAAACCATCGATCACCGCTCGGGCCTGGCTGCCCGAGCCCCCGTGGGACTGCTGAAGAGCGACCTGCTCCCCGGTCTGTGCGCGCCAGTGGGCCGCGAAGGCCCCGTTGAACTCGCGGTAGAACTCGCGGGTCGGGTCGTAGGAGACGTTCAACAGCGTCCGGCGAGCCTGGGACGGATCGGGCTCGGGCGAGGCATGGGGTTCGGCTGCGGGGGTTGCGGCGGAGTTGCGCAGGGCCACAAGGCCGAGGAGCAGGAGGAAGACGGAGAGGGCGACGAGATGCGGTGCAAAGCGATGCATGGGGGTTCCGGATCGGGGTTGGCTCGGAGGTCGCGGACGGCGCCGCGGCGAGCCCCATGGGCAATTGCCGTGCCAAGAACGGGAATGCGGTCCCAGACGCCTGGAGCCACCCCCCTAAGGCCCACCAGGCTATTTGCTGGCCAAAGCCGTGCCTCATCACGGAAGCTACTGTTATATTTGATGGGTCCAGGCTCCCCCCACCGCGAGGTTCCCCCACCGTGCCCCCCAAAGCCTTCAGCGCCTCCGTGCCCCAGGACCCTTCCCCGGAACTGCTCCTGGCGGTCTGGGAAGCGTTGGCGGAGCCCCATGATCTGGCGGAGGGCCTCGAGCGATTGAAACCGCGCCTGGCGGCTGCGGGCTTCGGCACCCTGGCCGTCTACGCACTCGGATCGGAAGGTCTCGAACGCCAGGCGGGCCTCGGCCGCGAATTGCCGCCCCGACTTTCCGCGGCTGAACACCAGCCGCTTCACACCTGGTGCGGCAACACGGCGGTGGTCCCGCTCCTGGTCGGTGGACGGCCGGAGGCGGCCGCCGTCGAAGCCCCCCTCACGCAAGTCGCTGCGGGCAGGCCCTACGTCGTCGTGCGCCTGGAAGCGGAAGGAAGCGCACTCGGACTGCTGCTTGCCCTGGACCTGGGGGATCGCGGCGAAGGCTTCGCAGCCGTGCTTGCCGGCCTGCGCGCACCGCTCTCGGCTGCCCTCGCCCGCCGCCTCCACATCGCGGACCTGGCGGCGCGCCGGGCCGCGGCGGAGGCGGAGAGCCGCTCCTTGCTCCATCGCCTGGGTCGCGAGCGAGCCGACGACGAACCTCTGATCGGCGCAAGCGGCGGACTCTCGGAGGTGCTCGCCCGGGTGGACCTGGTTGCCTCCTCCGATCTGCCGGTCCTGCTATTCGGGGAAACGGGCTCTGGCAAGGAAGTGGTGGCACGCGCCGTGCACCGCCGCTCCGCGCGGGCCTCGGGGCCCTTCCTGAGGGTGAACTGCGGAGCCATCCCCGCGGAGCTGATCGACAGCCAACTGTTCGGCCACGAGAAGGGCAGCTTCACCGGGGCCGTGGAGCGTCGCAGCGGTTGGTTCGAACGGGCCGAACGAGGCACGCTCTTCCTAGACGAAGTGGCGGAATTGCCCCTGGCCGCCCAGGTGCGCCTACTGCGTGTGTTGCAGGACGGAAGCCTGGAGCGTGTCGGAGGCCAAGAAACCCTTCATGCGGACTGCCGCATCGTCGCGGCGACCCACCGCGACCTACCCGCGCTCGTTCAGGCTGGGACGTTCCGGCAGGACCTCTGGTATCGCCTGGCCGTGTTCCCCATCGTCTTGCCGCCGCTGCGCGAACGCCACGAGGACATCCCCTCCTTGGCCCATCATTTCGCGCGGCGAGCGGCCCGTCGCTTCGGGCTCTCCGAGTGTCGTCCATCACCCTCGGATCTCGACCTACTTATCGCCTACGACTGGCCCGGCAATGTGCGCGAACTGGCGGCGGTGATCGACCGCGCTGCGATCCTGGGGAAGGGCAAGGGCCTCGAAGTGGAGCTAGCCCTGGGCAGCCCCTCGCCGCCGGTCGCACCACGAGCCACGCCCCCCGAGGATGGGAAGGAATCGGCTGTGGATTCTGCTTTCCCGACGCTCGATGCCGTGCAGCGCTCCCACATCGAACGCGCCTTGGGTCGCTGCCGCGGGCGGATCGAAGGCCCGCGCGGTGCCGCGCGCCTGCTCGATGTCAACCCTCACACCCTGCGCGCCCGCATGCGCCGCCTGGGTATCGAGTGGCGGCGCTTCCGCGCGAGCTAACCGCCCAGCGAGCCCCCTCCGCGCATGGGGGTCATCGGCCGGCCTCCAGGGGGCCCTCCTCGCCTTCGCTGCGGGCGATCACGGCGGCGGCGCAGGTGTCTGACCAGACGTTGGTCATGGTGCGCATCATGTCGAGGGGGCGATCGACGGCCAGCAGCAGCGCGGCGCCCTCCAGGGGCAGGTCCAGGGCCGAGAGGATCGTCAGCATCATGACCAGCCCCGCCGAGGGGATGCCCGCGGCGCCGATCGAAGCCAACAGCGCCAGGATCACCACGGTGGCCTGGGCGGTGAAGGTCAGCTCGACGCCGCCGACGCTGGCGTAGTATTGGGCCAGGAAAATCACGGCCACGCACTCGTAGAGCGCCGTGCCGTCCATGTTGACCGTCGACCCAAGGGGCAACGTGAAGCCGGACACACGGTTGGAGACGAAGCCGCGCCGCTCCACCGTTTCCAGGGTAACGGGCAGGGTCATGCTCGACGAACTGGTCGAAAAAGCCGTGACGATCGCGGGCGACATGGCTTTGGCCCAGCGCCAGGGCGAAATGCCGGCGCCGAAGCGCAGGATCGCCGGCAGGGTGACCCCCGCGTGCAGCACCAGCGCCAGGGTGACCGTGCCCATGTAGAGCAGCAGCGGCTCGAACACGTCGAAGCCGGTGCTCGCCACCACGCGCACCATCAGCGCGAACACACCGAAGGGCAAGAGCCACAGCACCCCCGCGGCGAGGGTCAGCATGACCTGGAAAAAGCTGTCGAACAGGTCGCGGATGCGTTCGCCGTGGGGCGCCGCCGTGCGTGTGATCGAAACACCCAGCACCAGCGCGAAGAAGATGATCGCCAGCATCTCCCCGTTGTCGCTGAGGGCCGCGGGCACGTTGTCCGGCAC
>JBJHAV010000033.1:18362-21676 GCA_050480685.1 Planctomycetaceae bacterium | reverse complement strand
AGCCGGCCCCCCGCGATCGGCGCGGCGCGCTTGCAGGCGCGCCGCGCCGCGCGCACCCGTGGGGCCCATGGGGCCGAGCGACGGCGTGGCTGGGAGCGAGCGCGCCGCCGAAGCGCTCCCGGAAGCGCCCACCGATTCTCCCCCCGGGGCGGATCCCGGCGGGCAGAGGTCGTGGGCCTGGTCGCGATCGTGGTCGTGGTCTTGGTCCCCATCCCGGTCCTCGGCCCCGGCCCCAGCCGTCGCCCTCGTGCTGGCCCTGGTGGTGCTCGCCCTGGCCTGGTTCACAGCGAGAGGTCCGGGCTCCTGGGCGGACGCCTCGCGCCTGGCGACGATCCAGTCCCTGGGCGAGCGCGGCACCCTCGCCATCGATCACTCGGACTACTTCTGGCAGGGCGATCGGCTGCGCTTCGACGGGCGCTACTACAGCCACCAGCCGCCGATGCTGGCCCTCCTGGGCGCGCCGCTCTACGTCGCCCTGCACCACGGGTTTGGCCTCGGCATCGGCGACCCGCTCACCTATCGCCTCCTCACCTGGTGGCTGGTGGGCCTGCCGGTGCTCCTGGGGCTGATCTCTCTGGCTGGCCTGCTCGCGCGGCGCGGGCTCTCGCCCACCTGGACCGCGCTGGTGCTGTTCGCGGCGTTTTTCGCCACGCTGCTTTGGCCCTACGCGGTGGTGCTCAACCAACACGGGGCTGCCGCGGGATGGTGCCTGGTGGCCTTCGGACTCCTAGACCGGCGCCGCCTGGTCGCGGCGGGAGTGTTGTTCGGCCTGGCCGCGACCATCGATTTGACGGCGGTATTCGCACTGGGAGCGGCCCTTTGGCCGGCCTGGCGCCTTGTGAGCTTCGCCGGCGCGGCCAAACTCGGGCTCGGCGCCGCCGGCCCCGTGGGTGTGCACCTGGCCATCAACCGCGCGGTGGCTGGCGACTTCGTGCCCTTCGGCATGCACGCCGAGGCCTTCGTGTACCCGCTCTCCCCCTGGGTGCTGGCCGGCCTGACCGGGGTCGCCCGCGAGGACCTGCCGGGCGAGCAGGCTTTCTACGCCTACCACGCGCTGATCGGGGACAGCGGGCTGTTCTCCCACCACCCGTGGCTCGCGGCGGCGCTGCTCGCGGCCCTCTGGCTGGTGCTGGCGCGCGCTTCCGCCGCGGGCGCGGCGGGCCCGCAAGGCGGACGCGAACACCGCCTCGGGGACCGGGACCTGTGCCTGGCGGTGCTGGCCGCCTCCGTCGGGATCGCCGGGTACTACCTGGTCTCCTCGCGCAACTTCGGCGGGTCCTCCTTCGGCATGCGCTGGTTCGCGGTCTTCGCGCCGCTCTTGGCCCTGCCCGCGGGCCTGTGGGTGCTGCGGCGCGAACAAACCCTGGGCCGCACCTGGAAACCTCCGGCCTGGGTGAGCGTGCTGCTCGGCCTCGCGCTTTGTTGGTCCACGGCCGCGGCGGCCCTCGGCGCCCAAAACCCGTGGATGAAGTTCCACTACAACCACGCGCGCTCGCCGCTTGGACGCACGCTGCTGCCCGGGGAGAGTCCGCCCACGCGGCTCGACCATTGGCGCGCCGAATGGCGCCGTTTGGACCTGCGCGAGCCCTTCACCCGCGAGCAGTACGACTGGAACTACCAGCGCCTCTTGGACCAGCACCGCCGCTTCTACCTGCGGCCAACCCCTTGGCTCGACCGGGCGCAGCGCGAAGCCTGGCTGCGCCGGGGTTTGGCCGGCCTGGATGCGGTGCTCGCGCCCCTCGAAGCCGAGGACGAGCCGGCCGACGCGCGCGCGGTGGCGCACTTTTGGCGCGGCAAGTTCTTGGTGGAACTAGGCGAAGAGGAAGAAGCCCGGCGAGCCTACGAGCGAGCGCTCGCGCTGCGTCCGCGTTACCAGCCGGCGCGTGCGGCCCTGGAAGCCCTCGAACGGGGAGCGCGCTGACGGCTTTCGGGCCCCGGCACCGGCTGGGGTGCTAACGCGGATCGAAGTACGCCGTCGAACCCACCCGGGGTCCGACCCGCTCGCGGCCGGTGGCGAACTGCAGGGTCTCGGTGAAGGGCGGCCGCGTCACCAGGCGGAACTCGACCAGATCGCCGTTCGCCACACCCTCCGGCCGATCGAAACGCAGCCAGCGCCCCACGGCGCCTTCGGCGGGCCCGGGCGCGCGGGGCAACTCGACGGCGACCAACACCGGTTCGCCGTTCAGGTAGAGGTCGACGAGCAGCGGCTCCGTGAAGTGGAAGGGCCGCGGGTCGCGGGCCGGGAAGATACCGCGCGAGCCCTCGCCCCAGCGCTCCCACCACACGGTCCGGTGCCCGACGATGCGGTCGCGGGGAGGCGCCGCCCCGGGGCGTTCGACCCACGGGAAACAGTTGAGACCGATCCCTTCGGGGGAAGGCCTTTCGGCGCCCACGCGGGCGAGCAGCGGCATGAGCACCAGCGCGGCCGCCAGGGCCGGCTTGGCCGCCGCAGGCAAACGCGGGCCGCCGCCGGGCGGGCCGCCGCGCGCGAAGACAGCCAAGCCCAACCCGGCGAGCAGCGCCAGGGGATAAGCAGCGCCGAGTTCCAGGAGCGAATGCCCGATCTGCAAGTTGAGGGCGACACCGGCGAAGGCCGCCGGGAAGAGCGCCAGGGCGGTGATGCGCGCGCGCGCGGCCCAGGCCCGGCGGCCTCCCGCCGCGAACAGCTCGGAGTCCTCGGCGCGGGCCCGCGAAGGCAGGCGCGCCAGGCCGACGAATGCGAAGCCGAAGAGGAGCGCGGCAAAAACGAGGCCGACCAGGCCCTCCTCCGCGGCCCACTGGAGGGTCTGGTTGTGGGCGTTTTCGTGCACCGGATTGAAGGGCAGGCCGCGCTCGGGGTCGTGCACATCCCCCATGCGCCGCTGGGTGCTGCCCAGGCCGTTGCCGACCAGCGGCGCTTCGCGGAACAGGCTCCAGGCGCCGCTCCAAGGCGCGCTGCGGTACTCGCGCAGGTACTCCGCCGCGGCGTCCATGCGCAAAACGCGCACCAGGTCCTGGGCGTAGCGGCGCTCCCCCGCCCAACCCTCGATGCGCTCCGCGGGCGCCAGTTGCAGCGCCAGGACCAGCACCGCTCCCAGGGCCATGGGCACGGCCACCAGGGGCCGGCGCAGGCTGGCGCGCACACCGAAGGTGAACAGCGGCACCAGGGCGAAGGCCAAGGCGATCGCCCCCAGGGCCGCCTTCGAGCGCGCCGTCACCAGGAGAAACAGCCCGGCGGCCAGGGCCAGCGGTGCCGCCGCGGCAAAACGCCCACCCGGGCCACCTTCGTCGGCGCGCTCGGACCGGCCTTCGAAACGCCCGGCCAACCACAGGAG
>JBJHAV010000033.1:0-18352 GCA_050480685.1 Planctomycetaceae bacterium | reverse complement strand
CCCCGCGGCATCGGCGACCAGCGTCTCGACATCCGCCGGGCGCGGCGGCGGCAGGATCGCCGCGGGCAACCACAGCACCAGGGTGCTGCCGAGGGCGTTGTTGTCGAGCAGCGGGCGATGCATGCGGCCGATGCCGCGGGCGATGCGCGCGAAGAAGTTTTCCCCGCGCCAGTAGGCCGCCACCGCCATCTCGGTCCAGGCCACCGCGCACCCAAGGAGCAACGCGGCGACCGCGGCCCGCCCCAACGCGATCGCCAAGCGGCGGGCGCCGACCGCCAAGCCCACCTGCATGGCGGCGAAGAGCACACCGAGGGTCTCGAAGCGCAACATCAGCGCCCACAGGGCCTGGCCAGGCTCGATCTGCGCGCGCGGCACAAGCAGGTCGCCGGCCACTTCCATGAGGTGCCCGCCCGCGCCGCCCACGCCGCGGGGCCAGGCCGACCAGAAACCCGCCGCCGCCGACCCCAGTGCGAACAGGGCCCAGCCGCAGAGCAGCCCGCGCACGAGCCGCGCGCGCCGCCCCCCTGCTTCGAAGGGCAGGCAAACAACCAGCGCCGCGAAGGTCCCGTGCAGCACCACCCGTTCGGCGGCGAAGGGCAACTGCTGAAAAATCACGGGCCAGAGCGGCGCCAGGAAAGCCAAGGCCACGCCCCCCGCCAGGGTGCGCGCCGGGTCGCCGCGGCCGATCAGGAATGGCGCAAGGAACGCGGCCACGAGCAGCGCCGCCCCCAGGGCACCTTCCGGTCCCAGGGCCACCCAGCGCACCAGGTGCACGGCGCTCGGCGCGATCAGCAGGAGGAGCAGAACCAGGCGCAGGGCGCTCGGCACACGGCCGGCTCCGCCGCCCCGAACCGCCCCTGCGTCGCCCGCCACGGCCTCAGCCCGCCCCCGGCAGGAAGGGCCAAATGCGCGGCGCGAGCAGCACCGTCACCAAACCCATGAGCAGGTTGAGGGGCACGCCGATGCGCAGGTAATCGGCGAAACGATAGCCGCCCGGCCCCATCACCATCAGGTTCGTCTGGTAGCCGATCGGCGTCGAAAAACTCGCCGATCCGGCCATCATCAGCGCAAACACGAAGGGCAAGAGGCTGACGCCGAGGGTCTCCGCCACACCCGCCGCCAGGGGGAAGATCAACGCCACCGCCGCCGTGTTCGAGATCAACTCGGTGCAGATCGTGGCCCCCAGGTAGATCGCCAGCAGGGCCAGCCAAGGGTTGTCTCCGGCAGCGGCCAGGAAACCGTGAACCAGCGCCGCCGCCAAACCCGATTGTTCCATGGCGGCGCCGACGCCCAGGGCCGCCGCGATCAGCACCAGCACCGGCCAATCCACCGCCGCCCGCGCCGCGCGCACCGAACAACAACGCGCGATCAGCATTGCACCGGCCGCCAGCAGCGCCCCGTGCAGCATGCTCAAGAAACCGAAACTCACCGCCGCCACCATGGTCACGAGGATGGCCGCGGCCGCCCCGGCCCGTTGGTGCCGGCGCGGACTCGAATCCTCCAGTTCGCTCACCAAGAAAAAATCCCGGCTGTCCCGGTGCATTTCGGCGAACTGCGGATGCGCTTCGAGCAAGAGTGTGTCGCCCGGCACGATGGTGATCTCCCCCACCTTGCCGCGCACGCGCAGGCCGCCGCGCGCCACCGCGATCACCACCGCGTTGTACTGGGTGCGAAAGCGCGCGGACTTGATCGTGCGCCCCACCAGTGGGCTGGTGTTCGAAACCACCGCCTCCACCAGGCAGCGGTGCCGGCGCGGCTCTTCCAGCTTGAAGATCTGGTTGGTGGCGGGCTGCAGGCCGCGCACGGTCTGCAAGTCCTTGATCGATTCGACCACGCCCGTGAAGACCAGTTGGTCTCCGCCGTGCAGGCGCTGGTCGGGCCCGGGCGCCGCGATCAACTCCCCCTGGCGTTCGATTTCCACCAGGTACGCGCCGGGCAGGTTGCGCAGGCCCGCGTCCTCGATCGAACGGCCGATCAGGGCGGAGTCCGGCGGAACGAGCATCTCGGCGGTGTATTCGCGCGCATCGGAGAGTGCGCTGCTGGTGGCCGATCCCCTGTCGGGCAGGAGCCGCGGGCCGAAGAGAAGAAGAAAACCGATGCCTACCAGGGCGCAGGGCACACCGATCCAGGCGATCTCGAACAGGCCGATCGGGCCCAGGTCCGTCTCGGTGGCGACCAGGCCGCTGACCACCAGGTTCGTGCTCGTGCCGATCAGGGTGCAGGTGCCGCCGAAGATCGCCGCGTAGGAAAGCGGCAACATCAGCTTCGAGGGCGCGAAGCCGATCTTGCGCGACCAGTCGCGCACGGCCGGGATCAACATCGCCACCACCGGCGTGTTGTTGAGGAACGCGCTCATGGCCACCACCGGGGCCACGATGCGCAGCATCGCGCCGCGCAGGTGTTTGGGCCGGCCGAGAGCCCCGCGCGCCACCAAATCGATGACCCCCGTTTCGCGCACCCCGGCGACCACCACGAAGAGGGCGCCGACGGTGACCATGCCGGGGTTGGAGAGCCCGCGCAGGGCGTCCTCGACGTTCAACACCCCGATCCGCCAGCCCCCGTCGGAAGCGGGCAGCGGCAAGGTCATCAGTAGGGTCAGCCCGCCGAGCATGGCGATGTCGGGGCTGACCCGATTCGACGCCAGGAGCGCGAAGACCAGGGCCAAAACGGCCAGGACGAGGATGGCTTCCAGACCCACGGGGGACACGGGCCGCGGAAGGCGGCGCGACAGAGCGCAAAGGTACCCGCCGGAGCAAGCCGGGGGCGAGCCGGGGCGCTGGACCGGGCGGGCGGGCCCCGTCAGGGAGCCGGCCGGACCGCCACCCGGGCGTTGTAGTCCGGAACGCCGCCCTCCGGGTCACGCCGGTCGGCGGGCAAGAGCCCGTTCACCTCGGGCCAGTGCCCCTGGAGGGTGCCCAGGGCCACGGGCGCCAGGAAAACCCGCCCGCGGAAGCGCCCGTGGGCGCTCTCCAGCTCGATGGTTTGGTCCTGGCGCAGCCCCAGGCGGCGCGCGTCCTCGGGCGCGAGGAACACGTGGTCCCGGTCGGCCCCGGTCAGGTGGTCGCGCTCCGCCTGCACCATGGAATTGAACTGTTTGCCGCGGCGTGTGGTGAGGACGAAGGGGCGTTCCTCTTGCCCTTGGGCAAAGCCGCGTCCGAGGCCGGGCGGCACCAGGGCGCGCAGGTGGGCCCGGCCGTCGGGGGTCGCGAAGCTGCGCCCCTCGCACAGGCGCGGGCCGCCCCATTGGAACTGGTCGCCCTGGCGGGAAAGCTCGGCGATGCCGCGGTAGAAGGGCACGGCCCGTTCGATCTCGGCGCGGATCGCCGCCCCGTTCTCGAAGTGCACCGCCGGGTAACGCTCCGGGTGCACGGCCCGCGCCAGGTCCAAAAGCAGCTCCCACTCCGAACGCACCTCGGGCAAATCCTTGCGCGGGATCTCGGGCGAATAAATCACGCGCCGCTCCGTGCTGGTTTCGGTGCCCCCGTCGCGCTGTTCGTAGCGCGTGGCCGCGGGCAGCACGTACACCGTGTCCGCCGGCTCCACGAGCATTTGGCTGGATAGCACGATGTCCGTGTGCACACGCAGCCCGATGCTGCCCAGGGACTTGGCCACCCGCTCCGGCTGGGGCAGGGTTTCCATGAAGTTGCCGCCCACGCAGTAAAGCGCGTCGAGCTCACCGCGATCGGCCGCCTCGAACCATTCGACGGTGGTCAGGCCGGGCTCGTCGGGCACCGGGAACCCCCAGAGCTGCGAAAAGTGCCGCGCGCTGTCCCCATCGATGGGCACGTTGCCGGGCAGCGCCGTGGCGTAGGCGCCCATCTCGGCGCCGCCCTGCACACCGCTGTGCCCGCGGATCGGCATCAGGCCCGTGCCCGGCCGGCCGACCCATTCGCGCAAGAGGCCGAGCTGCACCAGGCCGCGCACGGTGTCGGCCCCGTGCACGTGCTGGGTCAAGCCCATGGACCAAACCAGGCAACCCCGTTCGGCGCGGGCCAATTCGTCGGCGAAGGCTTCGGCCTCGGAGCGCTCGACCCCGGCCAGGGCCAAGAGTTCGTCCAGGTCCTGCCCCTCCAGGGACGCGCGGTAGTCCTCGAAGCCGGTCGTGGCGTCCCGCAAGAACCCTTCGGCGATCGCCCCCCGTTCGATCAGCAGTTTCGCGACGGCATTGAAGAAAGCCAAATCGCCGCCGACCTTGACCAGGAAAAAGCGGTCGGCGATGCGCGTGCCAAAGAGCGCCGAATCCAGGTTCGAGGGGATCCAGTAGCGCTCCATGCCCGGCTCGCGGTAGGCGTTCACCACCAGCACCCGCGCGCCGCGGCGTTTGGCCTCGTGCAGGTACTTGAGCGCCACGGGCTGGTCGTTGGCCGGGTTCGAGCCCACGAAAACGATCAGGTCGCTGTCGTTCCAGTCGGTGTAGGAACAGGTGGTGGCCGCGTACCCGATGGCGTCCTTGAGGGCGTTCGAACTCGGGCTGTGGCAGAGCCGGGCCGAGTTGTCGACGCTGTTGCTGCCGAGGAAACGCATCACCTTCTGGCCCACGTAGTAGACCTCGTTGGTGATGCCCCGGCTGGTCAGGAACATGGCCGTGCGCGCCGGATCGAGGGCCCGCCAGCGGGGCCCCACGTCGCGCCAGACCTCGTCGTAGTCGACCCGCGTGAAGCCGCGCTCCCCGCGCCGGCGCCGCATGGGAAAGGGCAGCCGCCCCAGGTCGCGCAGCTCCCTGGAGGTCTTTTTGGAGAGCGCCGCGACGTCGCCGAGCACCGCCGGATCCAAGGGCCCTTGGGTGTTCAGCCGCAGCAGGTTGAGCCGCACCAGGCACAGGTGCGTGCCCGAAATCGTCCAGTCCTTCAGCCCGCTGGTCCCCAGGGCGCAGCCGTCGCAGACCCCGCGCGAAAGCACCTTCCAGGCGTAGGGCAGATTGTCGCGGTTCTCCCAGACGATGCGCAGCATCTCCCGGAAGTGCCGCGGCTTCACCAGGCCCAGCCCGAAGGGCCGCGCCGAATACACCATCTCCAAAAGTCCGCGACCTTTTCGCACCCCAAGATCCTACCGGGCCGGTCTCACCAGTCGAGCGCGTGTTCGAAGCGCGGATCGAGATCGCCCGCGCGTTCGAGGCGCACCCCGCGCAGGTACGTCGCCACCAGGTCGATCCCCAGGATGCGCCGGGTCGCGGGCCGCGCTAGCTCCGCCGGCAGATGCGCGGCAAAGGGCCCCTGGGCGGTGAACTGGGCCAGGCCATCGAGGTAACCCGCGAGAAAGCGCTCGAAGAGCGCCCCGTCCAAGGCGGGAACTTCCTTCAGCGGCCGAACCAAGCGGCGCAGGTACGGACTCTTGAAGGGGTCGATGCGCGCGCCCCCGCCGCCGGAAAGCACGAAGTCGAGCAGATGCGCGCCGAGGGTGCCCAGGCCGTGCAGCAAGAGGGGGCCCTTGGGCCCTGGGACCTCCAGCAGCGTGCCCGGCGCCACCCCCAAAGCCTCCACCTGGGCCCGCGCCAGGGCCAGGGGCACCCAGGGCGATCCGCGCGGGACAAACCGGGCCGGCGACGATTCCCCGGCGCGATCGGTGAGGATGCGTCGCCCCTGCTCGTGCACCACGCGGCGCCCCTGACCGCCCAGCTCGAGTCCGCCGACCTCCACCTGGTCCACGCGCCCGATGGCCTGCCCGGTGAGGCGATCGATCACCTGGAACGAGCTGTCGTCCGCCAGGTTGGAATGCAGCACACCGCGCCGATAGCGCGCCTCGACCGCTTCGGACGCGACAAAACGCCCGCCCGGGTGCCGCTCCAAGAGTCCGGCCTCGGCCAGCACGTCGAGCAGCCGCCCGGCGGCGCCCGGCCCGAGCTCCCGCGAGACATTGGCCGGCATGCAGGCGGCCAGCCGCGGCGCTTCGATCCAATCCTCGGCGCAGGCCAGCGAAAGGGCCTGCTGGAGCAGCACCGCCGGCCGAAAACCATAGGGCCCGGCGCAGAGCTCGCCGCGCGAGGCCAAACGAAAGAGGGTTTGAAAGAGCTGCGCCTCGCCCGCGTCCTCGGCCGCGTAACCCGCACGCGAAGCGCCCGCGCGGCGATTGCCGCGGCCGATGCGCTGCAAGAGGCTGGCCACATCCGAGGGCAGGCCGATCAGCAGCACATAATCGACGGTGCCGATGTCGATGCCGAGTTCCAGGGTCGAGGTGGCGAAACACACCGCCGCCGGGGCCGACTGGAAGAGACGTTCCGTGCGCTCCCGCTGGGCTTTTGCCAGCGAACCGTGGTGCGCGAAGACCTGGCCCGCAAAACGCGTGCGCCGGGCCAGTTTGGCGGAATAGAGCTCCACCTGGTTGCGTCCGCGACAAAAGACGAGCACCTTCCGGAAGCCCGCGCCGGCCAGCTCGTCCAGGTGCCGCGCCACGTCGTCGATGCCGATGCCGTCGAAGGCGCGCACCTTGAGCCCGCGGGCTCCGGGCTCCACGATCACCTCCGGCTCCTTCAAGTAGCGGGCGGCGAATTCCTCGGGGCGATCGACCGTGGCGCTGACGGCCACACGCTGGGCGCGCTTCGCGGTGACGCCGTCCAGCCGCTCCAACAGGCAGCGCAGTTGATCCCCGCGCGCCGTGTTGTCGATCACGTGGATCTCATCGAGCACCAAAATCTCGATGCCGGCGAGCAGCACCGATCGCCGCGCAAGCAACGAATCCAGGGCTTCGGGGGTCGTGATCGTGAAGTCCGGCAGCCCGCCCATCGGCCGCTGTTTGTGTTCGCCGGTGTAGCGCCCGTGACCCACCCCGACCAGTTCCAGGGGCCCGGCCAAACGCCGCTCCAGGTCGTTCGCCAGGGCGCGCGTTGGGCTGACCACCAGCACCCGCAAACCACCGCCGCCGACGGCCAGGGTGCGCTCGGCGGCCGGCGCCGCGTAGGCCTCGGTTTTGCCGCTGGCGGTGGGAGAACAAAGCAACACGTCCCCCCCGGCCGCGATGGCGGGAATGGCGCGGCGCTGGATCGGGCTCGGCGCGGCAAAACGCCCCAAAAACGCGCCGAAGGTGCGCGGCAGCCAAGCGCCCAGGGGCGAGCTCACCCCACGCGCTCCTCGGTCTCACGGCGCGCACCGCGCACTTCCCCGAGCCGCGCCCCGTCGAACAAAAACACGATCGCGCGCACCATGGCGCGCAGGCTGTCGTGTCCGCCATCGAGGGCCGCACGCACACGCCCGTGCACTTCGGCGAGCAGCTCCGGCGCCGCGCTCCAACCGGCATGCGCCCGTTCGTAGAGCGCCGCCACGCGCTGGACCAGTTCGGCCGAAGCCAGGGTGTCGAGGCCGCCCAAACGCACGTCGTAGGCGCTGGAGCGGGTGACCTCCGACAGGCGCTGTTCGACCTCCGGCAGGGGCGTCAAGGCAAACACCGCGGCCAGGGGCTGGGAATCGTCGAAACGCAGCCCGATGCGCTTGTGCACCTCTTGCCCGCCCTTGTAGAGCGCTTCGGGATCGAAGGCCAGATCGTCCCGCTCCATGGTCACCGCCGCGAAGTGTTTGAGCACTTCGAAGGCCAGCATCCGGTCGATGCGCCCCAGGGCATCGACGCGCTCCACTTCGTCGAAGAGCAGCACCAACCCGCCCAGGCCCGCGTCTTCGCACCAGGCCGCCAGGGTGCCGATCATGTGCACGTACATGCGCCCGTAGGTGCGGTAGTCCGAGAGCGTGAGCACACGCTGCCCCGGCCAACCGGCGCGCGCGAGCAAACTGTTCACGTCGTCGGCGTCCATGTGGTCGCCGTGTGCGTAATCGCGCAGCCATCCAACCAGATCCGGGTCGCCGCGCCGCAGGGCGTGCAGGTACGGGCTGAAAAAACGACTGGCCCGGCGGCCGCTCGGCCGATAGTGCTCGGGACTCTCCACCAGGCGCAACATAAGCCCCTCCAGTCCGTCCTGGCTGGTGCCGGGCAAGCGCAGGGCCCGGGCCAGGGCGCGATAGAGCCGCAGGGGATGTTGCAGCGCGTGCTGGCGCGGATCGAGGGTCACCCGCGCGACGGCGAACCCGCGCTCCAGGGCGAGTTGTTCGGCGATTTCGATCAGGTGGGTTTTGCCGGCGCCGTAGTCGCCCCACACGATGCGACTGCCGCGCCGCGCGTCCAGGAGCTGCCCGAGACTTTTGAGCTCCGCCGGGCGACCGACGGTGTAGGCCTCGACGCCGCGCGCGGGCACCACCCCAAGGCGCAAGGCCTCCAAGGTTTGCCAGGCATCCGCGGATTCCAGGCGCAGGGGAGCCAGTTCGCGCAAAACCAGCGGCGCCGCGCTCAGCTTCAAGCGGCCGAGGGCCGGTGCGCTAGGCGGCGGTGCGGCGGCTGCGGCGGGCGCCTTGCTTGCGGCCTGCTCGGAATCGAGCGGCGCGAGTTGGTCGCGCGGCACACTCAGGGGCAAGTCCCGCGCGAAGTCGAAACGCACCCGGGCCTTTCCATCGGGCAGTTTGCCCACGAACGTGCCGCTGCCGAGTTGGGCGTGCGCGACCCGCGCACCCCGGGCGAAGTCCGTCACCGCCTAGAACTCCACCTCGCCGGGAAGCTCGATGCCCTCCCCCGCGCGGCCCCCGGCGATCAGGGCGCGCACCTCGGACCCATCCAAAAGGCTCTCTCCGCCGCGGCGCTGGGATTCGAGCAACGCCACCGCCGCGCGCACGAACTGGCGCCGGGTGCCGCTTTCGAGCTGGCGCTCGCCGAGCTCGACGGCCAGGGTTTCCAGGTTCCGCGCCTGCAGGTCGGCATCCAAGGCCGCTTCCCCGTGGGCGCAGCGGGCGAGGTCCAAGAGCCGCATTCCGATCGCGGTCAAAAGATCGGTGGGAGCCACCGGCAGGCGGTCCAGGTCGATCACCGGCTGCAGGGGACTGGCCGCGGCGAAGTGGCCGAGCCCCTCCAGGCGCTGGGCCAAGGCCGGGTACTCGGGCACGATCGTGGTCATGAACTCCGGCGGCACCGCATAACACCACAGCACCCCGGGCAACAGCGACTGGCCGCAGTAGTCGATCATCTGGCGCAGGTTGTCGCCGATGTCCCGCCGCCGGCGTGTGCCCAGGCTCATGTTGCGGTCCATTTCGTCGAACATCAGCACGACCCCGGGCAGCCCCAGGTGCGCCAAACACTGCACGACGCTGCGCAACCAGCGGAAGGCGTTTTCGTCGTCGAGCTGCTCCCGCAGCCGATAACGCTTCGGCACCTCGGGGTCGACCTTCTCGCCCAGCAGGTAGTCGCCGAGTTCCTCACGCGCATCCCGGTCGGAGGCCAACTCGGCTTCCAGGAAACCGCGCACCGCGCGCAAAACGGCCAGGCTCTCCACCGGCGCCTCGGCGAACTCTTCGTCGAGCCAGCGCAGGAAGGCCTCCTTGCCGGCCGCTTCGGCCCGGCGCCGGGCCACACGGCGCAGGACCGCGGGCAAGCCGGGTTGGGGCTGTTCTTCGATGTCCTGGACGGGCAACTCGAGCATGCGCGCCACCGCGCGGTAGATCAGCACCGGGCGGTCGAAGGGGCACTCTTTCGGCGAAAGACCCACCAGGGCCGTGGAAAAACCCTCGGACCAGGCCAACTCGCGCAGGCAGTGCAGAAAGTGCGTTTTGCCCCCGCCGAAGGGCGCTTGGACCAGCTTGAAGCTGGAGTTGCGGCCGCTGGTGCGCATGGGCACCAGGTACTCCGCGCGCAGGATTTCGAGCAGATCCTCGGTGGCCACGTTGACCAGCCGCGCGCCGCGCTCCGGCGGCTGCCCGGTGGAGCCCATGCGGTCCAGAATGTGCCGGGCCAGGTCGGGGCCGAGTTCATGAATAGCTTTCACGGGCGGGCGGCTGCGGGGTTTTGTGTCTGGGTGAAGAACACGGTCAGTTTGTACTCCCCCTGACCGTATTCGTCCTCGCACCAAAGCACGCGGTCCTTCTTGCTTGCGCTGGTGCCGGTGGCCACACCCAAGTTCAGGCGCCAGCCCCCTTGCGCCAACTGACCCGCGCGCTGCAACCGCAGCACGTCGTAGGCAAAACGCGCCCGCGGATACCCGATGAAGTTTTTCTCCACCGGGTGCACGCGGAAGGCCGGACGCTGGAACTGCAGCGCGAGCTGCGGCAAAAAGTCGGCAAGCTCCACGCGCTCGGGCGAGCCCCGCTCCGCCTGCGGCGCAGGCCCGGCCGAAGCGCGCGCCGCCAGCCAGGCCCGCCGGCAGGCCTCGAAGAAGGTCGCCGGGTCGAAACCCTGCTCCAGCCGGCCGAGGGCGCGCTCGCGCGCCGCCCAAATCGCCTCCGGATCGGCCGCCGCCGTTTCGAGCGCCAAACGCGCAAAACGCACCTCCGCCTTCCCGCGCTGGCGATCGATGACCACCGCCAGGGGCGCGATGCGCACCTCCACGGGCTCTTCCCGGCTGACCACACGCATGTCGAGACCGCGCGCGTCGCACAGCGCCTTGAGTTCCCGCCCGAGCCCCTCGCGCAACCGCGCGCGCCGCGCCTCGAGCTCCTCCCGGGCCGACGCCAAGACCTCCTGGCCCAACGCGCTCTCCCCCCCGATCGCCGCGACCTTTTTGCCGAGCCGCTCCAAAACCTTCTCGAGGCCCCCCAAGTCCGCCCAGGTCCCCTCCCGCCCGAGCACCGCCAGCGCCCCCGCCAGCTTGCCCAGGGCCTTGCCCCGCTCCCTCACCTCCCCCACCCGCCGCCCAAATCGCTCGTGCGCCGGCTCACCCGCCCGCACGCCCTGCTCGCCCACCGTTTCGACCTGATCCATCATGTCCTCCCCGCGCATCCTACCGGCCCCACCCCGCCCCCCGGCCGTCCGGATCCGGCCGGTTCTTGCCCGCGTCCTCAATGCAGGTGTTCGATGAAGGCGCGCAGGACTTGGGCTTGGCGGGCCCGTTGGCGGCCGATTTCCTGGCAGGTGCGGGCGGGCTCCAGGCGGCCGTGTTCCAGGAGGTGGGCGGTGTATTCGGCGTACCAGCGCGAGACCGTGTCGGCGGCTTCGGCGCACAGACGCAGGGCGAAGCGCATGCCGAGGACGGGGGTGACCAGGAACAGGCCCCAGGCGGCGACCGAGCGGGTCCAGCGGCTCTTGGGGGCGCGCTGGCCGAGTTCTTCGATCACGGCCCGCAGGCTTTCCACGTGCTCCTTTTGTTGGTCGCGGAAACGCAGCAGCACCCGGCGCAGCTCCGGGTCGCGGGTCCAGGTGGGCAGCAGGGAGTAGGCGCTTTGGGCGCCGAACTCGCTGCGCAGGGCGTGCTGCATGTCCCGCACCAGGGGGCCGAGCCGGTCGAGGGCTTCGCCGGCGGTGGGAACGGGGCGGGGTTCGGAGCTCATCGGACAGGTCCGGGACGAGTGTGGCGGCCGATGTCTGCCCCGTCGAGCCCGTCCGGTAGGCTTCTAGCGCGGCGCTCCCGCGAATCGTATCCCCCTCGATGGCCCAGATCCCCTCCCCCCCGGCCCCCGGCAAGGGCCCCCGCGGCGCCCGCTGCGGCGGCAACCGCGCCTTCTTTTGGGCCGTCGCCCTGGCGGGCCTCCTGTCCGCCGGCTGCGGCCGAGGCGACACCCGCCCGAGCGGGGTGCTGCTGCTCAGCATCGACAGCCTGCGCGCGGACCACGTGGGGGCCTACGGCTACCGCAGCCGCACGCGCCCGGACCGCAACACGACCCCCGCCATCGACCGTTTGGTGGCGGAGCAGGGCGCGCTTTTCGAACACGCGGTTTCGACCACCAGTTGGACCCTGCCCAGCCACCTGGCGCTTTTGACGGGTTTGCCCAACGAGGTCCACGGGGTGCGTGACCTACCCGATCGGCTGCCCCCGGACCGGCGGCTGGTGACCGAGGCGTTCCAGGCCGCGGGCTGGCGCACCTTCGGCATCTGGTCGGGCCCCAACGTGCACCCCTGGTTCGGCTTCGACCGCGGATTCGAGGAGTACGTGGACTGCTCCACCAGTTCGGTCGAGTCGCCGGACAAACTCTTCGGCCTAGAGGCCGAGGGCGGCTGGGGCGACGTGCGTTCGGTGCACGACGCCTCGCACCGGGGAGTCACCGGCCCGGCGATCGTGGCCGCCTTCGAGCGCTTCGCGCAGAGCCTGCGCACAGGCGACCGCTTTTTTTGTTTCGTTCACCTTTGGGACGTGCACTACGACTACGAGCCGCCGCCGGAGTTCGACGTGTTTTTCCCCGGCTACGAGGGCCCCATCGACGGGCTCGGTTTCCAGGGGCTCTTGGCGCGCGGTCCGCTTGCCGAGCGCGATCTGTTGCGGCTGATTTCGCTCTACGACGCGGAGATCCTCTACACGGACCACAACATCGAGCGCATGCTCGGGAAACTGGCCGCCCTGGGACGTCTGGACGACACCCTCGTGGTGATCACCTCCGATCACGGCGAGGAGTTCATGGAGCGCGGCTTTTTAGGGCACAAACACACGCTCTATGAAGAAGTGCTGCGCATCCCGCTGATCTTCCGCCTGCCCGGCCAAATCCCGGCCGGAACGCGCCACGGGGGCCTGGTGAGCCTCATCGACGTGGCGCCGACCCTGGCGGATTGGTGCGACCTGGGCGGTTTTGCGCACACCTACGGGCGCTCCCTGCGGCCGGTGCTGGAAGGCCGGCGCCGGGCGACGGTCGAGCCGGTGCCCGTGGAGTTGACCGTGCGGCCCCTCGATTTCCACCAGCGCGGTGTGCACCTGGGTGACCAAAAGGTGATTCGCTTCGCGCCCGAGCGCGCCGAGGTGGTCTTCGATTTGGCGGCCGATCCGAAGGAACGCTCGTGGATCGCGCCCCGGGACCTGGCGCCGGACGATCCGCGGGTGCTCGCCGCGCGCGCGGTCTGGGCGCGGGTCGACGCGGCCGCCGCCGGCCTCCAGACGGTCGAAGCCGGGGCCCTGCCGGAAAACCTGCGGCGCGATCTGGAGGCGGCCGGTTACCTGGGCGGCGACGAATGAGCTCCGGCAACTCCCCGGACGAGCGCGAAGCACAAGCCGAATGGCTCCCGCCTCCCCGGGCGCTGCTCTGGCTCGCGGTCCTGAGCGCGTTGATGGCCATCCTGCCGATGGCCTTCGCACTGCATTACACGGCCCGCTGGAACGACGAACGCAGGGGGCAGGACTTGGCCGCCCAGCGCGCTTCCCTGACGGGTGTGACCTGGTTCAAGCGCTCCTTCGTGCACACGATGGCCCGGCTCGAACGCATCATTCCGCCGGGCGAACGGGTGCTCTTGGAGCCCACGCGCGTGGCGACGCCCAGCGGTCAGGCCCGCTGGCACCTGTTCCTCAACCACTACGCCTATCCGATCCGCTTCTACACCCAGCGTTCGGACTGGGCCAGTGGCACGCTGGTGGACTACCCGCGCTGGCTGGCCCACCACGTGGAGGTCGACCCGAGGCAACTGTCCTTGGGCGAACGCATCGAGCGGGAACAGGAGTTGGTCGCGGCCATCGAAGAGCGCGACATCCGCTGGTTGCTGCGTTATCCGGTCACACGTGCCTTCGTGCCGAGTGAGGTGGAGCTCTACCGACGGGAGGGCGAGCGCTGGGTGCGTGTCGATCTGGGCCGGCCGATCGAAGTGGTGAGCGAACCGGAAGAGGACGGCGCCCTGGAGTTCGAAGGCGGCTCGCCGGAGGGCTGGGGGGAAGCCGGCCGATGAAAGCCGTCGCCCAAATCCGCCTGTGGGCACCTCTGCGAGCGGAGGGTGTGCCGTGCTGACCGGCGCGACCTTGGCCGTGGCCCTGGGCCTTTGGCTGGGCGGACTCGGGGCCCTGCGGCTCGCGGAGCGCCTGGGCGCGCGGCCCCGGGGCGAACTGGAACGCCAGGCCCTGGCGCTGCTGCTCGGTTTGGCGATCGGACCGGCGCTGCACGCGCATCTGGTGATGCTCGTTGGACCGCTCTCCACCGGCGGGGGGCGCGCGCTGCTCGCCGCCTTGGCCGCCCTTGGTGCGCTGCTCGAACTCCGGGCGCGTTTGGCGCGGCGCGGTAGCGGGCTTTCGGCGGCGAGCGGAGCGCCCGACGAAAACACGCCCTGGCACGCGCTGCAAGGCCTGGCCCTGGCCGGAACCTTGGCCGGCGCGGCCTTCGCCGCGCTGTACGCATCGTCGATGCCGATGCACGTCTTCGATCCGGTCTACCACTTCGCCTACAAGGGCAAGCTGGTTTACCACGAGGGTTTCCGCACGGAGTCGTGGACCGACATCGGCGCGCCCATGGGGCGCATCATGACGCACCCCAACTACCCGCCGGGCCTGCCCGCGTTGCACGCGCAGGTGGGCACCGCGGGCGGCGCCTTTTCCGAGGATGCGACGCGCCCGCTGATGGCGCTCTACGCCCTGGCGGCGATCGCACTCGTCGGCACGGCCCTGCGTCGCCGCGGGCGCAGCGCCGCGCTGCTCGGCGCGTTCAGCTTGGCCTGGTTGCCGCTGCTCTACTACAGCCAGTTGCCCCAAAACCCCTGGAGTTGGGTGACCGACGAGAGCCGTTTTTTCGAGACCTTGGAGTTCTCGCCCCAGCGGCTGGGCATGTGCGCCTTGGCGCTGCTCTTCGGATCGAGTTACGCGCAGGAGCATTGGTCGCACATGGGCTCCTTCCGCATCCCCGACGGATGGACGTTGGACGGAGCCGCGGACCTGCCCCTGGCGGCGATGCTGCTGGCGGCGTGCCTTTGCCTGGGGCGAGCCTTGCAGCGCCCCACGGCATCGGAAGGTCCGACGGGAACACGCGGGGACGCGCTTATCGGCGGCCTGTTGCTCGGCGGGGCGGCGCTGCTCAAGAACGAAGGAATGGCCCTGGCGGCGCTGGCGCTGCTCGTTTTCACCGCGCTGGCGTTGCTGGTGCGCGGCGGGCCACCGCGCGGGGAGGTTTTGCTGCGCGCCGGCCTGGCCGTGGCCGCCATGTTGGCCCTGGTGGGACCGTGGCTCGCGATCCGCGGCGAGATTCCGTCCGTGGATGAGGACTACCCGGCGGCCATCGCGCGGGTTTTTGGCATCGAACGCGGGCCCGAACCCGGTCCTTGGGATCGCAGTCCGCGTTCGCCCGAGGAAGCCGCCGCGCGCGCCCCGGTGGTGGCCGCGGGTTTTGCCCAGGCCTTCGCCCATCCCCTGCGCTGGAACCTGCTCTGGCCGCTCTTTTGGCTCGTGCTTTTGTGGCGCCTGACGCGCCCGGCCGCGCTCGCGCGCCACCCGCTCTTGCCGCACCTCTTGCTCACCGTGGGCGCCATCTTGGCCTACGGCGTGATCCTGATCGTGACGCCCTGGGACCTGCCGACGCTCTTCACCACGGCGATTCCCGACCGGCTGCTGCTGCACGTGGCGCCGCTCGCCCTCTGGCTCAGCCTGGCGCTGATGTGGCGGCGCGCGGACGGCACGTGAAGCGCGCCATTTCGCTCGCCGTGTTGGCCCTGGCGCTCTTGGCCATTGGCGGGTTCTTGGACGCCCTGGTGAGCGAAACGCGCTTTCCGGCCGCACACCGCTGGTCCGCATCGTTGCCTCTCGGCGCCTTCGGCGCACTGGCGCTGGTGCTCGGCGCGGGCTGCGTTTTGCGGCGCAGCCTGGCGGAGTTGGCCGCGGGCGCCCTGGCCGTGGCGCTCGCGGTGCACGCCATCGCGGATCTGCCCCGTTTCGCGGCCAACGCGCACTTCGCCGACGGCCCCCATCAGGCCTGGCCGCTTTTGCTGATCGGGCTTGCCCTTGGACTCTTCGCCGCCGCCGGGCCGCGCTCCTGGCGGGCGGACGAACGTTTGGCCGCGCTGCTGGTCATCGCCTGGGTCGGCGCGGGCAACCTGTTCTCGCGCCAGGGGGAAGGGGTTTGGTCGCTGCTCGCCACGGGGGTGTTGCTGCACCTGGCCACGGCCCCTTGGCAGGTGGAGCGTTTCGCGGGCCGCGGCATGCGCATCGCCCTGGCCTTGGGTGCGGCCCTGGTCGCCTGGGTGTTCGTTGCGGGCGCCCTCGGGGATCACCCGGGGCTCGGCTACCGCGTGGGTTTGCGGGTCTTGACCCTGGCGCTCTTCGCTCTTTCCTTGGCCGCCTGCCTGGATCGGCGCGGGGTGGCGCGTTCGAGCGGTGCGATCCTCGTGGGCACGGGGGCGGTGCTGTGCCTCTCGGCTCTGGACGTGTTCGTGGCGAGCCTCGACGAACCCTGGCAGCGGGTGTTCGCCACGCGCCTGCGCGCCCTGGGCATGCATCCCAACGGGATCGGGCCGCTCTTCGCCGCCGGCCTGGTGCTCGGCGCCGCCTGGTGTTTCGCCGCGCGCGCACGCGGAGCGCAGCTCATTTGTTTGCTGCTCGCCCTGGGCTCGGCGGCCGCGCTCTTCGCCACCCAATCGCGGGCCAGCCTGGCGGGACTCGGTGTGGGCGCGCTAGTGCTCGCGGCGGGCCTAGCCTTCGGCCCGCTGCGCCGGGGAGCGACCGCCGCCGCGGCCGCCGGTCTCGCGCTTGCGTTGTGCGCCGCTTCCGCCGCGGCCATCGCCTGGACACCGCCCGGGGAACGCCTGGTCGCGGCCCTCGAAACGCGCACGCACACACCTTCGGCGGTCGGGCAGCGTTGGTACCTGTGGCGCACGTCGGCCGCGGCGATCGCCGAGCGCCCGCTCGTCGGCCAGGGCCCGAACCAGTACTACACCCACACCCGTTTCGCGCGGCCCTCCTACTACGACGGCTCCGACCAGGACCTGCACCCCCACAACCTGCCGCTGGCGATCGCGGAGGGAGCCGGACTGCCGGCGCTGCTCTTGGCCCTCGCATTGGCCCTCTTCGCCTGCGAGGCCTTGCGGCGCGCGGCGGCAGCGGCCGAGGACCGCCGCGCCCGGGCCCTGGCGGTGGGCCTCGCCGCCTACGGTGCGGTGTTCCTCGCCGCCAACCAGCTCGACCTGGGCCAGAGCCAGGCGGCTTTCCTGCCCCAGTGGGGTTGGATCGTGCTCGGGCTCGCGGGCGCCCTGGCGGCGGCGAGTCGCGCCGGCAACCCGCAGGCTCCCGCACCCTCCGCGCAGCCGTTCGCGCAGCGGGCGCGTGTGGCGGCCGCCCTGGTGCTGCTGCTGCCCCTGGCTGCCCAGCCCCTGGCCGGTCAGGTGCTCGACGTCGGCGCCCAGGCGGCGATCGAAGCCGGTCGGCCCGAGGATGCGCTCGCCGCGGCGCGCCTGGCCCTCGCGGTCGCGCCCCAGGATCCGCGCCCGCGCCTCGTGCGTGTGCGCGCCCTGCGCCAACTGGGCGAAGGGGATGCGTTGCTGGAGGAACTCGGCGCGCGCGCGGCCGTGCACCCCCTGCGCGCGGGGCCGCATGCGGCCCTGGCCCGCGAGCAACTCGCCCGGGGCCGGGTGGCCGAGGCCCTCGTTTCGGTGCGCCGCGCGTTGGAACTCGATCCGCGCGGGCCCTCGGCGCCGGACTGGCGCTTGCTGGAGGGCGCGGCGGAGCTGGCGGCCGGGCGCGAACCGGCGGGACGGGCGGCCCTGCTCGAAGGACTTTGGGCCGGCTCCGGCGCACTGGGCCAGTTGCCGCTCGTGCGCCTGCAGACAGGGGCCGGGGCACCTCCCGGGGCACGCCCGCGGGCGTTGGCTGTGGGCGGCGCGAGGCGCGCGCCGCTGCCGGTGGCCGACCTGCTCGTGGATCTCGAAACGCGCCTCCTGGAGGCGGTGAGCAGCGACCCGGTCGGCGCGCGGCGGGCCATGCGTCCCCTCGTGGGAGGGTGGGTGATGGAGGGCCGGCCCGACCTCGCCCTGGCGGCGCTGGAAAACCACCGGGCGGCGGGCGGCACGCAACTGCCCTCGCTACTCTCCCTGGAGCTGGACCTGCTCGCCACCGTCGGGCGCGTGGACGAAGCCCTCGCCCTGCTCGCCGCCCATCCGCCTTCGCCGTTTTTGCGCGGCGGATTGGCCCGCGGGGAATTGGCGAATCCCGATCCGCGCCTGGAAGCCGCGGCCCGCGCCGGGCTGGAGCGCGACCTGGCCCAACTGCTGGGGCAGGACCTCTTCTTCACCGGCGGTAGCTTCCAACCGATGCTGCGGCTGGCCGAGCGGCTGGCGCGCCAGGACGGCGACGCGGCCGGCGCGCGCAGCTTTGCCCGCAGGCTGCGCCGCGAGTGGAGCGAACCGCTGGCGCGTTTGGCCGCGTCCCGCGAACACCTGGACGGCCTCTTGGAGATCGGCGCGGATCCAAAACAGAGTCTGGGCGCGATCGCCGACTGGCTGGCGGACCTGTCCCTCTTGCCCGCCCTGGGAGATCGGGGCGCGGTCGAGCGCATGGCGCGCACCTGGAGCGCCTCCCTGCCGGAGGGCGACCGAGACCGCTGGCGGGACATCGCCCGAGGGCGCCTCGCCGGCCGCGGTCCGGCCCAGGACCGCTTCGCCGCGGCCCTGGGCGGGCGCTGAGCGGAGTCGGGCGCCCGCGGGGATACACGTCGCTCCCCCGGGACTACCC
>JBJHAV010000032.1:0-21706 GCA_050480685.1 Planctomycetaceae bacterium | reverse complement strand
GACGGGTCCTGGATCTTGTTCTGGGCCTTCTCGAAGATCAGGCCGAGCATGCCGCGCTTGGTACCGAGCACACGCAGGGTCTCGCGGTACTGCTGCTCGAGTTCGACCCCCTCCATGCGCGGCGCCGCCAGGTCGGACCAGCGGTAGCCCTTGGGGATGACCTGCTTCTCGCCGGTGAGCTGGGCGCGCTCGTCGGCCATCTTGAGGAAGAGCAGGAACGTGAGCTGCTCCAGGTAGTCCTGGTAGGAGAGCCCGTCGTCGCGCAGGACGTTGCAGTAGGACCAGAGCTTCTGGACGATGCGGTTGGCGGCGTCGCTCATGACTTCTTGGCTCTAGCTTTGGTGCGCTGGGGCAATGCGCGAGTGGTGGCCGTCGCGGTCTCGCGCTCGGCGCGGATGCGTTCGAGAAGCTGTGAGGCGGGTTCGTCGGTGGGGTCCTGGTCGACTAGGTGACCGGAGAAGGCCCATCTCAAGATGGACTGCCGGAGCGAACGGCAACGGGCCACACACGCGGTAGTCTCGTGGGCGGTCGCGACGCCGACCATGTCCATGCGATCAACAGCCTCGACGATCCGCGCTTGTTCACCAGAGGGCGGCAGCGGCACGGGGGTCGCTTTCAGGTTGTCGAAACTTAGGTGGGGACGGCCCTGGCCGTATATGAACTGCTCGTACACCTGCTTACCGCTGGGAGCGTTGAGGTAGGCTTCAAGGTAACGTGAGGCCGCGGGGTCGACCGGCCTCATCAAAGCTACGCTTTGGCAGACGTAGTGGTTCGGCAGATCCATGGGCACGCGACAGACGTTGCCGGTATTCGCACCAACGATGGTCACCAACAGGTCCTGCATCAAGACCTGACTCCGCTCACAACTCGAATCGGCGGAAGGAGGGTCTACGAACTGCTTGTGCGAGAGATCCAGGTGGCCAGGCCGCACGTTTTGAGCCATCAGGAACACGGAATCACCGCGATCGTAGTATTGGGTCCAATCTCGTGATCCGCTGGTTACCCGCGATGTGATCTGGTCCATTGACGCCCAGCACCACCCTTCGGGCAACTCCGACAGCGCTGCAGTGTCCGGCGCCTCCGGCTCCCGGTACTTCGCCTTCCAGTTGTCGTCCTTGGGCTCCCTGCCCTTGGCCTTCATCTTGGCCAACTCGGCTTCCTCCCATCGGCGGCGGCGCTCGGCAAGGATGCGCTGGAGGAGCACGGAGGCGGGTTCGTAGTCGCGGCCTTCGGCGCGGGCCAGTTCGGCCTCGGTCGGCACGAGCCGTCCCTCCACGGCCGCCTTGAGCACCGAGGCGCGGTAGCGCTTCAGGTTGCGCTGCACGCGCTGCAGAGTCGCCTCGGCGTCGTCGAGCCGGGTGAAGTATGACTCGATGGCTTGGACGATCCGGTGCTGTTCCGCAGTTGGTGGGAGCTCAAGCTGAAAAGCCCCAATCTGCGCGTAGTCGACTCGAGGACGATCGCCCTCGTCCAGTTGTGAGGCGAAGCCGACGAAGTCGGATGCGTTGAGTCTGAACTGGACAAACTTAGGCGAAACCCCCTCCTCCGGAGTGAGGGGAATGAACTCTGCCGACGCAAGGCCCTGGAAGCCTGGGCTCAGAACCTTGTTGAGGTACGGTCGTAGGCGTCCGTAGAGGACATCGCCGGGCCAGAAGTGCACTGCCGCGCTCTTCATCCCCGACGAAGGTGCTGTGCCGATCAGCCGCATCGTGTGCGCTTCAACGGCGTCCATCCCAACGTAGGGAAGGTCGGGGTGTTCGCGCGGCATGACTCGCCCACGAGTCACTCTTACAACGTCTGCCAGCCTAGCTGCTGACCAGTGATGCTTGGAGTTCTTGGCGGTCACGCAGCCAAGACCCCGTTCAGCTCAGCCACCACCTCACGCAGCTCACTCCCAAACACCTGGGAAGCCTTGCCCAGCCCGCCGGCTCCCGCGAACGGGGACAGATCGAAGTCTTCCAACGTCATCTCCAAGCTCGTCGCGATGTGGTCGCGCATCATCTCCAGCCAGCGCACCTGGTCGGGCGAGAAACTGCGGCCGCGGTCCTGCTGCTGGGCCATCCACAGCTCGAAGCGTTGGCGCACCTGCTCGCTGAAGGGCAGGAGTTCGTCCGCCTGGTGCGTGGCGAAGCGCACCAGCGAGACGATGTCCACGAGCAGCCGCTTGCCCGAGGCGCCACGCACCTTGTCGCGCTCGAGCAGCCCGTAGGCCCGCCATAGCCTCTCTGGGGTCCAGGCGCGCGGGGGCGCTTCGATTGCGGCGGCCAGCTCCTTGATGTCCTTGAACGACAGCCGATTCTTGTACCCCGGCGCGAAGAAGAACTGCAGGGCGTCGATCTCGTCCTTGTGCTCCGTCAGGTAGCGCTCGAAGTCGACCGTCAACGCCTTGGCCTTCTCCTTGGCCTCCTCGCTGATGCCGGCCTCCAGCAGCTCGTCCTGGGAGACCTCGTCGATCACCTGCTCTAGCTCGCGCTTGATATCCTGGATCAGCTCTCGCAGGGCCGGCCGGGTGGCGATGGGCTCGGTGGCGCGGGCGAGCAGGCCGTCGGCGGCCTGGGCGACCTGCTCTTCGCTGGGCTCCTCGCCGTCGGGCAGGTCGAAGAGCCGCCGGGCCTCTTCCTCCTGGGCCTCTGGAGCGAGCCCGGCGACCAGGTCGCGGGCGAGGCCGGCCAGGTCGGGTCCGCCCGAGGCTTCGGCGATCCGTTCCTGTTCTTCGGGTCCGCACTTCTTCGAGAGGCGCGCCAGCCGGCTGGCCAGGGAGGAGAGCAGGGCGGGGTCCTTGCCTCCCATGGCCACGTGCTCGAGGAGCGAGTACAGGCTCACGGTAGGCTTGCGGTCGAGCGGCTGGGTGTCGGCCAGGTCGGTTTCGGTCAGCCCCACGCAGTCGACGATCACGAAGTGGGTCTTGGCCACCGCGTCCTCGCCGCTGACCGCACGCAGGTCGCTGGGGTCGATGACGCGCACGCCGCGCCCCTTCATCTGCTCGAAGAGGATGCGGCTCTTGACCGCGCGCATGAACATCACGATCTCCACCGGCTTGATGTCGGTGCCCGTGGCGACCATGTCGACGGTCACCGCGATGCGCGGCTCATACTGGTTGCGGAAGGCCTGGATCAGATCGCGAGGATTGGCGCCGGTGACCTTGTAGGTGATCTTCTGGCAAAAGGAGTTGCCGCGACCGAACTCGTCGCGGATGACCTCCACGATGTCCTCGGCGTGGCTGTCGTCCTTGGCGAAGACCAGGGTCTTGGGCACCTCGCGGCGGCCGGGGAATATCTCGGTGGGCAGCTTGTCGCGGAAGGCGCGCACCACGGTGCGGATCTGGTCCTTGGAGACGACGCGGCGGTCGAGCTCGTTCGGGTCGTAGCTGAGGTCCTCATCCGGACGCTCCCAGCGAGTCAGGCGCGTCTTGCGGTCGCGGTAGCCGAGCATGACGTCGGGCGCTGCCTCGACCCTGGAGCCGCCCTCGGTGATCTTGGTGCGGATCCTGTAGACCTCGAAGTCCACGTTGACGCCATCCGCCACGGCGCGCTCGTGGGTGTACTCCATGACGAGGTTCTTGTCGAAGAACCCCAGCGTCTGCTTCGACGGGGTCGCCGTGAGGCCCACCAGGAAGGCGTCGAAGTACTCGACCACCTGGCGCCAGAGCGTGTAGATCGAACGGTGGACCTCGTCGACGACCACCACGTCGAAGAACTCAGGCGGGATCCTGGGGTTGTAGACGACTTCTTTAGGCCTGGCGTCCGCCGGCCCCCCAGTCTCGAACTGCGAGTCACGCTCCAGAGTCGGGTCGAGGTCCGCCTCACCGCGCAGCATCGAGTACACGCGCTGGATCGTCGCGAAGACGACCCGGCTCGAATCCATGATGGTGTTCGAGGTCAGCCGCTGGACGTTGTAGAGCTCGGTGAACTTGCGGTTGCTGTCGGGAGCCAGATACCCCTGGAACTCCTTCTCGGCCTGCTCGCCCAGGTTGCTGCGGTCCACCAGGAAGAGCACCCTCCGGGCTCCCCCGAAGCGAATCAGGCGGTAGATCGCCGTGATGGCCGCGATGGTCTTCCCCGAGCCCGTCGCCATCTGGATCAGCGCCCGCGGCCGGTCCATCTTCAGCGACTGCTCCAGGTGGGTGACCGCCTCGATCTGGTTCGGGTAGAGCGTCCCCGCCATCAGAGCCGGCAAGGTCTGCAGCCGCGCCCGCAGGGAGGCCGGGCGCTCCGCTTCCGCCGACGTATGCCCCACCACCCGCTCGGCGTCCAGGCGCCGAACCCAGGCGTCCAGGGACTCGGCCTCGATCCACTCGGCCAACGTCTCGGGCCTGTGGATGTGGGGCAGGTTGATCGAGAGCCTCCGCGACTTGGGGCGCGGGTCGAGCCCGTTGATGAAGCAGGTCTGGACCCCCGTACTGACGTACAGAAAGGGCAACGGCCGAACCGCCGCCGGCAAGTTCGCCGGCAGGCCCTTGCCGTACCTATCCACCTGGGCCTCGACGCTGCTGAGCGTGTGCCCCACCGGCTTAGCCTCGAGCGCCCCCACCGCCTTCCCGTCCACGAACAGCAGGTAGTCCGCCTGCCCGTGTCCCGAAGCCAACGGCACCTCCCGCAACGCCACACCTCGCCCTGCCCGCAGGTTCAATTCCCCCCGGTCCTGCACCACCCAGCCCGCCTCGGCCAGGGCAGCGTCGATGAGCTTGCGGGCTTCTTGCTCGGGGGTCGGGGTCACGGTGCAGCGATGGATAGCTCAGGGTTGATCCCAAAGGTCCGATTGAGTACGCGGATCGAGAATGACGAGATTGTACGGTTGACCTCCCGGATCACATCGATGCACCGCGCCGTCCTGCTTAGTTCAGGTCTTCGAGAGAGACGGCGCGCAATCGGTTCTCTGTCGTCGGCCATAGAGAAGCTGCGCGCGGAGCGCATGTTAGGCTGCGCTTGGGCACGCACTTGGACAGATCCTTTAGCATCCAGACCGAGGACTAATCTGCTACACGCAACACAGATTCAGTTGGTGTACCAGTAGGTCTGTAGTTTCGGCCAGCGCAGCCCGTGCGCAGCCTCGCTCCTCGGCGCCCTGCGAACTCGCAGCGGCTCGGCGGAGCGCGGCGGCGGGCCCCGAGGGGCCCGCCGCCGAAAACGGCCCGGGTTGATCTGGAGTGGCGGGAATCGAGTCGGTTCCATGTGGGAGTTCGACCTTCCAATGGAGCCCGAAGATGTCCCACCACGCCCCCGACGCTACCACGATCTCCGCCGCACTGGAACTCCTCACCGCGCACGGTTTTGACGACCTCGCCAGGCCCCTCGAGATGCTCTTCAACCAAGCCATGCTGCTCGAGCGCGCCGCCTATCTGGGGGCCGGCCCCTGGGAGCGGTCCAGGGAGCGGCGGGGTCACGCCAATGGCTTCAAGCCAAAGACGGTGAAGAGCCGCCTGGGTGAGCTCGAACTGCGCATTCCCAAGACCCGAGATCTGGCGGACGGTGTTCCTCCTTTCTACCCCCAGGCTCTCGAGCGCGGCGAACGCTCCGAGATGGCGCTGCGCCTGGCTGTGGCCGAGATGTACGTCAACGGGGTCTCGACCCGCAAGGTCAAGGAAGTCACCGAGAAGCTCTGCGGCCTCGAGATCAGCTCGACCCAGGTCTCGCGACTCGCGGCAGAGCTGGACGAGCAGCTCGAGCTGTGGCGCAGCCGTCCCTTGGGCCGCTTCCGGTACCTCGTCCTCGACGCGACCTACCTCAAGGTCCGCCACGGCGGAAGCGTCGTGGACTGCGCCGTGCTGGTCGCCGCCGGCGTACGCGAAGACGGCAAGCGCTCGGTGCTCGGCTGCAGCGTCTCCCTGTCCGAGGCCGAGGTGCACTGGCGCAGCTTCCTCGAAGGACTGATCGGGCGCGGACTGCACGGCGTCAAGCTGATCACCAGCGACGACCACAGCGGGCTGCGTGCAGCCCTGCGCGCAGTTTTTCCCTCCGTAGGCTGGCAGCGCTGCCAAGTCCATCTGCAGCGCAATGCGACGGCCTACGTGCCCAAAGCCGAGATGCGCGGGCCAGTCGCCCGCGACATCCGGGCCATCTTCAACGCTCCCGACCGAGCCGAAGCCGAGCGGCTGCTCAGACTGACCGTGGAGCGCTACCAAGAGAGCGCCCCGAAACTCTCCGACTGGATGGAGACGAACTTGGTCGAAGGCCTGACCGTCTTCGGGCTGCCAGAGCAACACCGCCGTCGCCTGCGCACCTCGAACGTGCTGGAGCGCACCAACCGCGAACTCAAGCGCCGCACCCGCGTCGCATCCCTGTTCCCCAACGAGGCCAGCGCCCTGCGCCTCGTGTCCGCCGTCCTGGCCGAGACCTCCGACGAATGGGAGACCGGCCGCCTCTACCTCTCCATGGACTCCGACTGAGACCGCCACGAGAAATTACAGACCAACTGTTGCGCTATCCTCAGGGCCCGGTGGGTGGCCCTCAGGAGTCTGCGGCACTCCTCTTCGCCCACGGGGCGCCAGCGTTGGAGCCATCGGATGATTTCGCTGCGGCTGGCGCCCCTTAGCACTTGCAGCCTGGCGATCTCGCGATGGGGTGGAGGCAGGCGTTTGAGGAGTTCCTCGGCCCGATCCCGAATCTCGGCCACTTGGGCTGCGTGTTCGGGATCGGCCCAGGGGGCTTCACATGCCGGGTCCGAGGCTTCGCATTCCGCGGCGGACCATGGGGGGTGGGGGTGTTTCCAGGGCGGTCGCGGGCGACGCGCCTCGTCCAGCGTCAAACGCAAGAGCACAGTGCGCAGCCATGCGGTGGGACGGACGATGGGCCGGCCCGACTGCGCGGTCAGCCACAGCCGCACCAAGGCTTCCTGGGCCAGGTCCCCTGCCGTCGACGATCTGCTCGCCGTTGTGCCCACCAGATGCGCGCTGTACCGCCAGGCAAATGCACTCCATTCGGCCCAGGACCTAGGGTCCACCATGACGCTCCTCCTCCCTCTCGATCCCCGAAGCCAGCGTCCCTTGAGCGGGTTAGGGGCAAAGAAACGCCGGTTGCCACCCAAGGACTTCGGTTGCGTGTCCCGGTTGCAGAGAAGCGCACCCAAATCGCGCAATTTTGCAATCGGAGAACGCGGGCTCGGCGCAAGGCGCGTGTTGCCGGGCCTGCCGCCCAGCGTCTCGACCGCGGAAACTAGGTCGAGCCGGGTCGCCCGATGCTCGGGGCAAACAACGGGCGGTTGGGGAGGGCCGGGCGTGTGAAGGCCACGGCCTTCGGTGCCATCGCGCTGGTCCACCGACGGCTCCGGTCGCTTGAGCTGCCCGGAGCGATCCACGGGACCCGGCGCCTATTCCGCCGTCCTGGTCTCTACGCGGAGTCGGACCGCAGGCTCAGCCCAGCCGCCCACATCGCCTGAGGCGGGCGCATGCTCCATGACCCCGAGCACGTCGCCGGCACGCGCTGCACAGCGCGGCCGCGACGCAGGGCCCCTTGGTTGCGTCCAGCGCGTCGACGAGACCCGCTTGAGGGTCGCGGGACCTGAACCCAGGTGCGGGGCGACGAAGCGCTGCGCCTAGCAGCCTTCCGCGCGACTCGGGACGAACTCGAGGATCGCATCCGCGAGTGGCTGGCGCGGTAGCGCGCGCGCGGTTCCGCGCAGTCCGCGGCCCCCCGGCCCGCTCTGAAGGATGCCGGCCGGGGACCTGCGCATCGCGGGGAATCGCGCGCGCTACCGCGAGAAGGAATCAGTCGCGCAGGCGCACACCCGAGGCGTAGAGCGAGTACTCGACCTGGGGCTCGGTCACCTGGGCCGCTTCTTCGTGGCGGCCGGCGTCCTCCAGGTAGTGCTGGACTTCGGCCACGGATAGCTCCTTGGTCTCGAACCAGGCGTGCATGCGCACGGTTTTGCCGGTGCAGTCCTTTGGCACGAAGAACTTGTAGTCCTTGAAGCGCACGCGCACGGTGCGGCCGTCGTTCTCCAGGGTCATCCAGCAACCCTTCTTGACGCACACCTCGTGCACGACCCCTTCGACCACCACGTGGGTGTTTTTGTGGCGGTTGGCATCGGCGAGCAGCGCGGCCAGGGTCATCGGCGTCTCGTCGGGCACGTCGGCGCCGAAGACCTGCCAACCTTCCACCGGTTGGGCGCTGATCAGGCCGTACTCGGGGTGTTGGATCGGCTCGCGCACGGTGACGTCGGCGCGATTGGCGCAGCTTGCGGCGATGGCCAAAAGGCCGCCGGCGAGGAGGATTCGATAGCGCATGGAGGGGATCTCGCTTCGAGGGTGGACCGCGGACGCCCCATCCAAAGGGCGCCGTGCGGCGGGAGCAGGAACGGTTGTTTCCGCGTCCCAGTGTAGCCATCGGGCGGGAATCGCCGCCCCGAAACGCGCTGCAGCGCGCGTGCCGCCCCGCGTTACCCTGGCGCAATGGTTACCGATCTCGCCGGGCTTTCCGTATTCCTTACCGGTGCGAGCGGCGGCATCGGCCGTGCGATTGCCCGGGCTTTTTTCGCCGAGGGCTGTCAGTTGGCCCTGGGAGCCCACACCCGCGTGGGGGAACTCGAACGACTCGCCCGGGCCGAGGGCTGGGCGGAGCGCGCGCTCTTGCTCGAATGTGACGTGTCCGATGCACACGCGACGCAAGCGGCCTTCGATGCCGCGCGCGCTCGCTTCGGACGCATCGACGTGGTGGTGGCCTGTGCGGGCGTTTGGCCCCGGGCCGACGAAGCTCTGCACACGATGTCCCTCGAACGCCTGGAGCGCACCGTGGCCGTCAACCTGATGGGGGCAGTGCACACCCTGCGGGCCTTCGCCAAGGGTTTGGCCGAGGACGGGCCGCGCGCCGACGGCCGCGGGGCCAGCGCGGTTTTGATCGGCTCCACGGCCGCGCGTTTCGGCGAGCGCGACCACAGCGATTATTCCCTGGCCAAGGCCGGGCTCTACGGTCTGCTCGCCAGCATGGCGGTGGAGTTGCCACGCCTCGATCCCTTCGCGCGCGTGAACCTGGTCGAGCCCGGTTGGACCGTGACCGAAATGGCCCGCGAGGCATTGGCCGACGACCGCGCGGTGGAGCGCGTGGCGGCGACCTTGCCCCTGCGCCAACTGGCACGGGCCGAGGACGTGGCCCGGGCGGTGGTGGTGCTGGCCAGTCCGGCCCTTTCGCGCCACGTCACCGGGCAGACCCTGACCGTGGCGGGGGGCATGCAGGGGCGACTGCTGTGGTCCGCGGACCAGTTGGATGCGGCGGCCATCCGGCAGAGGTCGGCGCCCGGTGGGGCCTGAGGGCCCTTCACGCGCGGCTCGCCGGCGCCGTTGCGATCCGGTGACCGACAAACACCCGGCCTGGCCTTAGGTTGAGGGTCGCGGCGGAGCCCAGCGCCCGCCCCCAGATCCCCATGCGCGCCCAACGCCTCTACACCTTCTGCCTGGTCCACGGCATCGCCCTCTTGCTGGCCTGGTTCGTCGTCGCCGGCGCCTGATCCGGGCGCCCCGGCGCTCGGTTTCAACCGGCTTCGGCCAGCGCCTTGCGCCAGGACTCCAGGGCGGTACGAGCCGTTTGCTCCCAGCTGAATGCGCTCGCCCGCTCGCGGCCCTTGAGGCCCCAGACCCGGGCGGCTTCCCCGTCGCCGAAGAGGGTTTCGATCGCTCCGGCCAAGGCGCCCACATCCCGCGGGTCCACCGCCAGCGCGGCGTCGCCCAGCACCTCGCCCAAAGCTCCCCCGGCGCTCGCCACCACCGGCACACCGAAGGCCATGGCTTCCAGGGGCGGCAGTCCGAATCCCTCCCCGAGGCTCGGGAAAACGAAGGCGCGCGCTCCGCGGTAGAGGCCGGCGAGCTGCCGGTCGCTGACCGCGCCGACCCGCCGGACCCGATCCCGGATCGGTGAGCGTTCGAGGGCTTCCAAGAACCCCTCCGCCCCAAACCCCAAGGGACCGGCCACGATCCAGGGAATGCGAAGTCCGCCCGCGGCGATGCGCTCCAGGGCGCGCAGCACCGCCAGGTGGTTCTTTCGCGCGTCGATGCGCGCCACGGTCAAGAGGAAGCCGGGTTCCGGCGGCTCGCCGGGCAGGGGCTCGGACGGCAAATGCAGCAGGTGTTCGGCGCCCAGGGGAACCAGGTCGATGCGTTCCGGCGACACCCCCAGGATCCGCGCGACCTCTGCGCCCGCGTGGCGCGTGGGCACCTGGAGGCGCGCGCTGGAGCGGGCCAAGGCGCCGGCGCGCCGGGCCATGGCCCGGGCTTCCTCGGGCGCGAGCCAAGGCAACTCCTCGCCGTGCCACAGGCAATCCCAGAGCGTCGCAACCTGGACGGCCCGTCCAGGAGGCAAGCTGCGCAGTTGGGTTTGGTGGACGAGCCGCGCGCCGCCGACGAGCTCCGCGATGCCGCGGCCGAGGAGGGGCAAGCCCCGCTCCAAAAGGCGGTGGGGCAGGCGGCGGCGGTGGAGCCGAACGCGGCCGCCGCTTGCAAAGGCGAAATCGCCGGCTTCCAAGGCGGCAGGCGCGAGGGTCCAACCGAATAGGGCCAGCGGCGGCGCATCGGGGAGCGCCGCCAGGGCGCGCACCCACTCGCGCACCGCCCGGCCGACCCCTTCGCGCTGCACCAGGGCCGGGCGGTAGTCCACGGCGACGACGTCCGGAGCGGGGGCCATGGGCGCCATTGTGCCGGGGGGCTGGGAAAGATCTCGCAGCATGGCCTATATCTCGACGCGCCGCGCGGCCGCCCCCCGGGGGCCCGCGGCGCGATCGTCTCCGGGTTCGGCAGGTCGCCGGGCCCCCCAACCCAAAGGAACGTCCCCATGAAGATCCGGCGCAGTCACGAGCGCGGTCACGCCAACCACGGCTGGCTCGATGCCCATCACACCTTTTCCTTCGCGGACTACCGCGATCCGGAGCACGTGCACTTCGAGAACCTGCGCGTGCTCAACCAGGATCGGGTCGCCCCCGGCGGCGGGTTTGCGACCCACGGCCACCAGGACATGGAAATCGTGACCTGGGTGCTGGAGGGCGAACTCGAGCACAAGGACAGCATGGGCAACGGCGCGCGCATGGGCCGGGGCGAGGTGCAGTTCATGTCCGCCGGCAGCGGCGTGTTGCATAGCGAGTTCAACCCGTCCTCCGAGGCGCCGCTGCACCTGTTGCAGATGTGGATCCTGCCCGCACAGCGGGGAGGCGAGCCGCGTTATGACCAGCGGGTCTTTCCCGTGGAAGGGCGCCGGGGTCGATTGCAACTGATGGTCGCTCCCTCCGGTGATGCTTCCGAGGGCGCGGACCAGGCCATCCCGATCGGCCAGGACGCGCGCATGCTCGTCGGGCTCTTCGACGCGGGTGAGAGCCAAAGCTGGTCCCTGGAGCCCGGGCGTTCCGCATGGGTGCACGTGGCCCGCGGGCGTGTGCGCGTGGCGGGGGTCGAGCTCGGCCCCGGCGATGCGGTCGGTCTGGAGGAGTCCGGGCCGGTTGTGTTCGAAGGCCTGGACGACGCCGAAGTGGTGGTCTGGGACATGGCCAAGTTGGCCCGCAGCGTGGCCGCGGCCGGAGGTCGCTCGTGAGTGCTTGGATTCCCAAGCCCGCGCCCGTCGATCGGCCGGTGCACGCGCTCTTGGCCGAACGCTGGAGCCCGAGGGCCTTTGACCCGCGGGCGGTTCCGATGGGGGAACTCGAATCCCTCTTCGAAGCCGCCCGCTGGGCGCCTTCTTCCTACAACGACCAACCCTGGAGCTTCCTCTTCGCCGCGCGCGAGGATGGCGAGGCCTTCGAGCGGTTTGCGTCGCTGCTGGCGGAGGGCAACGCCTGGGCCCGCCGCGCGCCGGTGCTGGCCCTCAGCGTGGCGCGCCTCGACTCACCCCGGGACGGCTCGCCCAACCGCTACGCGTGGCACGACACGGGCGCGGCCACCTTCGCGCTTTTCGCGGAAGCGACCGCCCGCGGTCTGGTCTGCCACCCGATGGGGGGCTTCCACCGCGAAGCGGCTGCCGACGCCTTGGCGTTGCCTGCGGGACACGAGCCGGTGGCGATGATCGCCATCGGGTATCCCGGTCCCGCGGATTCCCTGCCGCCGGCGCTCGCCGAGCGCGAACGCGCGCCGCGTGTGCGCCGGGCGCTTGCCGAGCAGGTCTTTCGCGGACGCTGGGGCACTCCCATGGTTTGATCCGCCGGCCCCGCGCGCTTCGCTCCCGTTCGGAGTTCAGCCCAAGGTGGCGCTCACACTCCAAGCCAGGCCGAAGAGCGCGGGGCCCGCGGCCCACATCCAGGGGCGCTCCCGGCGCAGGTTGGAACTGCCCCGCGCGAGCAGCGCAAAGGCGGCAGCGGCCACGAAGAGTTCGGTGCCAAACGTGGCCGCCGCCGCGCCTTCGATGCCGAGTCGCGGCACGAGCAGCGTGTTGCCGAGGGCGTTGAGAACAAGCGCCAGGGCCGCCACGGCGAGCACCGCGCGTGTGCGTCCGGCGCCCACCAGTGCTGTGAGCAGCACCGCTCCCGCGTGCACCGCCGCCGCCGCGGCGAGCAGCCAGACCATGGCCGGTCCGGCGGCGCGGAAGGGTTCGCCGAAACCGCGCGCCAGGATTTCACCCGCGTGCGGCGCGAGCGCACCCAGCACCAAACAGGCGCCCGCGAACAGGGGCTGGCCCAAACGCGTCGCCGCGAAGGCCATGTCGCCGGCCGCCTGGCGGCGCGCGAACCAGGGCAGCGCCGAGAGCGCCGCGTACTGGGCGCCGAGCAGCAAAAACGACATCAGGCGCACGGCGGCGTTGTAGCGGCCGAGGGCCTCGTCGCCCTCCAGGGCGCGCACGAACAGGTTGTCGAGATAGAAGTAACCCTGCTGGCAGACCGCGGCCAAACCCAGGGGCCAAGCCAGCGCAACCAGGGCGCTCGCTTCCCGCCGCTTTTCCTCCCGGTCGGCCGCCTGTGCGCGGGACGGCGGTTGCAGGTGCCGGCGGGCGGCCAGGTGCAGCAGGAAGTTGGCTAGGGAACTGGCCACGGCGGTGGCGAACAGGTGCACCCCCGCACCGGTGATGCCGAAGGTCACCAGGCCCAGGACCGCGCCCAACCTCGCCAGGGCGGCGAAGGAGCGCGCCAGCACCGGCACCCGCCAGCGGATCGCGTTTTTGTAGACGGTGGCCGAGAGCTCGAATCCGTGGGTGAACTGATAGAGCGTCGCCGCCAGCACCCAGGGCCACTCCGGTTCGCCGAAGACCACCAGTCCGGCCGCGACGGCCAGGGCGCCCACGGCCGCCATGCGCCGGCGCATGGCGCGGGCGGCGCCGAGCACGCTTGGCAAGCGCTCGGGCGCTTGGCTCGAACGCTGCACGGCCGCGTGTCCGGTGCCGAAGTCCGTCAGCGCATCGAGCACCGCGAAGATCGCCAGGAAAAACGTGTAGCGGCCGAAGTCCCCGGGCGCCATGGCCCGCGCCAGGACGGCCAGGGCCACGAACGTGCAGGCGGCGGCGAAGATGCGACCGGCGGCTTGCTCGAGGGTCGCCCCCCAGACCCGGCCGGGCACACCCCGCTCGCGCTTCGATGCGGAACCCGGCGGCGATCCCGGATCCGGTGGGGAGCCGGGGATGTCGCCGGGAGCCATCGCGCTGAGTCTATCGGCGGCGGCGCGCTACCATGCGCCGGCCATGTGGTTCACCGCGGTCCTCGCCGCCTGGTCGGGAAGCTTCACCGCACCCGCGCAGGACTTCGCCCCCTACACGGTCGATCTGCTCGAATCGCTCGAGGACAGCGCGGCCGGCCCCCCGGGTCCCCGGCCGGTGGCCTGGTGGCGCGCCCGCCGCGGGGAGCCGAGGCTCGAAGAGGGGGCCGAGGGGCCCGTGCTGTTCTTGCCGCCGCCCGCCCTGGTGGAACAGCCGGTCGCCGCGCCGAGGGGGACTGCTTTCGAGCTGCGCGGCCGACTGGTGGGCCGCTCGGTGCTCGTGCTCGTGGACGGGGAGGGGGGCAGGGCCACCGCCCATTTGGAGAGCGATGGGGAAACGCCCCTTGATGTGCGACTCGATCGGGCCTGGTTCGAGGAACAACTCGGGCGGCCGGCGGTGCCACGCTACACGTTGCTCTTGAGCGGGTTCGACGAAGACCGGCCGGCCCGCTGGAGCGAGCTCTCCTTTCGGGCCCCCTTGCCCGCGCCGACTCCCGAGGAACTGGCCGACCTGCTGGAAGAACGGCTCGCCGCGCTGTTCGAACGTTGGCTCGCGCGCAGCCTCGATGACCTGGGCCCAAGGCCCACCGCCTTCGTGGCCAAACTCTTCGACGTGGACAGCGGCGAGGTCGTCGGCCCGCCCCTCAGGCGCGTGGGATATCACCCGCTCTACGCGCAGCTCCTCGCAGTCCACGCCGTTCGCCCGCGCGATGCGTGGGAACAAGCGCTGACGCGCTATCTCGCGGACTTCCTCGAACTCGGTCTGCACCCGGACACGGGGTTGCCGCGATTCTACGATCCGGTGACCGACGAGCCCATCGACGACGAACCGCTGGAGATCGGCATCCACCTGCGGTTTCTGCTCGACGTGGCCGAATCCGGTCCCGAAGCCTTCCGCGAGCCGGCCCTGGCCGCTGCTCTGCGCATCGGCGAGCACGTGATCGACGCGGGCGCCCTGCCCACGGGGGAAGTGGCCGCCAAGTACCGGCCGTCGGATGGGCGTCCGTTCCTGGACACGGTGCCCCTGCGCCGTTTGGACGTGCCTGCGCAACTCGCGCGTCTGGGCGCGCGCCTCGACGACCGGCGCTTTTTGGCCGTCGCCCGCGAGGCGGTGCGCACTCTGGAGTACGCCCACCACTGGCCGGGCACCTGGGATCGCATCGACCCGGGCTTCGACGACGACTACGGACATTACGGCGAGCGCGCCGTGACCATGTGGGAGGCCTGGCCCGAGGAGCCGGCCTTCCGGGACCTGGCCCTGTCCGGCTGGCGCACCTTCGCGCCCCTTTGGTGGCACGCGGTGCGCCACGGGGGCAACGTGGCCGCGGACCAGGTGCGCTGTTGGCACATCGCCGCGCGCATCGCGCGCCTGGAACCGGAGTTGGCGGGCGAAGTGCGGAGCCTGGTCGACGCGGCCGCGCGGCTGCACTACAAGGGCGGGCAAGGGGGCGACGGGACCTGGGTCGATGTGACGATCTTCGGCTTCGATCCCCAGCGCTTGCCGGTGGGGGACACCTCGGGTGTGCCCCACAACCTGCTCGAAGGATTGGCGGTGGCGCACCAGGCCCACCTGGGCCTCGACACCCCGGCGACCCGGGCGCGCTACCTGGCGGTCCTGGAGGCCACCGACCGCGCCTTCGGCGGGGCCTTCGGGCACTTCGACGGCGCCCGGCGGCGGGAGGGGGCTGGGGCGGTGAACCCGGCCATCGGCAGCCTGCGCCTGCTCCCGGGGCTCGTGGAAATGCTGGTTCACCTCCAACAATAGGGCCCGGGCGGCGTATGCCTTGGCGGAAGACCCTCATCGAGGCCACCCCGAGGTGCGTGCCAGCCAACCCTCCACCCCCAGCCCGGTCCCCGATCGGTTTCGGGCTCCGAGGCTGAGTGATGGTTCCCCCGGGGCCGAGGTGGCCCGTTCGACGGCCGCGGGAATGGAAACCCCCGCGGCCGTCGGCGTTACCGGGGAGCCGCGCGGGCTTCGCTTGGTCGATGCAGAGTCCTTGGACACCGCCTTCGACCCGGGGCTCGGCTGGGGCTGGACGCGCCGGCCCCTGTCGCGGCGGGTGTTGCGGCCGGCCTTTGGGGTGTTGCTGGTGCTTTTGGGCCTGGTGCTCTGGATCCTGCCGGTGGTGCCTGGTTTCGTTCTGGCCGTGATCGGCGCTCCGATGGTGGTCGGGATTTGGCCCCGCCGGGAAGCGCGCCTGAGGCGCTGGATCCAAGGGCGGCTGGCGCGTTTCGGTTGGCGCCGGCCGAGGCGCCGGGCGTCCGTTGCGGGGCCCGCCGGCGGTCCTAAGGGCGGTCCGGAGCCCGGTCCAGAGCGCCGGCCCGGATCAGCCTAGGCCCCGGGGCTCCACCAGGGCTCCGGGCACGAGCAGTGTGCCCAGGATCCCCAGGGCCAGCGCCGCCGCTCCCAACGCGGCCACCCGGCCGAGGGGCCAGCCTCGCCCCTGGGCCCAGGGGGCCGAAACCCCGGCGACCAAAAGGGCCGTGGCGCCGAGCCAAACCAGGTGGGGCAAGAGCACCAGGCCCTGGGCCAGCCGCAGGTGGACCAGGCTCCACCCCGGCCCGAAGATCAGGGCCTGGGGCGCCAGCGGATCGAGCAGGAACAAACGCGCGGTCAGGTACTGGTGGACCGCGCTCCAGACGAAGAGCAGCGCCGCGCCGCCCAGGAGCAGCGGACGCGGGCGCGCGCCGGCCCGCTCCCAGAGCCAAGCCGCGCCCAGCCCCGTCAGCAGGGCGAAGATCGGCAACACCGGCAGCAGGTAGCGCGTGTCCTGGCTGCCTCCGCCCCAGAAGGTGCGGTGTTTGGCCATCAGCAGCAGGTAGCCGAAGGCCACGAGTCCCAGGGTCAGCGCCGCCGCGCCGCGCCGCCGACCCAGGGCGAACAGGCCCACGGGCACGAGGGCCAGGAGCGGTGTCGACACGAGGAGGCCGCGGTTTTCGAGCCCGAAGAGCAGTCCCGAAAGTCCCTGGCCCCAATCCCCGCCGAAGGCCCCGGCGGGTGTGCGCGTCCATTCGAACTGCACGTTGAAGCTGTGGGCGCTCAGCCACGGCGCGCCGAAGTGCAGCGTGTTGTAGAGGCCCAGGAGCAACGCGCCGGGCAAGAGCCCGACCAGCGCCCCGAGGGCCGAGCGCCGCCAGGCGAGGTCGTAGGGCCGCGCCGCGAGCCAGGGCACGAGCAGGGCGACGGGCACCAGCGCCAGGGTGGCGTACTCGCTGCCCGGCCACGTCCCAATCACCAGGCCCGCGGCCAGCCCGGCGCGAAACCCGCGCCGGGGCGCTTCCAGCGCCAGCAGTACGCCGGCCAGCACGAGCGCGCCGGAAACCCCGTGGGTGAAGAGCCCCGCCCCGTACTTCGCCGCCACCGTGCCCAGGGCGTAGAGCAGCGCCGTGAGCACCGCTGCACCCGGCCCGAGCCCGAACCGCCGCGCCCCCAGGAACAGCAGCGCCGTCGCCAGGGCAAAGGCCAAGTGCGCCGGCACCAGGGCGCCGCGCACCTCGGCCCCGTCCACCGGGAAGTGGGCGCCGGGCCCGAACTCCCCCGGCGGCGCAATCGGCTCGCGCAGCAGCGGCGCGCCCGCCGCGCGCGCCAGGCCCAAGGCGCCCAGGTGGAACGGCAGCGCCGAAAACGCGGTGAACGGCGCGCGATCCGTGTAGAAGCGCCCGTCCCGCTGCGAAAGATCGATGCCGTGGGTGTAGACGTGGTAGCCGGTGATCTCCGCCGTGCCCCCCAAGGAAAGCGAGCGCACCAGGGAGAAGCTGGAACCGTCGTTGCTCGACACGATGCCGTTCGCCAAGAGCGCCACGTGCAGATAGGCGAATAGGGCCAGCACCAGGGCCCAGATTCGATCGCGCGGATCCGCTGCGGAGTTCGTGTGTATCACGGGGCTTTTTCGAATCGCAGCACGGGCGAATGGTCGACGGCCCGCCCGTCCCCGTCGAGGGCGATGGCTTGCACCTCGACGATTCGGCCCGCGGGCAAGGAGGCCCAAAAACCCTCGGGCAGGCCCAGTTCCGCCAGCGGTCCGGGGAACGGCCCGCCCAAAAGCGGCGCGGTGCGCACCACGTGGCTCTCCGCGCGCCAAAGGCGCGAGCGCAGCCCGTCCGTGCCCACCCCGACCACGAAGTCGTAGACCGCCTCCGCGTCGCCGGCCAGGACCAGGCGCGGCGCAGGGGAGGCGGGCAGGGCCGCGCCTTGCTCCGGCGCGAGCCAACGGGGGCCCCCTTCGCGCTCGGGCGCGTCCGGGCGCACCGGCGCGTTGGAGTCGGTGACCGCGTGCAAGGGGTGTTCGTTCCAGCCCGCCGGACGGAAGTGGCGCTCGATCAGCGGCAGGGTCGCGATCGCGGCCACGAGGTGAATGCCGACGGCGACGGACAAAAGCCGCAGGCGCGCCAGGCCCAGGGCGGCGGGCACCACGAGCGCGGGCAAGAAGGGATAGAGGTGGCGCGCCTGGGCCTGCAGGAAGTGCAGGTTGAAGTAGACCTCCGCGGCAAGGATCAAAAGCCCGGCGCCGATCAGGGCGGCGAGCCCGGCCGCCACGGCTTCGGGTGCCCGCGATGGGCGCAGCAAAGGTGTGCGCACGACCGCCAGCAGCAGCGCCCCGAGGGTCGCCGCCACCGCCAGGGAAGCGGCCTTCGCCCCGGCCGGATCCAGGGCCCACAGCGCTCCCCAGGGCGCCGTGCCGACCACCAACGCGGCGCCGACCAGGGCCCCGGCCCGCGCCACCCACCTGCCGGCGCGCTCCCGCCCGGCGCTCTCCAGCCACACACCGAGGGCGGCCGCTCCCCCCGCCACCGCGACGATGCCCAGGGGCAACATCAACCAAAGGGGCAACCAAAGGGCGGTCCAGCCCAGGGCGCCGAACCAGGTGCCGAGCAGGCTCTGGGTGAAGATCACCCAGCGCGTCAGGCTTTGGGGCACGACCGAAGCCTGCTGGCCCACGTGGTAGGGGCTGATGTTCTGGTAGTGCCAGGCCCACAGGGGATGGCCGGTTTCGATCCAGCCCCACAGGTACCAGGGCGAGCCCAAGAGCGCGCAGGCGAGGGCCGCGGCCGCGGCCGGTTTCCAGAGCCCGAAACCCCGCCCGGCGGCCACGAATCCGGCAATTGCGAGGGCCGGCACGAGCACCAGGCCGTTGAGTTTGGTGGCCGCGGCGAGACCCGCCATGGCTCCGGCCACGAGCGCCCAGGCGATCGCCCCACGGCGGCTGGTCGCCATGGCCCACGCGGTGGCCGCCCACAGGGCCAAGGCTCCGAACGCCGCCAGGGCCAAGTCCATGGTGAGGGTCCCGGCCAGGTGGTGGAACTGGGGCGTGGCGGCGAGCAGCCCCGCGGCGCCCAGGGCCACCGGCCAACGCGCTTGCCCGACCAGACGCCGCGCCGCGGCATAGGTCGCGACCAGCGTGAGCAGCGCCCAGGGGATCTGCGCCAAGCGCAAAACCCGCACGGCGCGCTGCCCCGCACTGCCCACCGCTTCTTCCCGCCCGTGCAGCAGTCGAAGGCGCCGGGTGTCCGGTCCCGTCCCGGGCGTCGGCGCCGCGCCCTGGCGCAAGAATCCGGGGTTTTGGATGCCGATCAGGTCGAAGTCCTGGACGCGCATGGCGGCGGCCACCGGCAGCGTCGCCAGGAACCAAAGGGGCGGCACGATGCCGCGGTCGAGGCCTTCCAGTTCCGGCGTGATCTCCAGGCTCGGCTGGGCCAGGCGGCGCTCCTCCAGCAAAAACTGCAGGTAGCGCAGGTTGCCCGGTTCGTCGGCGCCTTCGAAGAGCGGCAGACGCCAGGCGTGCCAGGCGGCCAGGGCCGCGAAGAGCGCGAGCAGCAGCGCCAGCGCCGCGCGCTCCCCGCGCGCGGGGAGCACGCGGCGGGCTTCGGAACGCGATTCACTCCCCGTGCCCTGGGCCATGGGGCGAGAGCCTAGCAGCCTGTCGGGGTCATCGCGTCGATGCGCGTCAGCGCACCTCGGCGCTGTAGATCGCGGTCAGGTCGTCGCTGAAGGCGTTGGCGACCACCACGTCGAGCCAGCCGTTGCCCGACAGGTCCCCGAGCACCACCGACATCGGTCCGAGCCCGGCGCCCAGGGCCGGTTGGCGCTGGAGCACCATGCGCCCGTGGATCTCCCGGGAGGCGAAATACTCGACCGCATGGCGGTTTTGGCTCGCCACCACCACGTCCGCCCGACCGTCCCCGTCCAGGTCACCCACGGCCAGCCGCTGGGGTGCGAGGCCGGTGGCCACGGGCGGTAGCACGTGCCACTGCCCGCCGCGCCGCAGAAGCGGCTGCACGTGGCCGGAGTTGGCCCCGCGGCCCGTGCGCGCCAGCACGACCAGATCGAGCACACCGTTCCCGTCCAGGTCGCCCGGGGCCAGGTGCAGCGGATACCCGTCGATCGCCGTCCGCTCGCGCTCGATCAGGCGGCCGCCTTCGAGCCCGACCAGGACCAAGGCGCTCTGGGGGCCGGCCAGGGCCACCGCCAGGAGCGGTGGCTGCCCCGGGGTTTGCGCCCAGGGCACGACGGCGTAGGGCGGAGGCGAGAGTTCGAGTTCGAGCGGCGCGCCCCCGGCCAACGGGTCGCTCCAAAGGCGCAGGCGGCTGGCCACCGGATCCACCGCGACCAGGGCCGGGGGGCCTGTTTCCCAGCGCACCAGGGTCAAGCGTGTTTCCGCGCTGCCCACCGCCAGCCCGGGGCCCGCGGGTCTCGCGCCACCGCGCCCGTCCCCCAGGAACACCCGGGCGCGCGCGCCGGCCGGCGGGGCCAGCAGCACCACCAGGTCCGCGTGGCCGTCCCCGTCCAAGTCCTCCGCGAGCACCTGGGAGGGGGAAGGCCCGGCTTCCAGGCGCAGGCCCGGGCGCAGCATGTGGTACTCGCGCTCGAAGAGTTGCAAACCGCCGTCGGCGCCGCTGACCGCTGCCGCTTCGAGCCGCCCGTCGCCGGTCAGGTCCACGAGAGTCACGTCGAGGGGCGTGCGGCCGGCGGGGCTCGAAGTGCCCACGTGGAAGCTGGATTGCCCGCGCCGCACCACACCCCGCCCGATGAGCAGGCCGACCGCCCGCGCGTCCCGGTTGGCGATCGCCAGGCCCGGGTGTTGCCCGCCCAGGCGCACGGCGGCGAAAGCCACCGGGGTTTGGCCGGCGTAGGCGCTGAGCACCACGCCGAATCCCTCGCCATGGGGCTCGGACAGGATCAGATAACTCGTGATCGCGCCGCTCAGCAGCAGCAGCTCGTCCCGCCCATCCCCGTTCAGGTCCTTCGCGATCAGTCCGATCGGCACGGACAGGGGGATGCGCAGGGATTCGAGTGCGCCGGCGTCGGGATCGGAGGGCAAGCGCCACAGGCCCTGGTCTCCGCCGGCGGCGTAGAGGCGCCGTTCGCCCGCGCCGAATAGGTCGGCCTCCGCGAAGGCCCGCGGGATGCCTTCCAAGGGGAAGCGGCGGGTCGGTTCCAGGGTTTCGCCTTCGGCCGCGAGCAGGTCGCCCGCGGACAGGAAGAGCAACTCCCGGGGGGATTGGGAGCCGACCCAAAGGCCACTGCCGTCGGAGGCCAGGTGCAGGGCGGTGGAGCGCTCCGTCGGCACCCGGAAGGGACCCAAGGTGAGCCCGTCCCGGTGGAGCAGCACCCGGTCGTCGCCGACGGTGACCGCGACCCAGATTTCGCCAGACGGGCCCAGGGGCCCGGCCGCCAGTCGCCGCGGTGTGCCCGGCAGGGCGAGTTTTGTCCGGGGTGTCGCCGGATCGGTTGCGTGCGGGTCGAACAGCAGCAGTTCCCGCGCCGCCATGGAAGCGACCGCGATGCGCGCTCCCTCGGGACCGCCGAAGACCAGCGGGCCGAGGGGGTGGTCGCCCACCGGCAGGGTGACCGCGCGTTCGGCTTCGTCCAGGGCGTCCACGGGCATCAAACGCAGGGCGCCCGGGGATTCGAGGGCCACCGCCACCAGGTCGGCTCCGCCCGGGGGAGCGGGCACGTGGGCCACACCCACGGGGCGTCCGGGGAGCTCCAACTCCCGCCGGGCAAGCAGCGCCGAGCCGCCGCCGGTGGGCGCGGCCTGGGCCAGGGGGGCCGTGGGCGCGGGCGCCAGGCCGCGGGACAGGTCGCCGGGGGGGCCGAGCGGGGCGGCCGGGTGCTCG
>JBJHAV010000031.1:0-21712 GCA_050480685.1 Planctomycetaceae bacterium | reverse complement strand
CCGTGGGCGCCGCCCCAGGGGTCGCCGCCGCCGCGTCGGTCCGGCCGGCACCAGCCGCGGCCGCGGGGGCCGCGGCGTCCGGCGCGGGCAGGGCCTTGCGGTCGATCTTGCGGTTGGGCGTCTGGGGGAAACGCTCCAGGGCCAGGATCGGCCAGGGCAGCATGTATTCGGGCAAACGCGCCCGCAGTGTTTCGCGCAGGCCGCGCACGAAGGGCGCGCGCGCTTCTTCGGCCAGGGGCGCTTCGGGCACCACGTAGCCGACCAAACGCACGTCCCCGGGGCGATCCTCGCGGGCCAGCACGACCGCTTCGCGCACGCCGGCCAGGTCCGCCAGGGCGGATTCGATTTCGCCGAGTTCGATGCGATAACCGCGCACCTTGACCTGGTGGTCCAGGCGCCCGAGGTACTCCAGTTGCCCGTCCCCGCGCCAGCGCACCAGGTCGCCGGTGCGGTAGAGCCGCGCGCCGGCCTGATCGGAGAAGGGATCCGGCACAAAACGCTCGGCGGTCAGTTCCGGCCGTTCGTGGTAACCGCGGGTCACACCCGCGCCGCCCAGGAACAACTCGCCGGGCACACCGACCGGCACGGGGCGGCCGTGGGCATCGAGCACGTGGCAGCTGGTGCCGGCGATCGGACGGCCGATGGGGATCGGATCGGCGCCGGCTTCGACCTTCGCCGCCGTCGACCAGACGGTGGTTTCCGTCGGACCGTAGACGTTGAGCAGGCGCGCGCCGCCGCGGGCCGCCAGTTCCCGCGCCAGGGGCACGGGGAAAGCCTCGCCGCCGATCAGGAGCGCTTCGAGGTTGCCCAGGGCAGCGCGCGCGCGGTCCTCCTCCAGCAGCATGCCAGCCATGGACGGGGTGCACTGCAAGTGCGTCACCCGGTGGCGTTCCAGCAGTTCGCCCAGGCTGCCCTCGGAGGGCGGCGCGGCGGCCTCGGGCGGCGCGGCGCCCGCGTCCAGGGCCACCCGCGTGCGCAGCCGATCCAGGTGAACGAGATGCGCGAGCACCGTGTCCGGGTCGATGCCGAAGTCGATCAGGCAGGCGATCTCGTCCACGCCCATGGCCCGCAGGCGCGCGACCTGCTCCAGGCAGCGCTCCGGCCGGCCGAACAGGCCGCTGGTTTCGTAATAACGCTCGAAGGCGAACTCGAGCAGGTCCTCGTGTTCCTCGGGCGAGAGGTCGGCCGGGTCCAACTGGGCGGCGGCGGTGCTGCCGTCCGTGCGGCGCTTGGAGGCCGTCCAGGCCGAAGCAAAACCCTTCACCAGGCTCACGGCGCTGGCCAGGTAGGACTTGAGCGGAGTGTGCACCGTGCGCTTGACCGCTTCTTCGTCGTCCCCGAGGAAGGTGTGCAGCATCAGCGTCACGTGCCCGGGGCCCAGGTGGCCGGCCTCGGCCCGCGCCTGGCGGTAGAGCGCGATCTTGTCGGCGATTTCGCTTTCGCTCTGGCCGAGCAGGTGGGTCAGCACGTTGGCGCCGATACGCCCGGCGCTGCGCCAGGTCTCCGGATCACCCGCGATCGTGACCCACACGGGCAGCTCGGGTTGCACCGGCCGCGGCAGGGTGCGCACTTCGCGTTCGATGCCGTTGGGATCCGGGAAACTCCGCGCTTCGCCGCGCCACAGGCCGCGCACGGTTTCGATGCCTTCGTAGAGCCGCCGGTGGCGATCGGCGTAGGCCCCGGGTGCGAGTACGAAGTCCACTGGCTGCCAGCCGGAGGCAAAGGCGATTCCCACACGTCCGCCCGAGAGGTTGTCCACCAGGGCCCACTCCTCGGCGATGCGCAGGGGGTGGTGCAGGGGCAGCACGACGCTGCCGGCGCGCAGCTCCACGCGCCGTGTGATCGCGGCCACGGCGGCCGCGGCCACCGAGGGGTTGGGGTAGAGGCCGCCGAAGGCGTGGAAGTGGCGCTCGGGCACGGAAACCGCCAGGAAACCGCGCCGATCGGCGAAACGGGCGCCTTCCAGCAAAAGGCGGTAGGACTCGGGGCCGCCGCGGCCCGGGTCGCTGGCGAAGTAGAACAGGCTGAAGGCCATGGCGCCCGGGGGCGTGGGCACCGCGTCCGCATCGAGCCCGCCTGAAGCCTCGGCGGCGCCGGCGGCCGGCGCGGCGCGCAGGGCGGCTTTGAGCGGATCGCGCCAGAGCACCACGTGCAGGCCGCGCGTCAGGGTCCAGAAGAGTTCGAGCACCGAGATGTCGAAGCTCAGGCTGGTCACGGCCAACCACACCTCGGGGCGCGCCTGGGTGCGCGGCACGTGGGCGTCCATGCCGGCGAAGAAGTGCGCCACGCTGCGGTGTTCCACCAGCACACCCTTGGGGCGACCGGTGGAGCCGGAGGTGTAGATGGCGTAGGCGAGTTGGGACGGGTCGCGCTCGGGGTAGGCGGGGGCCGAGCCGTTCTCCCCGGCGGCATCCGCTTCGAGTGTTTCCAGTTCCAGGACGCGGGTGGCGGGGCCCAGGTCCGCGGGCAAGGCCGAGCGCACGGAGCGTCCCACGAGCACGAGGGGCGCACCCGCGTCGCCGACCATGAAGGCCAAGCGGTCCGCGGGGAAGTCCGGGTCCAGGGGCAGGTAGGCGCCGCCCGCCCGGTGGATGGCGAGCAGGGCCACCACCAGGCTCACGTCCCGCTCCGCGCACAGGCCGACCAGGGTGTCCGGGCCCACACCCAGGCCGATCAAACGCCGGGCCAAACGTTCGACGCGTTGGTCCAACTGGCCGTAGCTCAAGCTGCCCCCCGGGCCGGTCAAGGCCGGGGCGTCCGGCTGCCGGGCGGCGCGCTCCGCGAACTGGGTCGCCAGGTGCACGGGGGTGTCGATGGCGCTGGGCGTGTGGCTCCAGGCCGCGAGTTCCGCCCGCTCGGCCTCGGGAAGCGCGTCGAGTTGGGCCAGCGGGCGTTCGGGTGTTTCCACCAGGGCCGAAAGCACATGCTCGAAGGCCGCCGCCAGGCGCTCCACGTCGCCGCGCTCAAAACGCGCGGGCTCGAAGGCCCACTTGAACGAAAGCCGCGCGCCGCCGTAGCCGTACAGGGTCAGGGCGTAGGGCGTCTTTTCGATCAAATCGAAGCGCCGCGCCGCGAACGCACCGCCCAGCTCCGCCAACACATCGGTCAACTGGCGGTTGTCGAAAACCAGCGCCGTTTCGAAGAGCGGCTCGCCGGCGGGCACTTCGCTCCACGCGAGCACATCCACGAGCGGCGTGTGTTCGTGGCGCCAGGCCTCCCGTTCCCCCGCGCGCAGGGAGCGCAGCCACTCGATCGCGCTGGACTCGCGCGCGATGCGGGCGCGCACCGGCAAGAGGTTGAGGAACATGCCCGCGGTGTGTTCGAGCCCGGGCACGCTGGAGCGCCGGCAGGCCCGCGCGGCGCCGAAGAGCACATCGTCGCCGCCGCCCCGGTGGGCCAAGGTCAGGGCGAAGGCGCCTTGCACGAAGGTGTTCGCGGTCAGCCCGTGTTGGGCGGCTAGGGCCTCCAAAGCGGCGGTTTTCGCTTCGTCCAGTTCGAGCGCGACCCAATCCACCAGGGGCCGCGTTTCGCCCGCGCGGGCCCGGCGGGTGGGCAGGGGCAGGGGCGTGGCCCGCTCGAAGTCCGCCAGCCGCGCGCGCCAAAAGGCCTCGGCCTCGGGGTCGCGGTGGGCCGCCAACCAGCGCGCGTGTTCGGCGAAGGGGGTGGCGGCGGGCGGTTCGAAGGTCGAGCCGGCGCGGGCCGCGTCGTAGCGCGAAAAGGCCTCGCCCAACACCACCGCGAAAGAACGGCCGTCCACGGCGATGTGGTGGCAGGTCCAAACCAAAAGGTGGTCCTTGGGTCCGCGGCGCATCAGGCAAAGGCGCATGGCCGGGCCGCTGGCCAAATCGAAACCGCGCCGGCGGTCCTCCTCCAGCCAAGCACCGAGGCGCGCTTCGGCGTCCGCCGGATCCAGTCCGCTCCAGTCGAGTTCGGACCACTCCGGCCGCGCTTCGGCGAGCACCTCCTGCAAGGGCTCGTCCCCGTCGAAGCGGAAGCGGCTGCGCAGGCTGGGCTGGTGCGCCACGGTGGCTTCCCAGGCGGCGCGAAGTTGGGCCCCGTCCACCGCTTCGGGCAGTTCGCAGAGCAGTTGCTCCACGTCGACCCCGTCGCGGCCGCCGGCCAGGTGGTGGAAGAGCATCCCCTGTTGCAAGGGACCCAGGGGCAGGCGCTCGTGGACGTCGGACATGGTGCGCTTGGGGCCCAGGAAGGGGGCCAGCGGAGGTTCGGGCCGGGTGGAGCCGGGGGAAAGATGCGCGGCGGGTGCCGGGCCGAAAAAAGGCCGCATAACGGCTCCGGGACGGTGCCCGGGGGCACCGGCGCTGGATTCTATCGGCCCCGGGGGCCCGGGGATTTCGGGCGGATTTCCCCCAGTGCCGGGCGGCCCGGGAAGCGGGAAGGCCCGGCCCGGGGCCGGGGCGAGGTCAATCGAGGGCCGAACCGCGCATCATGCGCGGCGGGAGCAGGGCCCGCGCGCGCATGCCCCCGGGCCGGGGGTCGCCGCGCAGCCAGGCCAGGCCGCCCTTCTCCAGGGGCAAAACCCAGGCGCTGTGGGGGTCGTCGAGCACCAGCCAGGCGGCCAGTTCCGAGAGCCACGGGGCGTGCCCCACGAGGGCCACCCGCTCGGCGCCGGCGCGCGCGAGCTGTTCGAGCTCCGCCAGCAGCGGCCGTCCGGGGGGCTCGGCCAAATGGGCCGAGAGCGCCAGCTCCCCGGTCACCAGGTCGGCCAAGAGGTCCGCGGTTTCCACGGCGCGCAGCCAGGGGCTGGTGAGCAGCCGGTCGAAGGCGATGCCGGAGCGCTCCAGGTGTTCCAGCGCCCGTTCCATCTGGCGGCGGCCCTTCGGGGCCAGGGGGCGCGCCGCGTCGCCCCCGCCGCGCAGGGGGGAGTCGAGGGCGGTGGCGTGGCGGATCAGGAAGAGGTCCATGGCTCCAGGGTCTCCAGGTCCGCCGCGCGGCGCTGCCAGGCCGCGAGGCCGTTCGCGCGCCCCGTTTCGAGGGCGCCGTCGGCCGCTTCGATCAACCCGCGCACGGCCGCGGGATCGGGGTGACGGGCCAGCCAAGTGCGCGCCAGGGCCGCATCGCCCAGGGCGCCCAGTTCCTGCTGCAAGGCGCGCAGGGGCTTGGTGTGGCCCTCGCACCATTCCAGGGCGTAGCGCCACTGGCGCAGGGCCCGCCGCAGGCTGTGCAGGCGCTCGATTTGCTCGGCGGGCTCCGCCGGCCGCTCGGCCTTGCGCCCGGCCCGGCGGGTGCGTTCCGCGAAGGATTGCAGCACCTCCGCGGCGGTGTCGCGATCCGGCCCCGGCAGGAGGCCGAGGGCCTGCACCAGGGCTTGGCAGCGGGGGTGATCGAGGGCGGCGAGCAAGCCGATGCGCGCCTGGGCGCGGCGTTCGGCGAGAAAGTCCGCCACCGGCGCCATCTCGGACCGCTCGAGCAACACGTCCAGGTCGCGCACCTCGCCGGCCGCCCGGCGCAGCCAGCCCAGGTCCGCACGCAGCACCCGGCGGCGTCCCAGGCGCAGCCAGGCGTCCAGGCGCCGGCAGGCGACGCGCAGTTGGTGCACCCCCTCGGGGTCCTGGCCGTCGCGGGCCACCGGCAGGTGGTGCACCAGGTGGGAGAGCCAGGGATCGGGATCCATCGCGGTTTGGGGGGCCGGCTTGGGCAGTCAAGCGGCATCGCCGCTCGTGCCGAAGAGCGGCGGCCGGGCCATGCGAATTTAACTTGCGCCGGTGCGCGTAGGGCCAGGAACCTCCGAAACCCGTCGGCCGGCCCCAGCAGCGCCGCCGGGGATCCCCATGAGCCGATCCGAGAGCCTGCCCGTCGACACACCCGATCTCTTTATCAATCGGGAGCTGAGCCTGCTCGAGTTCAACCAGCGTGTGCTGGAGCAGGCCAAGGACGAAAGTGTGCCCCTCTTGGAGCGCCTGCGGTTCCTGTCGATCTGCTCGACCAATCTGGACGAGTTTTTCGAGATCCGCGTGGCCGGTCTGCGCCAGCAGTTCGAGTTGGGCGTGGAGCGCCCCCAGGGTCCGGAAGCGCTTTCGCCGCGCGACCTGTTGGCGCGCATTTCGGAGCGCGCCCACCGGTTGGTGGACGAGCAGTACCGCGTGCTGAACGAGGTCATGCTGCCCGCCCTGGCGGAGGAAGGCATCCATGTGCTCGCGCGCGATGAACTCAACGAGCGCCAGCTCCAGTGGGTGCGCCGTTTCTTCCGGCGCGAAGTGCAGCCGGTGCTGACACCCGTGGCGATCGACCCGGCGCACCCTTTCCCGCGGGTGCTCAACAAAAGCCTCAACTTTTTGGTGCCCCTGGCCGGCCGCGACGCCTACGGCCGCAACGACGGCATCGCCGTGGTCAACGTGCCGCGCTCCTTGCCGCGTCTCATCCCGGTGCCCAAACACGTGGGGCGAGGGGTGCACAGCTTCGTGATGCTCTCCTCGGTCATCCACAGCCAAGTGGGGGATCTTTTCCCCGGCATGGAGGTGCTCGGCTGTTATCAGTTCCGCGTCACGCGCAACAGCGATTTGTGGGTCGAGGAAGAGGAAGTCGACGACCTGCTGCGGGCCGTGGAAGGGGAGTTGCCGAGCCGCAACTACGGGGACGCGGTGCGCCTGGAGGTGGCCCACAACTGCCCGGCCGAGATGTCCAGCTTCCTGCGCAAGGAGTTCCGGCTGGAGCCCGATGCCCTCTACCAGGTCAACGGACCCGTGAATCTGCACCGCCTGTCGGCGGTGATCCAGTTGGTCGATCGACCGGAGCTGCTCTTCCGGCCGTTCGTGCCCGGATTGCCGCGGAGGCTCGAGTACGGCAGCGACCTCTTCGCCGCCCTGCGGCGCGGGGATGTGCTCTTGCATCATCCGTATCAATCCTTCACGCCGGTCATCGATCTGGTGCGCCAGGCCGCCCAGGATCCGGATGTGCTCGCCATTAAGCAGACCCTCTATCGCACGGGCGAAGAATCCGCCGTGGTGGAGGCTTTGATCGCCGCGGCGCGCGCCGGCAAGGAAGTCACCGTGGTGGTCGAACTTTTCGCGCGTTTCGACGAACGCGCGAACATCGACGTGGCCACGCGCATGCAGCAGGCCGGGGTCAACGTGGTTTATGGCATCGTGGGCTACAAAACCCACGCCAAGATGCTGATGGTGGTGCGCCGCGAGGGCAAACGCATGCGGCGCTACGTGCACCTGGGAACGGGCAACTACCACGTCAGCACCGCACGCCTGTACACGGACTTCGGCCTCTTGACCTGCGACGCGGACATCGGCGAAGACGTGCACCAGCTCTTCTTGCAACTCACGGGGATGGGCCGTGTGCGCAAGCTGCGCAAGCTCTTGCAGTCGCCCTTCACGCTGCATCCGCGCCTCTTGCAACTGATCGACGACGAGATTTCGGCCGCCCGCGATGGCCGCGCGGCGCGCATCTGGGCCAAGATGAACGCCCTGACCGAACCGCGCCTGATCTCAAAACTCTACGAAGCCTCCCAGGCGGGCGTGTCGATCGATCTGATCGTGCGCGGGGCTTGCTCCCTGCGCCCGGGAGTGCCCGGCGTGAGCGACAACATCACCGTGCGTTCCATCGTCGGGCGGTTCCTCGAGCACCACCGGATCTTCGCTTTCCATGCCCTGGGTCAGGATCTGATCTTGATGTCGAGCGCGGACTTCATGCCGCGCAACTTCTTCAAGCGTCTGGAGGCTGCGGTCCCGATCGATGACGAGGACCTCAAGCGCCGGGCACTGCTGGAGGGGTTCCAGTTGGCGCTCAAGGACAACACCCAGGCCTGGCTCCTGCAGCCCGACGGTTCCTACAAACGCATGCGACCGGGCAAGTCCAAACCGCGCTCCTACCAGGAAGCGCTGCTCGACAAGCTGGCGGACAGCGGCGAACGCTCCTACGAGACGGAGAAGCTCGCGCGCATGCACTTCGAGTCCGAAGGCGCCGCGGCGGAGCCGCCGAGCCCCCCCCGGCCCGCCGACACTCGTTAGCGGCGGCCTCCGCCGGTCCCCGGTGGCCCACGCGGGGCGGACACGGCCCGGGTTTGGCGCTCGGGCGCGGACTCTGGCATGCTCTTCGCCCCATGACCCTGGCGAGACACACCACACGCGGCGCCCCCCAGGCGAGCGAGGTCGGCGGAGGGGCACCCAAGGTGCACCTGGTCACCTTCGGCTGCCAAATGAACCAGTACGACTCGGAGCTGGTCGAGGGGCGTTTCCTGGCCCGGGGCTATGGCTTGGCCGAACGCATGGAAGACGCCGACGTGGTGCTCTTCAACACCTGCAGCGTGCGCGACCACGCGGAGGAGCGGGCCTACTCTTGGCTCGGTGCGCTCAAGGGCGAAAAACAGCGCCGGCCGGAGTTGGTGGTGGGGGTGCTTGGCTGCATGGCCCAGCGCGCCCAAGGGGAGATTTTCCGCCGGGCTCCGCATGTGGATTTGGTCGTAGGCACGCGGCGTTTCCAGCACCTGCCCAGCCTGGTGGAGGAGTTGCTTGAACGCCGCGGCGAAGCCCGGGGCCGCCGGCGCGCGCGGCTCCTGGACGTGACCATGGACGATGCGGTCGAGGTCGAGCGCGCCGACGAGGTACACGCCGGGGGCCTGCACGCCTACTTGGCGGTCATGCGCGGCTGCGACCTCAACTGCACCTACTGCATCGTGCCCACCACCCGCGGGCGGGTGCGCAGCCGTTCGATCGCCGCCCTGGTGGAGGAAGCGCGCCATTTGGTGCAGCGCGGCGCCCGCGCGATCACGCTGCTGGGCCAAACGGTCAACAGCTATGGCGAGGACCTGCCCGAGCCGGGACCCGGCGAGCCGCGCGGCCGAGGCCGGCGCGGGCGCCCGAGCCTGGCGGACCTGATCGAGGCCCTGGAGGCCGTCGACGGCCTGGAGCGGCTGCGTTTCATCACCCTGCACCCGGCCTACGTGAGCGAGGCTTTGGCCGAAGCCCTGGCGGCGAGCAGCAAAGCCGAGCGCTTTTTGCCGCTGCCGGCACAGGCGGGTTCGGATGCCGTGCTGCGCGCCATGAAACGCGGCTACACGACGGACCTCTACCGGCGCCGCGTGGAGCTCCTGCGCGAACGTGTGCCGGACATCGAACTGGGCTCTGACTGGATCGTGGGTTTCCCGGGCGAGAGCGACGCGGACTTCGCCGCCAGCGAGGCTTTCCTCGCGGAGGTGGGTTTCGCCGTGAACTACGTCTTCAAGTACGACCCACGCCCCCAGACCGCCGCCGCCGCGCGCGCGGACGATGTGCCGGAAGGCGTGAAGAAGGAGCGCAATCAGAGGCTCCTGACCGCGGCGGAGGCTTCCCAGTTGGCCCGCGCCCGCGCTTTCCTCGGGGCCGAAGTCGAGGTTTTCTTGGACCGGGAGCACAGCCGCTGGCCCGGTTGGCTCCAGGGCCGCACCCGCCAGGGGATGGCCCTGGCGATGCCGGCGCCCCTGGAGCTTTTGGGCACGACCGTGCGCGCCCGGGTGGGGGAAGCTTCTCCCTACGCCCTTTCGGCCGAGGCGTGCCAGTGAAAGACCGCCCGGCGGTCTCAGGCCTCCGGCGCGGGGCAGGTGGGTTGCTCGGGCTCGCGGTGTTTGCGCTTGTTTCCTGCGCCGGGACCGACCTTCAGGCGCCGCCCGAGGCTGCTTCGCCCGAGAGGCACAGGCCCGAGCATCAAGCGGCCGAGCGCCAGGCGGCCGAGGTTGGGCCGGCGGCGTTCCTCGCCGGCACGTGGCGCGAGGAACGTCCGGGCCAGGCCGGTGTCGCGGTCGTCGAAGAGTCCTGGTCCGAGCCCCTGCGCGGAGGTTCCCTGGGCCACTTCCGTTGGATTGCCGCGGACGGCCGGGTGGTCGTGCACGAACTGCTCTCGATCCAGGAGCAGGCCGACGGTTTGTTCCTGCGCCTGCGCCACTTCGATGGGCGGATGCATGCCCGGGAGGACGTGGACCGGCCCCTGGTGCTGCGCGCGAGTCGCGTGGAGACCGGCAGGATCGTATTCCGCGCCCACGCGGACTGCGGCGATTTGGACTCCATCCACTACGAGCTGAGCCCCAACGAAACGAACGCCCCCGATCGCTTGGCGATCGTGGTTCACTTTCGCGAAGCATCCGGCCGGCGGCCCATCACCTTCGCGATGCAGCGCCAGTAGCCGCGGCGCGGCTTCCCCGGCGTTCGTGTTGTGGCTCGGCCGTCGCGCGGCCGCGCAAGTTGGTGGGAGGCCGACCGAGTCAGACCCGGCGGCGCCGGGACCCGTCGGCTTCTCCGCGGATCAGCGCTTGACGCCCTCGAGGCGGTCGCGCAGGCGGTTCGAAACCTCCATGCTCATGGATCCGCTGCGCGCGCCATAAGCGCGGGCCAGGATGACCACGTCGGTGAGGTTCAGGTCCTCCGCGCGCACTTCGATTCGCACCTGGGCGCCCTGGAAGACCCCGCGGGCCGTACGGGGCGTTTCGTGGCTGAATTCCGGGGTCTCGGTGCTGACCTCGGCCATGAAGTCTTGCACCACCACCCAGACTTCCTCGAAGTCCATGCGGTAGCGGTCGCGGACGGTTTCGTTGTCCAGCAGTTCCTGGCTGACCAAAAGACCGACCCCCGCGCCGACAGCGACGGCGACGCACGCGGCGTTCACGGGGATCAGGATCAGGCCAAGGGCCAGGGAAAGAAGGCGGGAGCGGCTCATGAGCGACATCCTAGGGGGGGTGGGGCAGCCCGGTACCGCCCGAGAACCGCCGCTGTCCCGAATTGGGAAGCGCGCCGGCTCCGGACGGGGCTGCCGAGGGGAAGCGATTCAGCGGGCGATGGGCAAAGCGGCGCGCGCCGTGTCCAAAAGCCGCCGGAAAAAACGGGCGCCGTCGGGCTCCCGGCGCGGATCCAGCCGGTTCCAGCGCGGGTGCTGCCAAGGGCGTTGGTTGCGCTCGGGGTGCGGCATCAGGCCGAGCACCCGACCGGTCGGATCGCACAGGCCGGCGATGGCCTCCACGGCTCCGTTTGGGCAATCGGGGTATCCGGGCCATTCCCCGGCCGCGGGCTCGCCGGACAGCGGGGCGTAGCGGATCGCGATTTGGCCCCGTTCGCGCAGGGCCTCCAGGGTTTCCGCGTCCCGCACCACGAGCCGGCCTTCCGCGTGGGCCACGGGCGCGGACCAGACTTCGCCGGGGGGCAGGAACGCGCAGCGGCTGTTGTCATTGACCAGCCGGATCCAGCGGCACTCGAAGCGTCCCGACGCGTTGCCGGTCAGGGCCAGGCGCCGCTCGTCCGCCCGCTGGGGGCGTCCCCCCGGCCCCGGGCCCTCCAGCAGGCCGAGTTCGACCAGGACCTGGAAGCCGTTGCAGATGCCCAGCACGTATCCGCCGCGCTCCACGTGGCGCTCCAGGGCATCGCCCAGGCGCACGCGCAGTTCGCGGCCGAAGAGCCGGCCGGCGGCCACGTAGTCGCCGTAGGAGAAACCGCCGGGCAGCACCACCAGCGCGGCTTCTTCCAGGCGCTTCGGGTCGCGCCCGAGCGCTGCCAGGTGCAGACGTTCCGTGCGCGCACCCGCGCGACGCAGGGCCTCGACGGTCTCCGCGTCGCAGTTCGTTCCGGCCGTGCGCAGCACGAGCGCCAAGGGCGCGTCCGGGCCGGCGGGCGCCGGGAACTCGCCGTGGGCAGAGGGAGCCTGGGGTGTCTGGGCCACGGCCATTAACCTCGGAAGTCGCCGCGGTGGGCAGCGCGCAGTTGGTCGCTTGGGATGCGGGCGAGCAGCGCGCCGTTCGCGCCGCGCACGCTCAGGTGCTTGTCGTCGCTGACGCGCCCCACTTCGGCCAGGGGCAGTCCGGCGAAGCGCGCTTCGAAGGCCGCGCGGTGCGCCGGGGCGACCTCCACCAGGAAACGGGTGCAGGACTCGGAGAAGAGCGCCAGGGCGTCGTGGGAAGAACTTCCCTCGGCCCCTTCGACCGGCACCCGGGACAGGTCCAGCTCGGCGCCGAGATCGCCGGCGAAGCAGCTTTCGGCCAGGGCCACCGCCAGGCCGCCTTCGGAGAGGTCGTGGCACGAACGCACGTCCCCGGCGGCAATCGCCCCGTGCAGCGCGGCGAAGAGGCGCGGGGCCTCTTCCAGATCCGGCCGCGGCACCGGCGCCACGAAGCCCTGTTCGAACCCGCGCCCGCGCTGCTCCAGCCAGACCGAACCGCCGAGCTCCGCCCGGGTGCGGCCGACCAGGTACAGCGTGTTGCCCGCTTCGGCCAGATCCATGGTCATGGCGCGGGACACGTCCGGCACGATCCCCAGGGCCGTGATCAACAGCGTGTGGGGGATCGAAAGCCGCCGGTCGCCGACGCGGTACTGGTTGTTGAGGCTGTCCTTTCCGCTGACGAAGGGCGCCCTGAAGGCCAGGGCCGCGTCGTAACACGCGCGCGCCGCGAGCACCAACGCGCCGAGGTTCTCCGGGTCGTCGCAGTTGCCCCAGGAGAAGTTGTCGAGCAGCGCCGCGCGGCCGGGATCGGCTCCCACCGCGACCACCGCGCGCAGGGCTTCGTCGATGCCCGAAAGGGCCATGGCGTAGGGATCGAGGGCGCCGCGGGTCGCACTGGCGCCGACCCCCAGGGCGAACCCGACAACGCGGTCGGGCAAGGGCTGCAGCACCGCCCCGTCCCCCGGTCCGTCGCCCCGGACGCCGACCAGGGGTTTGACCACCGCCATGCCCTGCACCTCGTGGTCGTATTGGCGCAAAATCCACTCGCGGCTGGTGACGTTCGGGTGGGCCAAGGCGGCCAGGATTTCCGCGGCCGGGTCGGCCAGCGCCGGCACGCCGGCCGGGGTGCCGGTGGGCGGCGTCCAACGGGCCTGGCGCACCGGGCGAGGTGTGCCCTCGTGCAGGAAGTGCCCGTCGAGTCGGCCTACTTCCTCGTCGCCGTCGAGCAGCACCAGTTGGCCGTCGGAGCGGAAGCGTCCGATCACCGCCGCCAGCACTTCCTCGGAGGCGAACAGGGCGAGCAACTGGTCCAGGTGCTCGGGCGGCACGGCCAGCACCATGCGCTCCTGGGCTTCGCTGATCCAAATTTCGTGGCTGGCCAGTCCCGGGTACTTGAGCGGCACCTCGTGCAGCCAAACATCGGCGCCGCATTCGGCCGCCATTTCGCCAACGGCCGAGGAAAAACCGCCCGCGCCGCAATCGGTCACGCCGCGGTAGAGGCCGCGCTCGCGGGCTTCCAGCAGGCAGTCGAGCACACCCTTCTCGGTGATCGGGTCGCCGATCTGCACCGCGTGGCTGGAGTCCACCTCGCTGGTTTCGGAGAGCTCGATCGAACTGAAGGTCGCCCCGTGGATGCCGTCGCGCCCGGTGCGGCCGCCGACGGCGACGACCCAGTCGCCGGGCGCCACGCGTTTGTCGACCGCCGTGCGCGGCATCAGGCCGACCGTGCCGGCGTAGACCAACGGATTGGCGGTGTACCCCGGGTGGAACCAGAGCCCGCCGCAGACGGTCGGGATGCCCATGCGGTTGCCGTAATCGCGCACACCGGCGACCACACCGCGCAGGATGCGGCGGGGATGCAGACTGCCCTTGGGCACGTCGGCCGCCTGCATGTCGAGGGGCCCGACGAAAAATGCGTCGATGTTGGCGATCGGCTTGGCGCCCAGGCCCGCCCCGAGGATGTCGCGGATCACACCGCCGATGCCCGTGCCGGCGCCGCCGTAGGGGTCGATGGCGCTGGGGTGGTTGTGGGTTTCGACCTTGATCGCCAGGGCCCAAGTGTCGTCCAGGGCCACGATTCCGGCGTTGTCGACGAAAACGCTGAGGCAAAAGTCCTCGCGCGCCAACTCGCGGGTGGCGCGCGCGATGGTGCTTTTGAGCAGGTTGTCGATGCGCTCGCCTTCGAACTCGACGATACCGGTGAGCGTCTTGTGCTTGCAGTGCTCGCTCCAGGTCTGGGCGATCGTCTCCAGCTCACAGGCGCTCGGCTCGCGGCCGAGTTCGCGGTAGTGGGCCTGGATGGCGAGCATCTCCACGCGGTTCAGGCTGAGCTGGCCCTCGCTGGAGAGCCGATCGAGCGCTTCGGGTTCAGCCTCCAAAAGGGGCACCTCGACCCGGCCGCGGCGCCCGGCGCCCGCCGGGCGGCGGAAGGGCAGGTCCTCGCGATCCACGCGCACCGTGTCGACGGTTTCGTTGGCGAAGAGCTTGCGCGCCAAAAGTTCGAGCTCCGCGTCCGCGGCGCCGCCGAACACCTCCCAGATGCGGTAGGTGCCGATCGCCGGCTGCCCGTCGCCGCTGTCCGCGGGCCGCGGGCCGGCGCGTTCGAGCAACTCGCCCAAGGAGCGGGCGACCGGGTCCATCACTCCGGGCTGGGGCGCGACCAGCACGCGGTGCGCGCCGCCGGCGTCGCCGGCCGACTCGCCCGGTGCGATCAGCCGCGCACGATCGACCACCGGGTCCACGAGCAGGTCCGCGGCCACCGCTTCGGCCTGTTCGCGGGTGAAGGCCGGGCTGAGCAAAAAACCGCGCCCGTGGCGCAGGCGCAGGTGTTCGAGGCCCAACTCGGCCAGTTCCGCCTCGGCGGCGCGGGCCTCGGAGTCCAGGCCGTCCTCGCGGCGGAAGATCTCCAGCCGCCACGCATGGGGGGGAGCGGCGGCGTGGGGGGCGGCGGGGGAGCCGGCTTGGGAGGGCATGTCTGCGGCGGACCGTGCGCTGGGGGAGGGCATGTGGGGGATCACCCCAAAAAGGGCCGGGCGGCGGGGCCGGGGCCTGCTTGCGGCGCGCGCGCCCGCCGGGCCTTCGGCAGGCGAGCATGGTAGCGCCGCCCGCGTCCGGAGGATCCAGGATCCGCGCCGCCCCGCGGGCGGTGCCGGAGAAGGGCCGAGGCGGGGCGGTTTTCGCCCGCGGCCCGGGCCGATTGGCGAGCGCCGCGCCTCCCGTGGCACACTGGCGGCCTTACCAGGCTCCGCCCGCGCCGACGGCCGCGCGGAGCCGACGCCAGCACGAGGCCCATGAAACGACGGGAAGAGCAGGGCGGCGCCGAGGGCGCCGGACGCGAAGGCGCTGAAGCGGGGGCGGAACGCCGCTCCACCGGCCGGGCGGCCATGCCCTTCGAGCGCAAGATCCACGAGATCGAGGCCCAGATCGCCGAATTGCGCGCCCTGGCCAAGAGCTCCAGCTTCGACGTCTCCGAGGAGCTCGAGGTGCTCGAGCGCCAGCTCCACGAGATGATCGCCAAGACCTACTCGGAGCTGACCGCCTGGGAGCGCGTCAACGTCGCGCGCCATCCGGAGCGCCCGGTGACGAAGGACTACATCTCCGACATGCTCGACGAATTCGAGGAGCTGCACGGGGATCGGGCCTTCGGGGACGATCGCGCCATGGTCACGGGCCTGGCGCGCATGGGCGAACACCGTTTCATGCTGGTGGCCCACCGCAAGGGCCGCACGTCCAAGGAACGGCTGCAGTGCAACTTCGGCTGCGCGCACCCGGAGGGCTATCGCAAGGCCTGGCGCAAGATGAAGTTGGCCGAGAAGCTGCGCCTGCCGATCCTGACCCTGATCAACACCCCCGGCGCCTATCCGGGCATCGGCGCGGAAGAACGCGGCCAGGCCATGGCCATCGCCGAAAACATCCTCGGCATGTTCACCCTGCGCGTGCCGATCGCGGTCTGCGTGATCGGCGAAGGGGGCTCCGGCGGCGCCCTGGGCATCGGCGTGGGCGATCGGGTGCTGATGCTCGAACACGCGTACTACTCGGTGATCAGCCCGGAGGGCTGCGCGGCGATCCTTTGGAAGAGCGGTGAGCGCTCCCCGGAGGCGGCGGAAGCCCTCAAGTTGACCGCCCCGGACCTGATGCGCCTGGGCATCCTGGACGAGGTCATCCCCGAGCCCCTCGGGGGAGCCCACCGGGACCCGGCCGCGGCCATCCAGACGGTGCGCGAGCACCTCACCCGGGTGCTCGACGAGCTGGTGCAGGTGCCCGTGGACGACCTGGTGCGCGAGCGGCGCCGCAAGTTCCGCCAGATTGCGGCCATCGAAGGCCGTTTCCCGGTCCTCGCCAGCTGATCTGGGCCCTGGGAGGGTCTTCGCACCAACACCCCGGAATCCGGGCCGTAGCGCTGGGCATCATGGAGGCCCCCCGTCCCCAGCGAGTCCCGGGATCCGCTCGCAATGGAGACTTGCGTATTGCTCGCGCAAGGAATGGGTTGCGCGCCTTTTCAGGGTCTGCGTCCGTCGGCCAGGATGGTCAAGGAGTGCCGATGAACGAGGACTCGAATTCGACAGATGCTGGCGAGGTCACTACGCCGGTCGAAGGCCCGAGCGATCACGAACTCGTCCGCCTCGCCCAGCGGGGCGACGGGGAGGCCGCGCGGCTCCTGGTCGAGCGCCACCAGCAGCGTGCCTTCCGCGTGGCGCGCACCATGGTGCCCGGCCGCGAGGACGCCATGGATCTGGCCCAGGAGGCCTTCCTGCGCGTGTTCCGCAGCCTGGAGCGCTTCGACTTCCAGCACGAGTTCACCACCTGGCTCTACCGCATCGTCACCAACCTGGCGATCGACCACCTGCGCAAGCGCCGCCCGGCCCTCTCGACCGCCGCGCTCGAAGCGGAGGGCCCGGACTTCGACCTTCCCGACGAGAGTGTGGAGCGGCCGGGTGAGGAGCTGGAGCGCGAGGAAGTCGTCGGCCGCGTGCGCGACGTGATCGACTCGCTGCCGCCGCACTTCAAGAGCGTGCTGACCTTGCGCGAGCTGGAGGGTTTGCCCTGCACCGAAATCGCGCGCATCGTCGGTGCGACCCACGTGACCGTGCGCTGGCGCCTGCACCGCGGGCGCAAACTCTTCCAGGAAGAGTGGGAGCGCCGCGAGCGCGTTTCCGAACGCCTGCGCGGTGCCCCCCCCGAGCCGACCGCCGAGGCCGAACCCTCCTGACCCGTTCGCGCCCTCGTTTCCGCCAACTTTTCTGACGATCGCCCCAGATTCCCGTAGACCCCCTAGAGATGTCCGACCGAACGATCACCTGCGAAGAGCTTGGCGAGCACCTGTCCCTGTGGGTGGGTGGTGACCTGGAAGGTGCCCTGGGGGAGGCCCTCGACCGTCACGTGGAGTTTTGCACGACATGCGCGGTCCAGGCGGGCCGGGCCCGCGCCGCGCGCCAGGCGTTCTTCGAGGCGGCCCAGGCGGATGCGGTGGAGCCTGTGGAGCTTTGGCCCGGTCTGGCCCCGCGGTTGGAAGCGGAGGGCCTGTTCAGCGCAGCGGCAACCGCTGCGGTCGTGCGCAGCGCCGCCGCGGCGGTGCCCGACCCGTCGCCCCGCTCGCACCCGGGACCCCAATCCGCCTGGCGTTTGCCCCGGCGGCCCCTGGCGGCCGCGGCCGCTTTGCTGGTGCTCGCCGGCGCGGGCGGCTGGTTGGCGCAGCAACACTCCCTGCACAGCAGCGCGGGCTCCCTGGGCGGACCCGCGGCATCGAACGCTCCCGAGCGGTTCACGGGCCCTGGGGGTGTCGCGGGCGCCCCTGCGCCCACGACCCCCGAGCGCGCCGCGGACCCGGGTCCCTTCGCGCCCACGCCGGGCATCGCCCTGGTGGCGGACGGCGACCGGCCCGCGAATTCGGGGGCGACCCGCACCCGGCCCCTCGATCTGGAAGTCGAAGCCCTGGCGGACAGCCGGGAGGCGGAACCCGGTTCCGGCCTGCGGCCCATCTCCGAAGCGGAGCGTCTGGTGGGGGATCCGCGCGCCCTCTGGCAGCAGGAAGTCTGGGTTCCGCGCAGCAACGGGAACGAGCGGTTGGTCGGCGAGCGCTGACTCAACTGCAAAGTCCGTCGAGTCTCCTCCGGGCGAGCGCGTGAACGGCGCCCGGGCCGTTGGTTCATCGGAAAACGTCCGTGACACACGCTGGGGTCACAGGTATCCCAAAGCGCGCAGTTGCTCCCGAGCAGCCTCGTCGAGGTTCGCTGGATCGAAGTCCTTGGCGCCCGCGGCGTGTTCCAAGAGGCGCGTGCGCCAGGCTTCGAAGTCGGCGCCCGACTCGGGATAGAGGTCGTTCTGCTCGTCCGGGTCGTTGCTTAGGTCGAACAGTTGCCAGGTCTCCGACTCCGGTCGATACCAGAGTTTGTGGCGCCCGTCGGTGAGCACGTAGAGCCGTTCCCGCGCCTCCGGAGGATGGGCCTCGGCCAGGTGCAGATCATCGCCCGGGAAGAACAGGGAGCGCCCGCGGGCCCCCGGCAGCCCGGGCAAACCCATCAGGTGCAAAACCGTCGGTGCCAGGTCGATGTGGCGCGCCAGGAAGGGCGCGGCCCCGGCCATACGTTCGGACATCGGGTGGCCCTTGGGCAGTTTGATCGCCAGCGGTACGTGCACGACCCCTTCGTCGAGGAAGTTGGCGTGGCCGACCTCGCCGTCCCGTTCGCCGAGCAGCTCTCCGTGGTCCGACGTGAACACGAACAGGGTCTGCTCCCAAAGGCCCCGGGCTTCGAGGGTTTCCACGAGGAGCGCCAACTGCGTGTCGAAGTACTCGACTTCCCGGCGATAGCGCCAGGCGATTTCATCGAGGGGCGGATCGTCAAAGACCCAGAGAGCAACGGCCACCTCGGTGAGGCCGGAAGGGGAGTCGGAGCCGGGAACTTGTGTCTCGACGGCGAAGCGCTGCTGGCGCTCGAAAAGTTCCCCTTCGATGGGCGAAAGTTCCAGGTTGAGGTCCCCGACGAGCACCTCGAAGCGGTTCACGGTGAAGTCGCTCTCCGACTGCAACTCGAAGCGCGCCGTGCCGGGGGGCAGCTCGAAAACGCGGCGCTCCATGCTCATGTCCGCCAGGGCGACCTCTCCCATCGTTTCGCCGTTCAGGCTCAATACGGCGCGCCGATCCACCTCCCCGTGGGCGTTGTAGGGCGCATGGGGGTCGGAGTAGTGCATGAAGAGGAAGAAGGGCTGCACATCCACCAGATCGGCCCAGTGGGGCCGAGCGCGCCGATTCGTTTCCTCCGCCTGGATCATGCGCCAATCCGGCTCGTACACGTGAAAGCCCCGCCCCAGGCCCAGGTGCCGCACGGGTGCCCACAGGGTGCCCAGGGAACTGACACTGCGGTTGGTGTAGCCCATCCAGCGCAGCCACTCGGCGAGCAGCGGCAACTGGGTCGGCACCGGCAGGGCGTTGTTCGTGACCGTCGTCTCGGCCGGCAGGCGCGAGGAGAACATGGACGTGTGCGACGGCAGCGTCACCGGGGAGTGCGCGTAGGCGCGCTCGAAGACGATCGACTCCCGGCGCAGGCGATCGAAGGTGGGCGTGGAGAGACCTTCGATGCCGCCCGTGAAGTGGTCCGCGCGCAGGGTGTCGCAGACCACCAGCACCAGATTCGTCGCCGGGCGGGCGGCGATCAGGTCAGCGCCGAGGACCCGCACGGCGCCGGGCGAACCCTGGGGCACGAGCACGGTCAGTCTCAGGGGTTTCGCCGCTGCGAGGTCCAGGCGGATCGCCTGTCCGGGCCCGGACAGGACCCGTTCCTCGCGCTGTTCGAGCGCTTCGTTGGCCGCGTCGCGCACCTCCAGGACGACCCGCGCGGGACCTGCCCCCGCGGATTCCAGGACCCACTCGGCGTGGGCCTTGGGGCCCCCCAGGGCCCACAGTTGGCCGAGTTCACCCGGCCGCAGGACCAGCGCCCCGTCCGGCGGCTCGGCCTCGCTCGCCCCGGTGGATCCCGGGGCGCCGATGGCCCGGGCGCGGGCTTCGGGGTCCTCGCCCGACGGCACCAGGAGGATCTGGCGCACCTTCACCGCCAGGGCCCGCTGGTCCTGGCTGGTGGGGTCGTGCTCGGCGGGCACGGCCGTGTGCGAAGCCACCAGTTCGAACTCGTTGAGATCGGGCTGGAGCAGCCCCTCGGGCACGGGGAAACGGAGCCATCCGGCCTCGGCGCCGAGCGGGCGTTTTCCGAGGCTGCGGTCCGCCAGGCGCAGCTCCACCCCGGCGTTCGCTGCGAGGTGTTCGATGCCGATCAGCTCGATCGCCACGTCCGCGGCCATGCCCTCCGAAGCGCGCATCGAAAAGCGCGCGCGCTCCCCGCGCATCCAGACCCAGCGGGATCCGTCGCCGTGGCGCTCCGGGGAGTACCAATCCTCGCCGCGCAGGGGACTGGGTGCGTATCCCGCCGCCAGGTATCCGTAGGGCCTGTGGCCGGCGCGCAGTTCGGCCAGGGCGTCGTACCGCGAGAGCACACCGCTCTCCCACGGTCCGTCGGACCCCCCCTTGGGCCCACAGCCCACCGGCGCGATCCAAAGCGCCAGCAGAACCAGGCACAGCCAAGGCCTGTTCCCGGCCCAAAGGTGCGTACATCCCATCTCCCCGATCCTCCCTTGCCGCGGACCCAAGCGGCTGCCCGCACCGCAGCCTAACGGATAGGCCCCACGGGACCGAATCCCAGGTCGAGCTTCCTGTTTTGGAGCTGCTCTGCGCTCGATCCGGGCGCACTGCGCGCTGCGCGGGCCCTATCGCACCGCGAGCGCACCCGGCGGGGAGGCAAAATGCCGATGTGGGCCGTTAGGGCTGCAGAAGCGCTTTCAGGCCGTTGGAGAGCACCCAGGGCGGTCCGACGGGGCCTTGGGCGACCAGCAGCGCTTGGAGAGGCGCCTGGAGGCCGGCGAGCCGGGGATCGAAGGGAATCGCCAGGGAGATGGGGGCGATGCCGGCGGTGAGCACGCCCGCCGCGAGTGGCAGCGGAGCGGGAACCGGTGCAAGCAGCAGTTCGCCGAGGCCGGTGAGGACGAGGCCGCAGCCTCCCGGGTCCGTGCCGTCGACGCCCAGGTAGAGCTGTGCCCAACCGCTTTGCACGGCGCTGGAACGCACGTCCAGGTCGAGCGTCGAACCGAGTTGCGCCGCGCTCGAAACGGGGCTCAACCTCGCCAGGGGCGGAGTGCAGCCCGGCACGGACGTGAAAGGCGGACCGCCGGAGCAGACCCAACGCGCGAGGTAGTGATCGCCGCTCGACGCCGCCTTCAGGAACGTGCCGCCGGCCAGGATCTCGTGGCCGTCGGGTGTGTTGCGTCCGGCGATGGCCTGCACGGCCCCGGTCAAAAAACCCGTGCCCGTGACACCTTCGCCCATGGGGTGCCAGGCACCACCCTCCCAGCGCGCGATGCGGCCCGCGGGTTGACCGCCGGCGGTGCTGAACACACCTCCGGCGAAGAGCGCCGGGTCGCCGGCCTTGGGCGAGCCTGCGAGGGCGAGGACTTCGGAGTTCGTGCCCAACCCGAGCGCAGCCCATGCCGTTCCGTCCCAGCGCGCGATGTTGTTCGCGGCCACCGCGCCCGCGCCGCTGAAGCGCCCGCCCGCGTAGAGCACCTGGCCGCCGGGCCCTGTCACCACATGCAGGTCATTCACGATGGCCGCCGAGGGGAAACCCGGTTGGATACCGCCGCCGAGGGAGGCCCAGCCGGTGCCCGTCCAGCGGGCGACGCCGACCGTATTGGGTACTCCGCCGAAGGACTGAAAGCCACCGCCGACGATGAGAGCGGGGCCCGTGCCGTCGTCGAACAGCGCCAGGGCGCGCACCCAAGGGCCGCCGACCGGCAGCCCGGACCAGGCCGTGCCGTCCCAGCGCGCGATGCCCTGGGCGGGAAGGCCCCCGGCGGTCGCGAAGTCTCCACCGACCCACAGGGCGGAACCTGTGCCGTCGTCGAAGACCTCGAGGGCGCGGCCGCTGGTTGCCGGTTGGAACGTCGCCAAAAGGCCGCTGCCCAGGGGCGACCAAACGCTCCCGTCCCAGCGGGGGGTGGGGCGGGTCGGCGCCAACCCCCCCGGGGG
>JBJHAV010000030.1:0-21834 GCA_050480685.1 Planctomycetaceae bacterium | reverse complement strand
CGCCTGCCGGTGGAGGAGGGGGGCCTGTTGCTGCGCGGGGATGTCGGCGGGGGGGTCCAAGACCTGCGCGGCGGCGAGTTCCCCCTGGGCGACTTCCAGGAAGACCCCCAGGTCCAGGCGGCGATCGCCGAGGTGCTGGAGCGACTCGGGGAGTCCCCGAAGGACTACGAACCCTTCCGCGCCACCTTCCGGCTACAAGAAACCGAACCGCTTCCCGGCGCCGTGGCCGCGCTGTCGCGCACGGACCGCGCCGCCCTGGACGGGGCCGTGGACTCCCTGCGCCGAGCCCGCGAGGGCGATGGCCGCCTGGAGCGCGAGCAACTCGACGCCGTGCTGCGCCTGCTGGGCCAAATCCGCAGCGACTGACGGGCTGGGATAAATACGGCTCGGCCGACGCGAAGGCGTTGCCAGGTGCCGTTTCCCCACACTCCACGCAGCCGCCCGCCCATCGGGCGCGGGCATCGGTCGCGCTGTGTGCGGGTTCGGTGAGTCGGTTCTAAGCGCGGGCCTCCGGCCCTACGCCAGCGTCTCTGGCAGCTTGGGCCGGTAGGCCCCAAACAAGACCTTCGGGTCCCGCCCGCTCCGAAAATCCTCCAGCGAATCGGACTCCTGCCGCGACAGTCGCCCGACCTCCACCAGCCGGAAGACGATGTGGCCCCAGTCCAGGCTGGAGCGCACGCCCCAAAGCCGCCAGACCGTCGCGCCCAGGGGGCCGAAACGCTCCAGCCCCAGGTGCTCCAGCCCGAGCAGCACCTGACCGCCGGTCACGTGGCGTTCGGGGCCGTCGGCCTGCTCCTTGCCGGCCAGCTCGATCGCCACCTCCAGCGCCTCCAGTAGGAAGTGGTACGCCTCGGGCGAAAACCGCCCATCCGCCAGCGCCAATCGTCGCAGGTGCTCTTCCATGCTTACGCCCGGGCCCAGCCCGCGGCCCGGGGTGGATTGTGGGCCGAGCGGCCGGGGCCGCACAAGCGCACGGGCCCGGGCCCGGGCCCGGGCGGAGCGGATCGCACCGCCCGTTGCGCACGACGTGTCCTCGCGCCCCCGCTCGCAGCCCGCCTCATCGCCGAGCCACGTGCGGGCTGACGAGCGGCTCCGCCAGGTCCAAAGCCGCCCGCTCCAGCACTCCACCGGGTTCCAGGTTCAAGTCCAGGTCCCGGCGGGCGCGCAGCAGGCGCTCGCTGATCTGCCCCAGGGCGAGCTCCCCGCGGGCGATCAGCGCCGCCGCGAGGGCGCTGCCCCCGGCCTCACCCGGGCTCGCCAGCGCCAAACACGCCCGGCGCGCGGCCGCGACCTCCGCCAGAGCCAGATCGAGCACCAAACAACCCCGCCGGCGCACCTGCCGCAGGGCCGTGCCGCCGCCGAAGTCCCCGGGCAGTTCGAGCCACTCCGCCGCCGCCTCCAACGGATCGAGGCGCCGCTCCAGCAACTCGCTCAAGCTCTCGAGCACACGCAACGCTCCCTGCCGCCCCAGGCGCAGAGCTTCCCCCGGAGAACCCTCCGCCAGGCGCAGCAAGGCCTCGGCCTCGGTTCCCGCGATGCCCGCTTCCGCCAAGAGCCGCCCAGCGGTCGCTTCGGGCGGCATGCCGAGCGAAAGCCGCACGACCCGCGAGCGAATCGTCGGCAAAAGCTCCGCCGGGCGCGAACTCTCCAGCACGATTACCGTGCCCAGGGCCGGTTCTTCCAGGGTCTTGAGCAGCGCGTTTTGCGCCGCCACGTTCAAACGCTCGGCTTCGCGCACGAGCACCAGGCGCGTGTTGCCCTCGCGGGGCTTGAGCATCAGGAAGGTGGCCAAACATTCGGCCGGCCCGCCCGCTTCGCCCCCGCGACGCTCGGCGATCGCCGCCACCGGGATTTCCTCCCAACCCTCTTCGACCGGATCGATGCGCAGGAGGTCGGGATGTCCCCCGCGCCAATCGCCGGAGCGCACCTTCTTGCAGGCCGGGCAGACACCGCAGGGTGTGCCCGGGCCCTCGCGGCAAAGCAGCCCGGCGGCGAACCAGACCGCCGCCGCGAACTTGCCCACGCCGGGCGGGCCCTCGAAGAGCAGCGCATGGGCCAGCCGCCCGTGGCGCGCCGCACGCCACAGCCCTTCCAGAGCCTCCGTGTGGCCTTCAGGTTCGATCCACTGCACGTGTCAGGTCCTCCCAAAGCAGCGCGGCCAGTTGTTCCTCGCCGCAGCGCGCGTCGATCCGACGCGCCCGGTCCACCCGCCCAGCGTAGCGCCGATATCCCTCGGCGACGCGCCTTTGGTGCGCGAGGCCCAAATCCTCGATGCGGTCGCGCGCCCCGCCGCGCCTGGCCAGGGCCTCCTCCGGCTCCAGATCCAAAATCCACTCCACGTCCGGCCGCGGCTCCCCGGCCCAGCACTCCAAAAGTGCCAAGACGGCCTCCTCATCCTGGCCGCCGGCCACCGCCTGGTAAGCGAAGGTCGAAGCGTGAAACCGCTCGCAGACCACGTCGCGCCCGGCCGCCAGGGCGGGAGCCACCGCTTCTTCCAGCATCTGCCGGCGCGATGCGGCGAAGAGCAGCACCTCCACCGCCGGGCGGGGCGCCTGCCCGCGGTCGAGGAGCAGCCCGCGCAGGGCTTCGCCGAGCCGCGTGCCGCCCGGCTCGCGCAGGTGCAGCGGCGGCTGTGCACCAACAGCCGCGCGGACTTTCCCCAGGGTCTCGGTCAGCCGCCGGGCCTGGGTCGACTTGCCGCAACCATCCAGACCGTCGAGCACCAGGAACAGGGGCCGAGCGGGCAATCGCGCGGACTCGGGCGCACTCACTCCAGCCGCTCCATGGCCTCGCGGGCCGCGCTTTGCAGCGGATCGAGGGCGAGGGCTTCCAGCGCCCGGGCGCGCGCTTCTTCGCCGCGCCCGAGGTCGCCCAAGGCCCGCGCCACACGCCCGAGCACCTCGGCGCGCTCCAGCGGCCCGAGCGGCCCGTCCGACGACGGATCCAGTTCGGGCGGCACCAAGAGCGCCACTTCCAACTCGCGCACCAGGCCCTCCTGGTCCCCCAGGGCCTCCAGGGATTCGGCCCACTCCAGGTGCAAACCGCGCAGGAAAGGATCGATCTCGTTGGCTTCCAGGTAGAGCTCTGCGGCGCGGTCGTGGCGACCGGCTTCCCGGTGCCAACGGGCGAGCATCAGGCGCAAGTCCAGGGCGTCCGCGTTGTAGGCGATCCAGCGCTCCCGGGCCGCCATGGCCCCATCCACGTCGCCCTGGCGCTCCAGCAACGTCGCCAAGGTCAGCTCCGCCGCCACATGGGCCTCGGGATACCCCGGGAAAGCGCGCTCGGCCGCTTCGAAGTGCTCGCGCGCTTCGCCCGTGCGCCCGGCCTGGGCGGCCATGCCCGCCAGTGCGGTGCGCACACGGAAGTCCTCCCCGCCGCCGGCCAAGAAGCGCCTCCAATGGGCCTCGGCCGCCTCGCGGTCCTGGGCGGCGAAGGCCATCATGCCGCGCAGGTGTTCGGCCCGCGCGGGCACCTCGCCTGCGCGCTCCAGCCGCCGCAGGGCTTCCTGGGCATCCACCCGGCGACCGGCTTGCCAGGAGCCGAAGGCCAGGTCCAAGTGCGAGTTCTGCCAGGCGCGGCGCTGCACCGGGTCCGCCGGCGGCTCCGGTGTGAGCTCCAGGCGCAGGAGCGCCAAGTGTTCCTCGCGCCAACGCGCTTCCAGGTGCAGGTTCGCGAGTTTGGTGTCCACGAAGGCCGCCAGGCGTTGGTCGATTTCCTCCGGCGTGAGCCCGAAGACCGAGCGCAGGGCCCCATCCAGGTCCTCGCCGCGATCGAAGGCTTCGAGCACACGCACCATGGCCGGAAACCCGTGGGATTCCACCAGCATGCGGCAAATCAGACCGCCCTGGTAGTAGGCGAAGATCACGCGCGGCCCGCGAAAGGCGCGGTTGAGTTCGCGCAAGGGGATCAGGTCGCGGTTGGCGCGCGCGTCGATCAACTCCCGGCGCATGTTGCGCGTCCAGGCCGGATTGCGTTCGACCTCCTCCCACGTGGCGAGCCCCTCCGTGATCCAACGGGGGCAGCGGTTGTTCGAGATCCCCAGGTGAACCACGTGGGTGAACTCGTGATAACTCGTGCGCGCCCAGGAGAACTGGCCGCGCACCTCGGCAATCGGCGAAACGGCGGTCACCACCGGCCCGAAACAGACCCCCAGGGCCGGGAAACCCTCGAAGCCGGTGGAGCGCACGGAAAAGTCCGCGTGGCGACGGAACACTTCGATACGCACGGGGCCCGAGCGATAGCCGTAGCGCTGCGCCAGCTCCTCGCGCGCCTCGGCGTAGAAGGGCACCAGGTATCGTTCGAGCACCGGCCCCTCGTCCGGCATCCAGGCAAAGGTCAAATCGCCGGCCCGGTGCAGCACGTACTCGTCCTCGAGCACCTCGAGCACCTGGCGGCTGTTGCTGCGCCAAGCGTTGCGGCGCCCGGCGGCGACCTCCTCGGCCCGGCGCAGGGCGGCCAGGGCACCGGGCACATCCCCGCTCGCCCCCAGGGCGCGCCCGAGTTCGGTCCAGGCACGCCAATCCCGCGGATCGCGCTCCACGGCGGCCTGCAGGAAAGGTGCACCCTCCTGGAAACGATAGAGCTCCAGCAGGAGCCGTCCCACTTCGCGTTCCGGTCGCCCGTCCTCGGGATCGACGGCGGCCAACTCCGCCAGAACCGCCCGGGCCTGATCCCGTTCGTGTTCGACCCAGTGCAGCGCCGCGCGCAGGGTGCGCACGGCCCGCCGCTCGGGAGCCAAACGCTCCAAACGGGCCAGGCGCGCCCGCGTCGCCGGCAGTTGGCCGTCGGCCAGGGCGAAGTCCGTGGCCGCGAGCAACGCCTCCACGTGGTCGGGACGGTCCCCGAGGATGCGGTCCAGGTACTGCCCGGGCGGTGTGCTGGAGCGGCGCCAGTTGAAGCGGCCCAACTCAAACAAACCAAGGAGCGCCGGCGCGTGGCCCGCGTCCACCCCCAGGGCTTGGCGGAAGAGCGGCCCGGGGGCTCGCCGCGCCGTGCGCGGATCGTCCACCTCGCCGTCCGCCTCGAAGTAGACGTCGGCCAACTCGGCGAGCAAATCCGCGGGCGCGCCGTCCCCGGCTTCGCGCGCCGCCCGCTCGGCGGCGACCAGGTCCCGCGAAGCGCCCATCAGATCGAAGAGCGCCCGGCGCGCCCGGGCGCGCGCGAGCAGGCCGCGCCAGTCCTGGGGCGCCGTGTTCGTCGCCGCTTGCAGATCGCGCTGCGCCTCCGCGCGGCGTCCCACCTCCGAGAGCAGGTGGGCGCGTGCGAAGAGCAACTGCGCGTCGCCTTCGAAGGCGATCCCGGCTTCGGTCAACTCCGCAAAACGCGCGTCGACCCCGGAGGCCCGCCCCAGGGCGGCGTCGTGTTCGAGCAAAACCAAGGCGGCTTCCCGGCGGGCAGCCACATCCCCCGCGGCGAGGGCCCGGCGCGCGGCGCGCTCCGCCTGCCCGTGTCGAGCGCGCATCCACTCCAAGCGGGCCAAAAGCGCACGGGCTTCGCCGTCCTCGGGATCGCCCTCCAGCAACTCGGAGAGCATGCGCTGGGCCCCGCGTGTGTCCCCCACGAGCAACAGCCGCCGCACCTCCGCGCGCTCGGCGGCCACCAGCGCCTCCAGCTCGTCATCGTCCAAGAGACCGCCTTGGGAGTGGTACCCATGCGGCGAGACCGCGCCGTGGGCGCCTTCCGGTGCCGACGGGAGCGCGTGGGCGAGCGCCGCCCATGCACCGCTGGCGAGCATGGCCAGCACTCCCAGGAATGCGCCGAAACGCGAGACTGACGATCCCCCCGGCCCCAAACGGCCCAAGGCGGGGAGCCCGGCGGCGCGAACCTTGGCCCGCGCGCGCTCCGTGTTGTATTCCCAAGCGTTCGGTCGGCTCACGGGGGCATCGTAAGCCGGGGCGGGGCCCAATCCCGCCGCGTTCCTCCTCCCCCGCGCGCCTTCCCGCCCTCCGCCGCGCCCGACGGCCCCCCATGCACTGCTTCGATCCTGGTCGCCTCCCCTCGCGCCGCTCCGCCTCGGACTCCCTTCCCGTCGGGACCCGGCCCCGCATGGCTTGCCCCAAGGGCGCCTCGGCCTGGCTGCTCCTGTGCGCGTGCCTGGCCCTGATGCTCACCGCCGGCTGCGCCACCCGCCGGCCTGCCCCCCAGCCGGCGCCGCCTCCCCCGCCGAGCGCCGCCGCGGCCCTCGACCCGCTGCTGGCCCAACCGCTCTCCTGGAGCAAACTCGATCAACTGGAAGCGTGGCTGCGCGGCCCCGGCCAGAGCGCCCCGCCCGCCGCCCGCGCCGAAGCACGCCTGGCCCTCGCCGAGGGTTTGGCCACCTACCTGCGCCTCGACGCCCAGCGCCTGGGCCCCGCGACCCTCGCCGCCCGCCGCGAGCGGGCCACCGAGCTCTACCGCGAGGTGCTCGGCGACCACCAAGCCCCGACCCTGGCCCGCGCCCGCGCCCGGGGCGGTTTGGAGCGCATGGGAGCCCAACCCGCCGCCGCTCCGCCCGCCGTGGCCGCCGGCCCGGTCCTGCCCCGCGCTCGCTGGGGCGCCCAGGCCGCGATCCCGGCGCGCATGACTCCGGCGCGCACGGGCTGGTCGCGCATCACCGTGCACCACACGGCCATGGATGCGCGCCACCTGCTTTCCGCCAGCCCGGACAGCGCCGCCGCCGACCTGCGCCAGATCCAGCACAACCACATGCACGGCCAGGGCTGGGGCGACATCGGTTACCACTTCCTGATCGATCCGTCCGGGCGCATCTACGAGGGCCGTACCCTCGCCTGGCAAGGGGCCCACGCGGGCAACAGCGCCAACAACGAGCGCAACATCGGCGTCTGCCTGCTCGGGGACTTCTCCCGCGACCGCCCCACCCCCGCCGCGCTCGCCGCACTGCAAGGCTTGCTCGACAACCTCAGCGCCCAGCACCGCATCCCGCGCCACCAGGTCTTCGGGCACCAGGACTTCCGCAACACCGCGTGCCCAGGTGAGCACCTGATGGCCTGGGTCAACGCCTACAAACGCGGTGGCCTGGCGCCGGCCAACTCGTCGAGGATCGCGTCCGTGTCCCACGTGCACGACCATCCCAGCGATTGCAGCGCCTGCGGATCGCCGACGATTTCGAGCGGGTCGTCGGGCCTCGCCCGCGACGGATCCAGGGCCGTGGACTGAGGCCGGCCGAGGCGCTCCATCAGGCCTTCGAGCCAATCGCCGATGGAGCGGCCCACGCCGCTGGCCACGTTGTAGGCCCGGCCCGCAAGGCCGCGCTCGAGCAGCAACTCGTAGGCATCGAGCACATCCTCCACGTGCAAAAAGTCGCGCCGGGGGAAGAGGTTGCCGTGGGCCAGGGGCGTGCCGTTCGCCAGGGCCCGCCGCAGGTTGGCGGCGAGCGCGGCCAGCACGTAGTCCTCGGACTGGCCGAGACCCGTGTGGTTGAAGCTGCGCGCGATGACCACCCCTAGGCCGCGCGCGGCGAAGTGTTCGGCGACCTGTTCCGCGGCCCGTTTGCTGCGCCCGTAGGCGCCGCGCGGGGAGAGCGGCAGCGCCTCGCCCAAGCGCCCGGCACGGGGCCCGTAGACCGCGGCGCTGCTCGCCAAAAGCGCCCGCGCGCCGCTGCCCTCCAGGGCCGAAAGCACGGCCGCGGTGCCACCGGCATTGACCGCGTAGGCCCGGGCCGGATCCCGTTCGCAGGCCCGCGGATTGGCCGCCGCACCCAGGTGCACAACCCGCTCCGGATCGGCCGCCCGCACCGCAGCGGCCACCTCCCGCGGGCGCTCCAGGTCCGCCCGGTGCCAGGTGACGGGCCAATCGGCCCATTCCGCGGGGATCTCCCCGCGCACCAACCCGTGCACGCGGACGCCGGGCCTCGCCGCCAGGCGGCGCACCAGGCGCGCGCCCACGAAACCAGCGGCGCCGGTGATCAGCCAGCGCCGGGCGCTCATCCCACGCGTGCGCCGCCCCGTTCCAGGGCAGCGCGATCCGCATCGACCATGCGTTCGATCAACCCGCGGAAGTCGACACTCGGACGCCAGCCGAGCCGCTCCTGGGCCTTCGACGCGTCGCCGATCAAAAGATCGACCTCGGCGGGCCGGATCAGGGCCGGGTCGATCACCACGTAGTTCTGCCAGTCGAGCCCCAGCCGCTCGAAGGCGACGCGGCAACAATCGGCGACCGTGTGGGTCTCGCCCGTGGCGATCACGTAGTCGTCGGGCTCGTCCTGTTGCAGCATGAGCCACATGGCTTCCACGTAGTCGCCCGCATAACCCCAGTCGCGGCGCGCGTCCAAGTTGCCCAGGCGCAACTCCTTTTGCAGTCCCAGGGCGATGCGCGCCGCCGCGTGGGTGATCTTGCGCGTCACGAATTCCAGCCCGCGCCGGGGCGATTCGTGGTTGAAGAGGATGCCGCTGGAGGCGTGCAGCCCGTAGGACTCGCGGTAGTTGACCGTGATGAAGTGCCCGTAGACCTTGGCGACCCCATAGGGGCTGCGCGGGTGGAACGGCGTGGATTCGCGCTGGGGTGTCTCGCGCACCTTGCCGAACATCTCGGAGCTGGACGCCTGGTAAAAGCGCGCCTCGGGCGCCACTTGCCGCACGGCTTCCAAAACCCGCGTCACCCCCACGGCCGTGAACTGGGCCGTCAGCACCGGCTCGCTCCAGGAGGTCGGCACGAAGGACTGGGCGGCCAGGTTGTAGACCTCGTGGGGCCGGGCCTCGCCCAGGGCGCGGTTCAAGGAGGACTGGTCGAGCAGGTCCGCGTGCAGCAGGGTGACACGATCCTTCAGCCCCTCGATGCGCTCGAAACGCTCCGTGCTGGAGCGGCGCACCACACCGAAGACCTCATAACCCTTGTCGAGCAGCAGCTCCGCCAGATAACTGCCGTCCTGGCCGGTGATGCCGGTGATCAGGGCCCTTCGCTCGGCCCCCTTGGGGGAAGTTCCTTGCATGCTTCCTCATCGGCGAGGCCGCGGCGGCGACCGGAGGGAACGGGTTCCCGCAGCCGCCGCCCGCGGCCGTCAGGCCATCCGGGCGACCGCCTCGAGGGGATCGATCCAGCCCATCTCGAAGGCTTCGGCCACCGCCGGGCAGGTCAGTTGCCCGCTGAGGGTATTGGCCGCCAGCCGCAGGGGTTCGCTCTGGCGCACCGCCTCGGCCGGGCCCAGGCGGGCCAGTTCGAGCATCCACGAGAGCGTGGCGTTGGTCAGCGCCAGGGTGCTGGTGCGCGGCACGGCCCCGGGCATGTTCGCGACGCAGTAGTGCACCACGCCGTCGATCACGTAGGTCGGGTTGGCGTGGGTGGTCGGCTTGCAGGTTTCCACGCAGCCGCCCTGGTCCACGGCCACGTCGACGATCACGCTGCCGGTTTTCATCAGCGCCAGATCCTCGCGCCGCACGAGCTTGGGCGCCGCCGCGCCAGGGATCAGCACGGCGCCGACCACCAGATCGGCGAAGGCCAGGTGCTCGCGGATCGCGAAGGGCGAGGAGAACACCGTGCGGCAGTTCTGGGGCATGACCTCGTCCAGATAGCGCAGGCGATCGAGGTTCGTGTCCATGATGGTCACGTCGGCGCCGAGCCCGCAGGCCATGCGCGCTGCGTTGATGCCCACGATGCCCCCGCCGATCACCAGGACCTGGGCGCGCTTCACCCCGGGCACACCGCCGAGCAGGATGCCGGAGCCCCCGTGGAAACGCTCCAGGAACTTGGCGCCGGCCTGGATCGCCATGCGTCCGGCCACTTCGCTCATGGGCGTCAAAAGCGGCAGGCTGCGCCCCACCGCCAGGGTTTCGTAGGCGAAGCCGTGGCAGCCGGTTGCCATCAGACCCTCGGTCAACTCACGGTCCGCCGCCAGGTGCAGGTAGGTGAAGACAACCTGGTCCTTGCGGATGCGCGCCCACTCTTCGCGCAGCGGCTCCTTGACCTTCACGATCATCTCGGACTCCCCGAAGACCGCGTCGGCGTCGGGCAAGAGCCGGGCGCCGGCGACCTCGTACTGGGCGTCCTCGAAACCGCTGCCGAGACCCGCACCTGATTGCACGTAGACCTGGTGACCGGCGGCCACCAGCCGGTCGGCCCCGGCGGGGGTCAGGGCGACGCGGTTTTCCTGGGCTTTGATCTCCGTGGGGACGCCGATCTTCAAGGCAATCGTGGGCCCGGCGGGCCGATGGGGGGAGGTGGAACCCGCGCGCTGCAGCGGCGATCGGGGCTCCGGGGGAGGGAGAAGGACAGGCTGGGAGCGGGTCGACCCTCGACCACGCGCCGCGGGCCGGGAGTCTACGTCCCCCGGGGCTTGTCGCGCTGCATCCGAGTCCCTATTCTTCCCCCCTCCCAGCGGCTCGACCGCCGGGAGCCGGTGCCCTGTGCGGCGCCGTCGGTGGCGCCCGACTCCGCTCGGACGACATCCGGCGGGCGCGGGGCATCGCGCCGGGGAGGACCCCTCCGGGCCATTAGCTCAGTTGGTTAGAGCGCCACGTTGACATCGTGGAGGTCGCAGGTTCGAGTCCTACATGGCCCACCACCCTTTCCTCCCCGGCCCTCCCCGGCCCGGCCGTGTTTCGGCCTTGGGCCACTCGACCGCCGCCGGGTGATTCGCCGCCGCTCGCCCTGAATCTGGGGCTGTGAACGCCCGACGAAACGGGTCGAGCGGCCGTCGCGGGCGCCCCACGGCCGATCGCGGCCACGGTTTCAGCGGTGGGCGACCGGGCGCTTCGGCGGCACCGCCGACCGACGCCCAACCAACGCCGGGTCCTCGGGCGCGTACCCTCGGGGCGGATCGAGCAGGGTCCAAGTCACGAATCGAGCATTCGTTCGTCCCGTGGATCACGACTCGTCCTAGGAAACTGTCAGGGTTTCGGCTCCCCCGCCGCCCCTTCGTATCGGACCGAACACGCGCCCATGCTGCCGACCTTTTGCACCCTGCTGCTCGCCCTGCCCGCGCAACTGACCCCGATGCGCCCGCCGGACGCGGCGGAGGCCCTAGAGAGGCGCATCACCCCCGAGGTCCTCGTGGCGCGCAGCGCTCGCCCCGCCGTGGTGCACATCACCACCGACGTGGTTCGGCCGGGCCTCGACTTTTTCTTCCGCCCGATGCAAGAGCAGGGCCAAAGCTCGGGCTCCGGGGTGGTGATCTTCGAGGACGGTTTTGTGGTCACGAACTACCACGTGGTGCGCGACGCAGTCGCCGTGCGCGTGCGTTTCGACCAGGGAGTCGATGACCGGGAGTATTCGGCGGACGTGGTCAGCTTCGTGCCCGAGGAGGACCTGGCCCTACTCAAGATTCGAGGCGAGAACCCCTTCCCCACCGTACCCATGGGGACCAGCGCGGACCTGATGGTCGGCGAGCGTGTGATCGCCATCGGCAACCCGTTCGGCCAGACCTTCACGGTCAGCAGCGGGATCATTTCGGGCCTTCACCGCAACGTAGCCACCGAAGACCTGCGCTTCACGGACCTGATCCAGACCGACGCTTCGATCAATCCGGGCAACTCGGGCGGCCCGCTGCTCAACATCAACGGCGAGCTGATCGGCATCAACACGGCGATGAACCGGGTGGCCCAAAACATCGGCTTTGCGATCCCCGTGGATCGGGTCAAGCAGGTGCTCTACGACCACCTGCTATCCCCCAACAGGGCTCGCGCCTGGTTCGGCTTCGCCATCGACGAACAGCGCCTCGAAGTCACCGCCGTGCTCCCTGGCAGTCCGGCGGCGAAGGCCGGATTCCAGGTCGGCGACCGCGTGGTTCAAATCGAGGAGCGCGCCATCGAGAAGCCCTCGGAGTACACCCTCGCCCGCTTGCCGCTGGTGCCCGGCCGTGTCACCCGATTTGGTCTGTCGCGCGACGAGGATCTGGTAGAGGTCGAACTTGCCGGCTGGGAACGGCTTTCGGGCCTGCTCTTCGAGCGCTTGGGGCTCAATGCAAAACTCGTGGTGCTGCGCAGCCGGCACGTGCATCGCGCAGCCCTGCGCGTCGAAAACGTGCGGCCGGGCGGGCCGGCGGATCGGCTGGGGGTGCTCGAAGGCGACTATTTGGAAGCCCTGCGCGTTCAAACGCAGCACGGCCCCCGGACCTTCGAACGCCTGGGCCCCGATGAGTTGGGCATGTTGGTCAATCGAATGCCCTCGGGCGCGCGTGTTGTGCTCGAAGTTTGGCGGGACGCCAACGGTAACGGGGTGCGCGACTACGCCCTTGAAGAGGTCCAGCACGGCACCCTCGAACTCGACTGAGCGGCCCAGAAAACTCCGCACCGTGCCGGGAAGACGGTGCCAGGCGCCCGGTCAGGGCCAGAGCAAGCGGCGCAGTTCTTCGTCCCAGCTCAGCCGCCAGGGCCCGGCCAGCGCGACCGTCTCCCCGGTCCCATCCAGCAATCGCAGCTCCAACCAGGCACCCGTGAGCCGGAAGTCCGCGGCCAACGCCAAGGCTTCGGTCAACGAACCTTGCCCGTGGGCGCGCAGCACATCGATCAGCTCCACCCGCCCGCTGCCCGGGAACGGTGAGACCGGCGCCGCCACGTGCCCCACCTCGGTGGCGAGCACCGCCCACAGCACCCCCTCCAGCCCCCGCCCGACTTCCCCCTCCGCCGGCCAAACCAGACTCGCGCCCCGGCCCTCCAGTAACCCGCCGTCTAGCCACAGGCTTCCCCCCGGCCCCACCCGGCCGCCGAGGGCCTGCACTTCGAGCGCGGGCAGTCCATCCGCCGGCGGCGCTTCCGCCGCCCAGGGCGGCCCGGCACCCCCGCGCAGCCAGGGCAGCGGGTCCGTCCCCGGCACGAGAGAGCGCCAGGGCCAGACCACCCGCGGTGCCGCAGGGAACGGCGCCCGGAAGCGGTCGGCGATGCCCCAATGCAGGACGTAGGCGCCGCCACTGCCGTCGACCCGGGCGAAACGCGGATCGAAGGCCGGCCAGGGCGCCTCGGGGTCCACGGGCGGCAAGAGCTCCAGGCCCTCCCGGGCCATCCGAATTTCCGCCTCGGCCTGGTCCCCGGCCCGCGCCCAGAGCCGCGCGTCCCCGGCCGAAGTCCAGGCCCGCGCGCCGAGCAGCGCGGCGGATCCGGCGAGCAACAAGAACGCTAAAGCCCGGCCGCGCGCGCCCAAAGGTCCCACGGCCCGTCTCCCGGCCGCCCCGTAGGCCGCCCCCAAAGCCGCCCCCAAAAACACCATCAGGCTCCCGTCCGCCACCAGCAGCAACCTGCGGTGCTCCGGCGAGATCGAGCCCTCGGCGAACATGGGCCGCAGCAGCACCCCGGCGGCCAGGGCGGCCAACATCCCCGCCCCCGCCAGGCGCGCGCAGGGCCGCCACCCCAGGAGCGCCGCGAGCGCGACCACGCCGGCCGCGGCGAAACTCGCCGGTGCCAGGGCCGCGAAGAGCCGCCCGGGCAGCGCCGCCCAGGCCCAAAGACCCCCGCCGCTCTCATACCCCCCCGGGAAGTCCCCGAGCAGGAACGGCCGCAGGGCCAGGGCGCCCAGCACCACGGCCCACACCGGCAGGGCGTCCCCTAGGGCCTGCCTGGGCTGCTGTCCGGCTCCCCAGGCCGCCAGGGTGGCCAGGGTCGCCGCGCTCCAGCCGAACTCCTTGGTTCCCACCGCCAGCAGCGCCCCGGCGATCGCCCAACCCGGCCGCCGGGCCAGGGTGCCCCAGGCCGCCAGCAACAGCCCGGGCAAACACTGGGCATCGGACCGCCCCGAAACCCAGATCCCCGTGCCGCCGATCCAGGGAAAACTCGCCACCCCCAGGGCCGCCAGCCAAGCCCCGGCCGTCCCGCCGCCCAGCCGCCGGGCAACGAGTCCGGCCAGGATCGCCGACGCCGCGTGGCACAGCAGGTTGTGGAGCCGCAGACCCGGGGGCCAGACGCCGAAAAGGCGCTCCTGGACCCCGAACGAGGCGGTGACCAGGGGGCGCCAGAACTTGAGGGAAGCCAGACCCCACTGGCTCGTGTGCCAGTCGGCCAGGGGCCCCTCGCGGTGCACGAAGCCGAGGATCGCCCCGTCGTCCGAAGCCAGGCCGGCACCCAGGTGCGGCCCGAGCACGACCGCGATCAGCCCGGCTGCGGCCAACCACCACCCGCCGCCGAGCCGATTCCAGAGCGCTCCCCCGCCGTTTTCGGCCTCCCGTGCCGCCATCGGCCGAAGCTTACGCGAGACCTCCGGCGGCGCGCTGCCCACGGCGCCCGCCTTCCCACCGGGACGCGCTATATACTTTTGCGGCCCAGACGCCGATCCAGGCACGGGTGGCCCCTCGAACGCGCCCCGGCGCGCGGCGAGGAACGTCCGTCCGTATCCCCTCCCGTCTCCCGGAGCCCTCGGCGATCCCACCCCGTGGTGAGCCTCGGCTGCCCCCCTCCCCCCCCCGACCCAGCCCATGCCCAAGGCCCTGATCGAGTTCACGGAGCGCTTCGGGAGCATGCTCTCGCGCACGTTCCTGACCGTCCTCTACTACGTGTTCCTGGGTCCCTTCGCCCTGGTCTACCAGCTCTTCGCCGACCCCCTGCACCTGCGGCGCCGGCCGAGCGGCAACTGGAGCACCTGGGAGCGCCGCAACGAGAACCTCGCCGCAGCGCGCAGACAGGACTGACCCGCCGAACGCACGCACACCGCACTGCCGACCGCACTGACCGCCTATCCGCCCACCGCCGGCCGCGAACGCCCCGCGCCCCGCGCCCCCCTCCAGGCACCGCCGACCCCCCCCACGCGCAGCGATGAACATCCTCGGACTCTCTTTCTACTACCACGACTCGGCGGCCGCGCTGGTCCAAGACGGCCGCCTGGTCGCCGCGGCCGAGGAAGAGCGCTTCAGTCGCTTGAAGCACGACTCGGGTTTCCCCCAGCTCGCCATCGACTTCGTGCTCAAGATGGGCGGCATCACGATCCACGACGTCGACTACATCGTCTTCTACGAGAAGCCGTTCGTGAAGTTCGAGCGCATGCTGCTCACGGCGATGGCGACCTTCCCGCGCTCCGCTGCGGTCTTCCGCGAGTCGATGCAGCGCTGGATCTCGGACAAACTCTGGATCAAGTCGATGATGAGCGACCGAATGGGCGTGCCCAGCTCGAAGTTGCTTTTCGCCGACCACCACATGTCGCACGCGGCATCGAGTTACTTCACCTCGCCCTTCGACGATGCCGCGATCCTGACCGTCGACGGCGCCGGCGAATGGAGCACCGCCACCTACGGCGTCGGCCGCGGCAACAAGATCGAAATCCTCAAGGAGCTGCGTTTCCCCCACTCCCTGGGACTGCTCTACTCGGCCTTCACCGCCTACTGCGGCTTCGAGATCAACGAAGGTGAGTACAAGCTCATGGGGATGCACCCCTATGGGCAGCCGAAGTACGTCGACCGCATCTACGAGCTGCTGCATGTTGCCGAGGACGGCAGCCTGTGGCACGACATGAAGTACTTCGCCTACCACTACAGCCGCGACCAAACCCTGGCCGAGGCCTTTGGCCAGCACTTCGGCAAGCCGCCGCGCGACCCGAAGCACAGCGACAAGACCCTCGATCCCTACTACTGCGACATGGCCGCCAGCATCCAGGTGGTCACCGAGCAGGTGCTGATGAAGATGATCACGCACCTGCACAAGGTCACGGGCTCGAAGAACCTGTGCATCGCCGGCGGTGTGGCGCTCAACTCGGTCGCCAACTACAAGCTGCTGCGAAACGGCCCCTTCGAGAACCTCTACGTGCACCCGGCCCCCGGGGACGACGGCGGTTCGGTGGGCGCGGCCTACTGGGCCTACAACCACCTGCTCGACCAGCCGCGCGGCCCGGCCCTGGACCACGCCTACCTGGGCAGCGAATACACGGACGACGAGATCCGGGCTTTCCTGGAGAAGTACGACATCCCCTACAAGCACTACGCCGACGACGAGGAGTTCATCGAATTCGCCGCCAAGGCGCTGGTGGATGGGGCCGTCTGCGGCTGGTACCGCGGCCGCTTCGAGTGGGGCCCCCGGGCCCTGGGCGCGCGTTCGATCATCGCCGATCCGCGCAAGGCCGAGATGAAGGACAAGCTGAACGCCACGATCAAGTTCCGCGAGGCCTTCCGCCCGTTCGCGCCCTCGGTCCTGGAAGAACGCGCCGACGAGTTCTTCGAGTTCCCCGAGCCCCAGCGGCACTTCCCGGCGCGTTTCATGCTCTACGTCACGCCCGTGCGCGAGGAAAAGCGCGACGTGCTGCCGGCCATCACCCACGAGGACGGCTCGGGCCGCCTGCAGACGGTCTACAAGGCCACCAATCCGGCCTACCACCGCCTGATCGAGCGCTTCGGCGAACTGACCGGCGTGCCGGTGATCATGAACACGTCCTTCAACCTGAAGGGCGAACCGATCGTCGAACACCCCAGCCACGCCTTCAACACGTTCAGCCTGTCCGGCATGGACTACCTGTTCCTCAACAACTTCGTGGTCGCCAAGGAGGCCAAGAAGAAGATCGCCGAGACCACCTTCGTGCTGCGCCACGAGGGCGACTCCGTCACCGAGATGGTGAGCTGACCCGGCGCTCCCCTCCCAGCCCCTCCCCACCCGACGCGTCCAGCCCCCCCCATGCGCGCAATCAACGTTCTGCTCTCGATCCTCGTGACCCTGGGGATCGGCGTCCTGGTCTTCGAAGGCGGCCTGCGCCTGATCGGCAAGGGCCCCGTGAAGACCATCCTGACCCACGACCCGGACACGGGCTGGAGCATGCGGCCGGATGCACGCATCACGCGCCGCACCTCCGAGTTCGTCTCGCGCGTCGAGACCAACTCCGAAGGCCTGCGCGACGATCCGTTCGACCTGTCCGCGCCCAAGCCCGAGGGCCAATTCCGCGTTCTGGCCCTGGGCGACTCCTTCACGATGGGTTGGGCGGTGCAGCGCGGCGAAAACTTCGTCGACCTCCTGGAGGAGTACTGGCGCAGCGAGGGCCGCGACGTGAAGGTCTTCAATGTGGGCTGCGAGGCCTGGGACAACGCCCAGGCCGTGCGCTGGCTCGAGGTCCACGGCGCGCGTTACCAGCCCGACCTGGTGCTGCTCTTCGCCTACGACAACGACCTTTATTGGAACAGCCAGGACCACTACCAAACGGCGGACGGCCCGCGGGCCAAGCCGCTCTACGGACCCGACGGAAGCCTGCAAACCGGTGCACTCCCCGAGCCGCCGCCGAAGGCCTGGCACCAGGGCTGGGCGGTGACCCGCTGGCTGGGGAAAGCGGATGAAGCCGGCCGGGCGCGCCACGCCTTCCGGCCCCCCGGAGCCCAGCGCGACGTCCCCCGCGAGTTCGCGCCCCTGTTGGTGGACCCGCCGGACTTCATGGCCGCCGTGGAAGACCACACCCGCGGCACCCTCATCGCCCTGGCCCGCGCGAGCGAAAGCCAGGGGGCGGTAGCCATGGTCGTGCCGATCCCGGGGGCCTCGCGTTTTCAAGAGAACTGGCGTGTGGCCCTGCGCGACCACATTCTCCGCGGGGTTCCGCCCACCGCCTGGTCCCCCGACCAGCCCTTCGACACCTTCCTGCGGCTCTCCGAGGAAGTCGGGCTCGAAACCTTCGACGCACGTGTGGCCTTGGAGGCGGAAGCGGCCGACGCGGAGCTCTACAACCGCATCGACTGGCACTTCAACGTGGCCGGTAACCGCGCCTTCGCCCAAGCCGTGCACGACGGCCTCGAGGGCCGCGTGGCCCTGCCCGCGCGCACCGCCGAGGGGGCGCTGCCGCCCGTGCACACCGCCGGTGTGGGTGTGCCCTTCTGGGTCAAACTCTACGGTGGGCTCCTGACGCTCTTGACCCTGCTCTTTTGGAGCGCCTACCCTAGCGAACCCAAGTTCTCGGCCCTGGTGAAGATCGCCGTCCTGCTCGGGGTGGTCTTCAGCCTCTTCCTGGGCATCGGCGCCCTGCGCAACGTGTTGCCCCCGGCCGTGGCCCTCTACCTGGTCCCGGCCTTCGTGGTGCTGGTGCTGGGTTTCGTCACCTACAAGCTCGGCTACCGCATCGCCACCATCGTGGAGCTGGTCACGGCCTTCATCCGCCGCGGCCACTGGTACCTGATGCCCCTGGTGGTGGTGCTGCTGACCATCGGCAGCCTGCTTGTGGTCGCCGCCAGCTCGCCCTTCGTGGCGCCCTTCATCTACACCCTGTTCTGAGGCTGCCGTGGGAGAGTTCCTGAAACAAAACTGGTTCTGGATCCTCGTGCCCTTCGTGGCCCTCGGAGTCGTGCTGCTGCTTGCGCACTTCCTGGGCGGAGGGCGCGGGATGGCTCCCATGGACTATCCGCTGTTCTGAGGCGGCCGCTCTTCTGATCTCGGCACGCTCCTGAACGGCCGTCCCCGCGAGTGTGGCCTCACCGCCGACGACAACCCGCCTGAGTACAACATGGAGTTCCTCAAGGAAAACTGGCTCTACATCGCCGTCCCCCTGGCCCTGGTGCTGATCGCCGCCGCCGTGGTGGTGTTCTTCCTCCACGGGGAATCGAACACTTCTGGCTTCATCTACGCCTTTTGAGACCGGTCGCCCGTTCGGAGGCGCTTCGGTTCACTCCGAAAGGTCGAGGCCGAAGCGCCGCAGCAGCTCGAAACCTCCGCAGGCTTCGGCCACCAGCAGGGCCAGGGAGCTCCTGTCATCGATGGGCAGACGGAGCAGCTCCATCGGCGAGGAATCGGCGCGATTCACGCCTGCGTGGGTGTTGACCCCCCAAGTGAATCCGGCTTCCCGCGCAAAGATGCTGTCCCGCTTGCCGTAGTCCCAGCGGCGACCGAAGGGATACGCGAAGGTGCGGGCGCTGCCCGCTCCGATCTCGCGCTCGATGGCCTCACGGGAGGCGCGGATCTCGGCTTGGGCCTGGTCGTCCCCGAGGGTCGAGAGGATCACGTGGTGCACGGTGTGGCCGCCGAGCTCGATGCCTGCCGCGGCCAGGGCGCGCGCGTCGTCCCAATCCAAGTAGAGCTGTTTGCGCAGGGCCGCCTCATCGCCGCCCGCTGCGGCGAACAGGCGATCCAGGGCCCCATCCCGGGGCCCGTGGGCCGCCTCGTACTTGAGCACCCGCTTGACCCGGTACGCCAGCCGCTCCGGTCCCTCGTCCAAACAGGCGCGCACCTTTTGTGCCGCCGGATCCTGCTCCAGTTCGCGCACCAGATCCTCCGCCAGCCGCACCGCGTCTTGCTCCGCCAGGATCCAGTGGAACTTGTGGGACCAGTTCAAGGGCCCCCCATCCAAGGGCGCGGTCTCCAGGAAAATCGTCGCCCCCGCTCCGAACTCACCCAGGATCGGAAGCAGGTCGGTGCGGTTGTCCCGATAGCCGTCGTCCATGGAGAGCGCCACCAGGCTCGGGCCGCTCGCTCCCGAGGCAAGCCGTTCCATGCCCTCGGCGATCCCCACGAGCTGATAGCGCCGCCCGAACAGGCCCAGGATGCGGCGCAGGTTCTCGGCCCGGATCTTCATGTCCTCCGGCAAAAAGCCGTTGCAGGCCGGAGCATCGACGCAGTGCCCGAACAGGATCGTCATGCGCCGGGGCATGAGCCGATCCACCAGGACGTGCAGGCCCGTGTGGTAGAGCAGCCCAGCGTAGGCGGTCCGCAGGTTGGCCTTGAGTCGATGTTTGAGGGACATGGTGCGCTTGTCTGCCCGGACGGGCGGCTCATCCGATGGTTTCGTCGTCCCGGTCCCCGTCGGTCAAGTACCAGCCCGAAGCGTCGGCCCCGGCGCGGGTCAGGGGGTGCTCCCGGTCGTGGGGATGGAGGATCACGATCAGGTGGTTCTCGGGCTTGGGGGGCAAGAACCCGCCTAGGGCCAGCAGGGTCTGCCAGTGGGAGCCATCCACCGCGCTGGCCTCCACCAGGCCGGCCCCGGCGCGCTCCAGCTCCAAGAGCCCCGCGAGCAGGGCCGCACCCTCGGCGGCCGCGTCGCGGGCCACCAGGTCGACCAGGTGGCCGACCACCTCGCCGGGCGCGGGGGGCTGGACCACCACGTAGGCGGCCAGCGCGCCCTTGGGGTCCCAAAGCCCCAAGGCCCGCTGGCGCTTGGAGGGGGTGTCGATGAAGCGCCAGTTCAAGTAGGCCTCGTCGCGCCGCACCATGAGGGCAAAGCGGGGCTCCAGGGCCCGGGCCAGGGCCTCCGCCTCCGGGCCGAAGCGCTCCAGCACGGCGACTTCGAGGCCCTTCTCCGCGCGCGCAGCGAGCCGCCGCCGCATCCGGCCGCAGCGCCACACATCCAGCGGTGTCCGCCAGGCCGCGAGCCTTCCCTCGCGCAGGCGCCTCGCCCGCACGCCGGGCGCGGCGGACAGCAGGAAACTCCACGGCCGAATGCGCCCCACCTGGTCCCAGCCCAGTTCCAAAAAGATGTGGGCCGAGCGGCGGTTGGGCAGCCCGAAGACCGCGGGCCACCCCGCCTCGCGGGTGGCGGCCATGGTGACCCGATCGAGTTCGCTGAACAGGCCGCGCTTGCGAAAACCCGGGTGGGTCATCACGTCGCCGGTCTGGCCGAGGGGCGCCAGGGTTTCCTCGCGACCAAAACTCACCGCCCGGCGGGGGCTGCAGGCATAACCACAGACCGCTTGGCCCTCCGGCGAGCGGCGCACAAAGCTGAACGATCCCCCATGGGGGCTTTGGTCGTAGCGCCAGACAAGGTGGCGGGGCTCGACCCGCTTCGAAAAGCAGGCATTGAAGAGCTCCGCCTGCTCGGCACGATCGCCGGGCCCACAGCGGTGGATCGGAAAGCCGGCGGTGGCGGCGATTTCGGCCATGGGCGCCATCCTATCGCCAAAAGAGCGGCCCGGCCCGGGAGATCCCGGGCCGGGCCGAATACGACGCATGGGGCGAGTCCAGGTCCATGACGGAACCCGGCACTGCGCTCAACCCGCGTGCAGGTGGTCGATCTTGTTGGACGGCGGCGGCACCAGACCGAAAGCCCGGCCGACGCGCTTCTTGGCGAACTGGGGATTCTCCAAGTAGTACATGGTGCGCTCGATCATGCGGCGCGCGCGCTGGGGGTAGCCGTAGTACCAGCGCTCGTAGTTGCGCACCATGTTCTTGCGGATCTCTTCGAGCTCGATCTGCGTGAAGTGCTCGTGCACGTAGGCCGAGCGGTTCGAGGACACGTAGTTCTCGCGCAGGTCGGTCAGGTCGATATTGGCCTGGTAGTTGTCCCAGGACTCGGTGCCGATCAGCGGATTGAAGACCGACACGCGCACCAGGTCCGGGGAGGCCAGCCGGAGCACACGCTCGGTCTCCTGGATGTCCTCGGGGGTTTCACCGGGCGAACCGACGATCAGGTAGACCTTGGCCCAGATGCCCGCGCGGCGGGTCATCTTGGCGGCCTCGACGATCGCCTCGGGCGTCAGGTCCTTCTTCAGCACGTCCAGCATGCGCTGGCTGCCGGATTCCCAGCCGTAGTAGATGCGGCGGCAACCGGCCCGGTGCATGTGCTTGAGCAGCGGGTAGTCGACGCAGTCCGCGCGCGTGTTCGCGATCCACTCGAACTTCAGGCCCCGGCGCAGGATCTCGTCGCACATCTCGTGGATGCGCTTCTTGCGCAGGGTCAGGATCTCGTCGACGAACAGGATCACGCCGGGGTTGTAGGTCTTGACGATGTGCTCGAGCTCATCGACGATCAGTTCGGTCGAGCGCACCCGGAAACCGCGGCCCGTCAGTTCCTTCTGGCAGAAGATGCACTTAAAGGGGCAGCCGCGCGTCGTGAAGATGTACGCCAGGCGCTCCGGGTTCATCTTGAAGTAGCTGTCCATCGGCAACAGGTGCCGCGCCGGCATGGGCAGGTCGTCCAGCTTCTTGATCAGCGGCGGAGCTGGATTGTCGATGATCAGCTCCCCGTCGCGCACGGCGGCCAAGCCGGGCACCTCGGCCAGGGCCTTCTCGTCTCCGCCCTCCAAGGCCTGCACGAACT
>JBJHAV010000029.1:0-22148 GCA_050480685.1 Planctomycetaceae bacterium | reverse complement strand
CAGGGCACTCCCTGCCCCCCTTTTGCCCATGAGCCACGCCTACGACCACCTCGCCATCGAAGCCAAGTGGCAAGACCGCTGGCGGCGCGAGCGCACCTTCCGCACGGCGAACCCGGGCGATCCGGACTTCGACCCGGCGCGGCCCAAGTACTACGTGCTCGACATGTTCCCGTACCCCTCGGGCGCGGGCCTGCACGTGGGGCACCCCCTGGGTTACATCGGCTCGGACGTGGTCGCGCGCCGCCGGCGCATGGAGGGCTGCAACGTGCTGCACCCGATGGGCTTCGACGCCTTCGGGTTGCCGGCCGAGCAGTACGCCATCCAGACCGGCAAACACCCGGCCGAAACCACCGCCGAGAACATCGCCAACTACCGGCGCCAGCTCCAGCGCATCGGCTTCAGCTACGACTGGGAGCGCGAGGTGGTCACCTCCGATCCGAAGTACTACCGCTGGACCCAGTGGATCTTCGCGCGCCTGTTCGATCGCGGCCTGGCCTACCAGGCCGAGGTGCCGGTTTGGTGGTGCGAAGCCCTCAAAACGGTGCTCTCCAACGAAGAAGTCATCGACGGGCGCTCCGAGCGCGGCGATCACCCCTGCGAACGCCGGCCGCTGAAACAGTGGATGCTGCGCATCACGGCCTACGCCGATCGCCTGATCGACGACCTGGAGGGTCTCGATTGGCCCGAGTCGGTCAAGACCATGCAGCGCGAGTGGATCGGGCGCAGCGAGGGCGCCGAGATCGACTTCGCCCTCGAGGGTCTCGACGCGCATCTGACGGTCTTCACCACACGGCCGGACACGCTCTACGGCGCGACTTTCATGGTGCTGGCGCCGGAGCATCCTTTGGTCGAGCGTTTGACGACCCCGGAAAACCGCGCGGCCGTCGAGGCCTACCGGCGCGCCGCGGCCCTCAAGAGCGACCTGGCGCGCACGGACCTGGCCAAGGACAAATCCGGTGTGTTCACGGGCGGCCATGCCCTGCACCCGCTGCTCGATCCGGACGATCCCGCGGCCCGTTTGCCGGTCTACGTGGCCGACTACGTGCTGATGAGTTACGGCACGGGCGCGATCATGTGCGTGCCCGGCCACGACGGACGCGATGCGGCCTTTGCGCTGCAACACGGGCTGCCGATCGTCGAAGTGGTCGAGCCCACCGGGGACGACGAGCGGGCGACGGACTACGAGGAGGTCGACGGCCGGCGGCGCATCTTCACCGGGGCCGGCCGGGCGATCGCCTCGCCCGCCTGGGACGGCCTGGAGACCGCGGCGGCCAAGGAGCGCGCCCTGGCGGTGCTCGAAGAGCGCGGCATCGGCCGCCGGCGTGTGCAGTACCGCCTGCGCGATTGGCTCTTCTCGCGCCAGCGTTATTGGGGCGAACCTTTCCCCGTGCTGCACCTGGAGGACGGCCGGGTGGTGCGAGTGCCCGACGAGCACCTGCCGGTGGAGTTGCCGGTGATGGCGGACTTCGAGCCCAGCGCCGACGGTTCCGCGCCCCTGGCGAAGGTCGCCGATTGGGTGCGCACGGTCGATCCGACCAGCGGACAGGCGGCGCGGCGCGACACGGACACGATGCCCGGTTGGGCCGGATCCTGCTGGTACTACCTGCGCTACATGGACCCCGGCAACGAAGGTCGTCCCTTCGGCGCCGACGCGGTCGACTATTGGCGTTCGGTGGACCTCTACGTGGGGGGCACCGAACACGCCGTGCTGCACCTTTTGTACGCGCGTTTTTGGCACAAGGTGCTCTACGACGAGGGGCTCGTGCCCACCGTGGAGCCCTTCGAGCGCCTCTTCAACCAGGGCATGTTGACCGCCTACGCCTACAAGGACGGCACCGGCCGCCTTGTGTCCGCCGATGAGGTGGAAGAGCGCGACGGCCGCGCGGTGCTGCGCGCGAGCGGCGAGCCGGTGGAGCAGGTCATCGCCAAGATGTCCAAGTCCCTCAAGAACGTGGTCAACCCGGACGACGTCTGCGAGGAGTTCGGCGCCGACACCTTCCGGCTCTACGAGCTGTTCATGGGGCCCTTGGCGGATTCGAAGCCCTGGAATCCGCGGGACGTGCCCGGTTGCCGCCGCTTCCTGGAGCGGCTCTGGCGCCTGTTCGTGGATCCGGAGGGCGCCGAGCCGGTGCGTGCGCACTTGGCCGAGCCGCGTGAAGGCGAACCCGAGGGCGAAACCCTGGAGCTCGAGCGCGCCTTGCAGCGCTGCCTGGAGCGTGTCGATGCGTCCTTCGAGCGCTTCAACTTCAACACCGCCATCGCCGCGTTCATGACCTTCGTCAACGCCGCCACGCGCACCCCCGAGGCCCTGGGGCGCGACCAGGCCGAACGGTTCTTGTGCATGTTGGCGCCCTTCGCGCCGCACGTGGCGGAAGAACTCTGGCAGCGGCTGGGGCACACGGCGAGCATCAGCTCCGCGTCCTGGCCGAAGCTGGAGCCGCGCTATTTGGAGGAGGACGAGATCGAGGTGATCGTCCAGGTCAACGGCAAACTGGTCGGCCGCGCGCGGGTGCCCGCCGGTGCCGACAGCGCCGTCCACGAGGAGCACGCACGCCGGACGGCGGCGGAGCGCATCGCGGGCCGGGAATTGGTCAAGTCCGTGGTTGTGCCCGGGCGCCTGGTCAATTTCGTGGTGCGCTGAAGCCGCGGGCACCCCGTGCGGGGCCGCTGCGGGCGCCGCTGGCGATGGCCGTGGGCAGGCACCCTTGAGAGCCCCCTCCGGCTCTGCTAGAACGTCTGGGTGCGGCGCCCCTCGGGCCGCTGTAGCGCCTCCCGGGCGGCTTTCCGCCCTTCCTCGCTCCAAAGACTATCGAGATCGCCCCCATGGCCCACTCCCTTCCCCCGTTGCCCTTCGCCGCCGATGCGCTGGCCTCCAAGGGCATGAGCCCGGAGACCTTCGAGTACCACCACGGCAAGCACCACAACGCCTACGTGGTCAACCTCAACAAACTGATCGAGGGCGGGGAGTTCGCCGGAGCGAGCCTGGAGGACATCGTGCGCCGTTCCTCCGGCGGCGTTTTCAACAACGCCGCCCAGCACTACAACCACACCTTCTTCTGGAACTGCCTGACGCCGGACGCGAAAACCGGCCCCTCCGGGGCGTTGGCGGCGGCGATCGAGAAGCAGTTCGGGACCCTGGAGCAGTTCAAGCAGGAATTCTCGGCCAAGGCCGCGACCCTCTTCGGCAGCGGCTGGGCCTGGCTCGTGAAACAAAACGATGGTTCCCTGGCGATCACCCAGGAGGCCAACGCCGGCTGCCCGCTGACCTCGGGGCAGACGCCGCTGCTCACCCTCGACGTGTGGGAGCACGCGTACTACGTCGATTACCGCAACGCCCGGCCGTCGTTCATCGAGAACTTCTGGCGCCTGGCGAACTGGGACTTCGCCGAGCGCAACTTCGCCGGCTGATCCCCGGCACGGCGCCGCGATCCCATCCCGCGGCGGATCGGCCGAAGCCGGTCCGCCGCGCGGACTTCCCCTGTCCTCGCCGAGACGCTCCCCATGCCCGATCCCACCCGCAGGGTCCTCGTGACCGGGGCCAGCCGCGGCATCGGCCGCGCCGTGGCCCTGGAACTCGCCGCCCTGGGTTTCCAAGTGGCGATCAACTTCCGGTCCGGCGCCGAAGCCGCCGAGTCCCTGCGGGCCGAGATCGAAGCCGCCGACGGCCGGGCGGATCTGCTCCCCTTCGACGTGTCGGATCGGGCGGCCTGCGCTTCGGCATTGGAGGCGTACACCGCCGAACACGGTGCCTTCTGGGGTGTCGTGCTCAACGCAGGCATCACCCAAGACGGGCCTTTCGCGGGCCTTTCGGGGGAGGCCTGGGACCGGGTGATCGGCACGAACCTGGGCAGCTTCTACAACGTGCTGCGTCCGCTCCTGATGCCCATGGTGGGGCTGCGGGACGGCGGGCGCGTGGTGGTCATGTCCTCGGTCACCGCGCGCATGGGCAACCCGGGGCAGGTCAACTACGGTGCGGCCAAGGCCGGACTCGAAGGCGCCGTGCGCTCCTTGGCCCTAGAACTCGCCCGCCGGCGCATCGCGGTCAACGCGATCGCACCGGGATTCATCGAAACCGATATGCTGGCGGGACTGGAGCGCGAGACGCTGACCGGCCAGGTGCCCATGCGCCGGCTCGGTCGCCCCGAGGAAGTGGCCGCACTCACGGGGTTTCTGTTTGGCGAGCGCGCCGGCTACATCACCGGTCAGACCTTCGCCATCGACGGCGGTCTCGGCTGAGCCGAGTTCCGATCGCGTGCATCGAGCGGCGCCGCCACGGGACGCCGCGATGTGACTCGCGGTACGTGCGGAACGACTGCGAACGAATGTTCCGCAGTACCGCCCGCGCTGGGCCCCGACGGAATCGCACGTGAGCGCGAGAGTACGCTCTTTCCCAAGTGCGCCACGCTCCTGCAGACCTCGCGCACCTGCGCTATGCTGCGCCACCCCCCCGCGAGCGCGACTCTTCCCGCGCCACGGTCACTCCACCCATGGAACGCCCGACCGTCCTCCTCGCCGAACCGTCCGAATGCGCACGCCGCGATTTGAGCGCCAAGCTCGAAGAGCGCGGTTGGCGTGTGTGGAGTTGCGAGAGCCCCGAAGAGGCTTGCCGCCGTGCAGCCGCCGGGCCCGACGTGGCGTTGATCGCGGGTGCGCTCGTGTTGGCCGACGACTTTCGGTTGGTGCACCTTCTGCGCATGGGCCTCGGGCACGCATTGCCCGTGGTCGTTCTGGGGTGTGCTGCGATCGAAGGCGCGGCCGGTGAACACCTCGCAGAGCTGGGTGTGCTCGGCCCGCTGGATCCGGGGCTCGATGGCGCGGGATTGGCCCAAGCTCTCGAGGGCGCTCTAGTCGCGCGCGCCGCGGCGGACCGCCCGAGGGTGTTGCTCGTCGATCGGCCCCAGGGTCCGCCCTCGGCGCTCAAGGGCAGCCTTTCGCGGGCGGGCTTCGAAGCGGTCCACGCCGCGTGCTCCGAACTGCTCGCGGGCGAACTGCCTGCGCCGAGCCCCCACGCCGTGTTGTTGCGGGATGTGCCGGCGGTGCTAGGCGTCGGTCACGGGCCCGAGGACTTCCACGCACTGGCGAAACGCGTCCCGCTCTTCGTGTTGGCCGAAGCGCCGGACGGGCACCGGCATGCCCGTTGGCTCGAAGCCGGTGCGGCGGCGTATCTGGCGGAGCCCCTGGATCTGGAGGATTTGGTCGAGCGCCTCGATCCGCCCCGTGGCCGCGGCCTCGGCCCGGCCGCCGTCAGCATGGCCAACGGCGCCGAGCCGGAAGCCGGCCGAAACGGAGGCCAGGGCTGGAGCGGCGGGTTGGGAGAAGCCCTGGCGCGCACCACCGGGCTGCTCTGGCTGCGGCTCTCGCCGAAGGGCCGAGTGGAGTCCTGGAGCGAAGCCGCGAGCAACGCCCTCGGTTTGGGGCTGCACGCGCGTTCCGAGCCGGTGCGCCCTGTCGGCCAGAGGGGCGCGCGCGGGGAAAGCGCGGGCGGCCCGCCCGAAGAACGCATTCCCCTTTTGACCGACCTGCTGCCGCGCGCGAGCCAAGCGAGCGAGTGCGCGGGTTTGCTCGCGCGTCTGGCCGCGGGCGAGGGCGGTCCGCACTTCGTGGCCTGGGACCTGGATGGCGAGGAGGAAGAACCGGAGAGCCCGACGCGACGGTTGTGCGCCGAACTGGTGCGTTTGCCCCTGGCGGATGGGGAGGGGGCGCTCGTGCTCCTGGGACAGGTCGAAGCGCACGCGGAGCGCGGTTTTGCCGCGCCGGAAGCAGCCGGCACCCGCGCCGCCTGGTGCCGCGACGAACGCGGCGAAGTGTTCTGGTGGGCGGACGGCGGCTTGGACCGGCTGCACTACGCCACGCCGCCCTTCGAGACGCTCTTCGGGACCGGTGTCGCCGAGGCGATCGCCGTTGAGGGCTTTTTGGCCAGCCGTGTGGAGGAGGTCGATCGCCCGCGTCTGGAGCGGGCCATCGAAACCCACCGGGCGGGCAGTCCCACGGAAATCGAACTGCGTATCCGCGGTGGGGGAGGGACCACACGCTGGGTGCGCCTGCGGGCCTTCCCGGTCCAGGATGCGCGCGGACGCCTGGTGCGCACGGCCTGTTTTGCGCGCGACGTGACCGAACGACGCCTAGCGGAGTTGACCCTGCGCGAGAGCGAGCAGCGCCTGGCCAGCGTCGTCACTTCGGCGCCCATCGCGCTGTTCTCCATCGACCGGCAGGGTTACTTCCGCCTGTGCGACGGGCGCGGCCTGGAGCGCATGGGGCTGACCCCCGGGCAGGTGGTTGGCCGCTCGATCTTCGAGCTCTACCGCGAATACCCCCAGGCCGCCCACAACGTCCGGCGCGCTTTGTCCGGTGAGAACTTCTCGGCCACCATCGAGCTGGGGATCTACAGCTTCGAGACCAGCTACACGCCGGTCTTCGAGGAAAACGGCGAGGTCTCCGGTGTGATCGGCGTGGCCCTCGACGTCACCGATCGCCGGCGCGCCGAGGAGCGCCTCAAGCTGATCGTGGAGGCCACCAGTTCGGTGGCTGGGCAGGGCTTTTTCCGCTCCCTGGTGCGTTACCTGGCCGGTTCCCTGGGGGTGCGCACCGCCTATGTGGCGGAACTCGTCGAATCCGAGCGCCTGCGCATGCGCTGCCTGTGGTCCGGCAAGGACTTCAGCGAGGACTTTGAATACGACGCCGACGGCAGTCCAGACGCCCTCGTGCTCCAGGACGGAACGGTGTATTACCCTCAAGGGGTACTGCAGCGTTTCGAGCGCGGTCCCGAACTGCTCGGCAGCGGTGTGCAGAGTTACCTGGGCACGCCGATCCACGACAGCGGCGGCCGGGTGGTCGGGGTGCTCGGTGTGCTGCACGATGCTCCCCTGGACGATCGGCTGCCCACGGAACAGATCCTGCGCATCTTCGCGGCCCGGGCCGGCGTGGAGATCGAGCGTCTGGGGGCCGAGGAGGCCGTGCGCGAGAGCGAAGCCCGTTGGCGTTCCCTGGTGGAAAACGCCCCGGATCTGATCGCCACCTTGGACCGCGAAGGACGTGTGCTCTTCGCGAACCGTAGTCTGGAGCGCGACCGCGACGGCCAGCCGTCGCCGGAACACCACCTCTTGATCGGCCCGGAGCGCGAGCGGCTGGCGGGTGTGATCGCCCAGGTTTTCGCCAGCGGCGAGGGGCACGCCTTTGAGCACCGGCTACGCCTGCCCGACGGGGGCGAGGCCTGGTTCGCGTGCCGCCTGGGTGCCCTGGAGCGCGACGGTCAAGTCCAGGCGGTCGTCTTGATCGCCACGGACGTCACCCAGCGCAAGGAAGCGGAGGGCAAGCTCGAATTCCGGGCGAGCCTCGAAAAGCTGCTCACGTCGATCTCCACGCGTTTCATCAACCTGGATCCCGAGGACGTGGACCAGAGCATCCAGACCGCACTGCGCAAGATCGGAGTCTTTTGCGGGGTCGATCGTTGTTACGTCTTCCAGTTCCGCACGGATCGGCAGGTGCTTGAAAACACCCACGAGTGGTGCGCGCCGGGGGTCGAATCCTTCGTCGGGCGGGTGGGGGCGAGCGCAGCGGAGGACGTGCCGCGTTTTTCCGCGCTCCTGCGGAGGGTACGGGCCGGGGACAACGTCTTTGTGCAGCGGGTTGGCGCGCTGGGCGGAGCGGAGCGCGACTTGGCGGAGGAGCTGAACGCCCTCGGCGTGCGCTCTTTGTTGGCCGTGCCCATGACCTGTGCCGGAGAGACGATCGGCTTCTTGGGTTTCGACACGGTGCGCTGGGAGATGGCCTGGGACGAGCAGGTGGTCTCGCTGCTGCGCATCGTCGGCGATGTTTTCGCCAACACCCTGGAGCGCAAGCGCGCCGAGGAAGACCGGCGTTTGCTCGAAGAGCAATTGCGCCAGGCCCAGAAGATGGAGGCCATCGGCACCCTGGCCGGTGGCGTGGCCCACGACTTCAACAACCTGCTGACGGGCATCCTCGGTTATTCGAGCCTGCTGCGGGTCCGGGCCAACGGCGACGGGGAGATCGAACAAGCGGTGCGCGTGATCGAAACCGCCGCCGAGCGCGCAGCCGACTTGACCAAGCAGTTGCTCGGTTTCGCCCGGCGCGGTGAGGCCCAATCCGTGCCGGTGCGTGTGCACGGCACGGTCGAGGAAGTGATCGAACTGCTGCGGCGCACCATCGACAAGCGCATCGAAATGCGCTGCGAGTTCCACGCGGACCACGATGTGGTTCTAGCCGACCCTGGCCAGCTCCAGCAGGTGGTGCTCAACCTGGCGGTCAACGCCCGCGATGCGATGCCCGACGGCGGCCGCATGACCTTCGCTTCGCGGGAACTGGAGATCCGCCCAGAGGACGCCCTGCGTTTTCCCGAGTTGACGCCCGGGGCGTACTTCGTCCTGGCCGTGGAGGACAGTGGCGCCGGCATTCCCCAGGAACTCCAAAGCCGCATCTTCGAGCCCTTCTTCACCACGAAGGGCCCCGGCAAGGGCAGCGGCATGGGTTTGGCCATGGTGTATGGCATCCTGCGCCAGCATGGGGGTTCGATCCGCGTCGACAGCGAGCCGGGAAGCGGCGCTCGTTTCAGCCTGTTCCTGCCCCGGGCGGATGTGTCCCAGGTGGCGCCCGGCGCGGCGCCGGTGGGGGCGCCGGCCGTGAACGGGCAGGGCTGCATCCTGGTGGTCGACGACGAAGCGGTGGTCCGCGCGACCGCCACGGAGCTCTTGCGCTACCTCGGGTACTGCGTGCTGCACGCCGAGGGTGGCCGCGAGGCCCTCGAGATCTACGCGGCCCGCGGGGCCGAGATCGACCTGGTGCTGCTCGACCTGATGATGCCGGACCTGGACGGCCGCGAGACCCTGACCGGATTGCGCGCCCAGGATCCCGAGGTGCGTGTGGTGCTCTCCAGCGGCTATGGCTTCGAGGACCTGATCGACAGTCTGGGCAAGGAGAGCCTCTCGGGGTTCGCGCGCAAGCCCTACCAACTGGCGGAACTCTCGCGCATCGTCGCCCTGGCCCTCGGATCGGACGGGGATGCCGAGCTGCGCGATGAGGTACTTGTGCCGCGGGCTCCGTCCTCGGGCGCTGCCACGAACTCGAGCGCTGCTCCGGGGCCGCGGCCCTCGCCCGCGCCGACTCCCCAAGAGGGCGTCGTGGGCCGACCCGACGAAGCCTAGGGGCGATCCGGCGGGCCCTGCCAGGTGAGGCCCCGGCGCAGGGCGGCGCGCGCATCCTCGTCGAGTCCGGCTTCGATGCGCAGCGGGCCCGGCTCGCGATAACGCGCCTCGTCGAAGCGCATGCGCAGTCCCCAGCCGAGCCCGATCCAGAAGGGCTCGAAGGCCGCCTCGGGCAAGGCACCCGACGCGCGGTCCACGGCGCGCATGGGCAGGCGTTTGTAGGGGCTGAGGCGCATGCCGATCTGGAAACCCATGCCCTGGGCGATGGGATCCACCAGATCCGGGTGCAGTCCGCCCAGCAAACGCAGGCCCGCGCGGATCGGGTCGTCCGCCGTGAGGTCGTCGCCGGCGCGGAAAGCGGCCAGGTCGAGCCTCAGGGAGAGCACCGCCAGGGTGCGCCCGATGCCCCGGGCGAACCAGACCCGTGCCTCGGGTTCGAGGCCCAGGGCGATCACCTGCAATTGGCGCAGGGTCGACTCGGAAAGGGCCCTTTGACCTTCGGCGGCAAGGGTCTGGAAGAGTCGCTGCTCCGAGAGGTTGAAGCCCAGGGACATCCACAGGTAGGGCCGCGCGCGCTCCGGGGAGAGGCGCACACGAAGGATGCGCGCATCGATGTCTTCCTGGGTCGCAAACGGCCCGTGGAAGGGGAAAAGCTGGTCGTAGGCCAGCGGGTGGAAGGCGACCCAATGGGGCGACAGTCGCTCGGCCCAATCGAGGCGGCCCTCCAGGTCCCGCCCGCCGGCGTGCACCAGGTGGTCGCGGAAGTAGTGGATCTCGGTGCCCAGCACACGCGGGAGTTGGGCGCTGGTGCGCGGCTCGATCAGGGGCGCCGTTCCGGCCGCCGCGCTGAGCACGAGCAGCGCGCCGAGGCCCAGGGCCAAACGCGGCTGGACGCGAGCCAGGTGTGCCAGGGCGATCGCCGGTGCGGCGATCAGCGCGGGCAGGAGCGGCATGAAGTAGCGGCTGCCCATGCCGTCCCCGGTGGCATCCAAGTTCACCTGGAAGTCGAGGATCGCGTAGGCGGCAAAGAGCGCCGCGATGTGCAAGAGACCGTAGGTCGCCAGCAGCGCCCACCCGTCGGACCCAAAACGGCGCATCGCCACGAGCCCGACCAGGCGCACCAGCAGGTAGAGCAGCCCCGCGGCCATGGCGGCGAAGAGCACCCACGAAACCCAGCTCCGCCCGACCTCCTCGTAGAGCCAGGCCCGGCGAAGTTCATAGCCCAGGGCCGTGGCGAGTTTGGCCAGCGGATCCTCGAGGGCCAGCAGCATCGCGCGGAGGCGGGATTCGCCCGCATCCATGGCGCTGCGGAACATTGCCAGAGGCTGTTCGATGAGGAGCCACTCGTCGAACTCCCGATTCACCAAACGGTCGCTCTTCGAAAGTTTCGGGATCAGCGCCGCGAACGGCAGGGCGAAAGCTGCCACCAGCAGTGCCCGCCGCAGGCCGGCGAAGAGGTGTCCTTGCAAGCGCGTCTGGGCTTCCACGGAAGAACGCTCGCCCCGCGCCGCAACCAAGCCAGCCGCCAACCACCCGAACCCCGAAACGAGGGCGGCGAGCAGAACCCCCCAGGCGGTCACACGCAGGGAGAGATCGAGGGGCTCCCCGGCCGGCAGGTCGGCGACACCCAGGAAGCGGGCCACCGCCTCGACCCGCACCAGGCGCTCGTCCAACCCGGCGAAACGGCAGGCGAGCCAAGTGACCAGGCCCGCGAGCAGCGAAAAACAGACCAGCCGGATCCAAAGCCGTTGCCCGGGGGCGAGGCGCGCTAGGCCCGGCCAAAGCCGCGCTTCCAGTCGATCCTGGGAAACGCTCCAGCCGGCGGAGTCCACGCGCCACCAGACCACCAGCACCCCGAAGAGCGCGACCCAGACCTGCATCGAGAACAAAAGGCCCGCGCCAAGGGCCATGCCGAAGAGGGCCGTGCGGACCAGCCCCAGCCCCGCGGGCGATGGACGAGCGAGCAGCACCGCCAGCGCGAACAGGAAGAAGGGCAGCGTGTCCGCATGGCTGCCCATGGCCATCACCTCGACCATCTGCTGGGCGGGCGGCGCGAAGGCGAAGAGCAGCCCGCCGATGCATGCGGCGACGTTGCCCGCGGCCCGCTGGAGCACAAAGGCGAACAGGAATGCCCCGAGGGCCGACCAGAGCACCGAGAGGGTCTTGAGCGCCACCAGGGTGTCGCCGAGCAGTGCGTAGAGCGGCACGGCCAGGAACCCGAAGACCGCCGATCCGCGCAGGTGATTGATGATCGGGATCTGGTCGGGATGCAGGGGCATCCCGTGGCGCCAGGCCCAGGCCAGGTTGCCCGTGTAGAGCTCGAGCTCCAATTCGTCGAGGCGCGACGCCGCCACCAGGGCGCGCACGAGGAGCGCAATGAGCGCGAGCGCGATGGGGACGAGGAGACTTCGGGTGCTCGGGCGCATGGCCTCGGGCGGTTGGGTGGGGGGGCGAGGGAACCGCGATCCGGACGGGGCGGGCGCGAAACTCTACCCCGGGCGGCGCTCCGGCGTGGACGGGCGGCGACAAGCCCTGTTCGCGTTGACCCCCGGGGGGCGGATCGGGGACACTCCTGGGCCGCGCCCGCCGCTCTCCCATGACCGCTTCCCATCCCACCGACGCCGCGGCCCGGCTGCGCGCCCTGCTCGACCTGCGCGCGGAGCACCGCGGGCTCCTGCGGCAGGTGCTGGCGGACACCGGCATGTCCGCCGAGACACGGGTGGAGCTGGTCGAGCACCTGGTCGAGGAGGAGGACGAGCACCTCACGGCCCTGGCCGCCGCCCTGGGCCTCGAAGGCGCCGCCGAGCCGGCCGGGCCCGAGAAGGCAGGCGCGAGCGGTCCCACCCCGCCCCGCTTCGAAGGCGTGGGCAGCCTGCGTCCGCCCCCCGAATGGATCTGGAGCGGCCCCGGCATCGGGAGCCCAAGCCGTGTCGTGGGACCGCCGGACGCTCCGGCGGAAACCTGACGACGCGCCCGAAGACAAACGACGAGTTCCACCATGTCCAGCGCCAGCCCCCTCTCCCCCGAGCAGCACCAGTTCCTCGTCAGCGAGGTCATTCGCGAAGCCCGCCGCACCCTGGTCGGGCGCCGTTTCCTCGGGCTCTACGGCCCCCTGGGCGCCGGCATCGAAACCGTCAGCCTGGAGGAGTACGGCCCGGATCGCGACGCGGAGATCGAGCTGGTCGGCCGCCACGATCCGGACCCGATCGGCCCGACCGAAAAGGGTTTCCTGCGCGTGCCGATCCTCTACAAGGACTTCGTGCTGCATTGGCGCGACGTGGAGTTCTCGCGCAAGCTCGGCGCGCCCCTGGACGCCAGCCGCGCGATCCGCGCCGCGCACTTCGTGGCCGACCGCGAGGACCAGTTGCTCTTCAACGGCGAAGCGCGTTTTGGGCTCAAGGGCCTCTTGAACCACGAGGGCCGCAGCAAGGTGCAGCGCGGCGACTGGACCCAGTACGGCGTGGCCTACGGCGACGTGGTGCGCGCCACGGAGCTGTTGCTCGCCCACAACCACCACCGGCCCTTCGCGTTGGCCGTGTCGCCCACGGACTACGCGCGCCTGGTCCAGATGCGCGAGGGCCAGTTCGCGCCCGAACTCGACGCCATCGGGCGCCTGTGCGACGACGGGGTCTACTCCTCCCCGGCGATCCCCGAGGGCAAGGCCGTGCTGCTCTCGACGGGGGACCAGACCTTCGACATCGCCGTAACCGAGGACCTCTCGGTGGCGTACCTGGGTGAGCGCGACCAGGACTTCCCCTTCCGCGTCTACGAGTGCCTGGTGCTGCGCATCAGCCGCCCCCGGGCGATCTGCACCATCGAGTGAGCCCCGGCCGGGCGAGGCCGGGCTTCCCCCCGGGCGGCGAGCCCGTTCGGGTTGCTTCCATTACAAAAGCGCCCATTCCAGGGGCGCCTGTGGGGCCAAAAGCCAAGGGGAGCTTCGAGTCCGGCCGTCCCAGAGCCTATACTTTCCGCGTTCGAAGGCCGGAAGTCCCCACCCGGGGGCCCGGCCCCACCCGTTCTCGAGCCGCCCGCCCCCGCCCTCGAGGGACCCGCACCGCCGGGTCGTCGCACCACGGGGGCCTGGAGACGACGCCCGCATGGCGGATTCCTTCGAGAAACGGCAGCGCCAGCGGCGCAAACAGGACAAGCGTCGCGAGAAGTCCTTTCTGCGCCGCGAGCGCGCCCAGAAAAAGCAGGACGAGCCGCCCACCGGTCCCGAGATCGTGACCCACGAGCAGGCCCTGCGGCAGGCGGGTTTGGCCCTCGAAGAAGAGCGCGAGGCCCGCGAAGCGGCCGCCCTCGCCCGGCGCCAGGCCGCCGAGGAGCGCCAGCGCCGCCTGGACCACCAGAGCCGTCTCTCCCAGCCGCCCCGCCCGGCCTCCGCTGGCCCCCGCCGCTCCTACACCACCCCCGACACGCCCCCCCCCGGCGCGCCCGGCGCCGGCGAATCGACCCGCTCCCCGCGCTCGGGCGACGACGGCGCGGACTCCTAAACGCGGCGATCCCCGGGCGGTGAGTTGGGCCCGGCGATCGGGCCCCGTGATCTGGCCTGGGGGGCCGCCCCCCCCCCCGCTAATCCCGCCTGCGGAAGCCCCCCAGGGCCCGACGCGCCTCGTCCAGCGCATCCCCCGCGGCCTCCTGGGGCGCCCCGCCGCCCTCTCCTCCCAGGCGCTTCTCCAACTCGCGGTCCAACAGCCCCCGGGCCCGATCCGCAGCCTCCTCCAGGGCCCGATCCAGCGCGCCGTCGATCAGCCGATCCGCCTCCTCGGCGATGCGGCCCTGGTATTTGCTCCAGAGCTGCTCGGCGGCCGCCCGCCAGTCGGCGTCGAGCAGCGCGGGCCCGGCCTCCAGGGCGTAGCGCAGGCTGCCCTCCACCAGCCGCGCGAGCAGTTCCGCGATGGGGTCCTCGTCGCCGCCCACGTGCAGATCGCGCAGCACATAACGCCCGAGCCGAACGCGTTGGGGCGAGAGCGTGCCAGGCAGCAGATCGAAGGTCACCTCCAGGCCGTCCAGTTCGATCTGCTCCACGTGGATGCGCCGATTCGCGCCCGGGGGCTTGGGTTCGCTGGGGCCGGGGTCCGTCCGCGGAGCACCCTCGGGGCGACCTGACAGCTCGTCCAGGCGCGCGAGAATCGGCTCGTAGTTGAGTTTTCCGTCGCGGCGTTCCAAATGCAGCTCCAACCCGCGCACGGCCACGTTGCCCACGGCCAGCGGGTCGGACAGGGCCTGCCGCGGCGGAATGCGCAACTCGGCGGAGCCCAGCGCGAGGATCTGCGGACGCTCGAACCCCGGCGGGTTCGCCACGCCCAGGCCGCGCACGGCCAATTCGCCCGAACGCAGGGAGAGATCGACGGCCTCCACGCGTGTCTCGACGCCCATGGCGTGGGCGCCGCCGCGCTCGATCCCGGTACGCAGGAGGCCGGGTAACCCCAGGGCCAGGGCCACGGTCGCGACGACGAACAACAGGACGGCCACCAGGGCCAGGCGCAGGAGCAGCTTCACGACCTTGAAGCTACCAGGAGTTCGGCTGCGCCGTTCCTCGGCGAAATTCGCGCGCCTCCCGGGCCGCCCCCGCGCGGGCGCTTGGGGGCCGCGGGGCAGCTTGGGGGGAAGCCGGGGGTAGACTCTGCGCCCGCCCAGGTGGATTCCCATGCAGACGCCCAGCCGCCCCTACCCCGACGTTCCGCAGCAACCCGACTTTCCGGCCCTGGAAATGCGCATCGGGGAGCGTTGGCAACGCGAAGGCACCTTCCGCGCCTCGGTCGAAGCGCGGCCCAAGGGGGAAGGGGAGTACGTCTTTTATGACGGCCCGCCCTTCGCCAATGGGCTGCCCCACTACGGCCACATCCTGACGGGATTCGTCAAGGACGTCGTGCCGCGCTACCAGACCATGCGCGGCCGGCGGGTCGAGCGCCGCTTCGGCTGGGACTGCCACGGGTTGCCGGCCGAGATGGAGGTCGAAAAGCGCCTGGGTGTGCAGGGCCGCGCCGCGATCCAGGAATACGGCATCGAGCGTTTCAACGCGGCTTGCCGCGCTTCGGTGCTCGAATACACCGGCGAATGGCGCCGCAGCGTCGATCGCATGGGCCGCTGGGTCGACTTCGACCGCGACTACAAAACCATGGACCTCTCCTACATGGAGAGTGTGCTCTGGGCCTTCAAGCGCCTCCACGAGTTGGGCCTGGTCTACGAGGGGCACCGCGTGATGCCTTACTCCTGGGCCGCCGAGACGCCGGTTTCGAACTTCGAGACGCGCATCGACAACAGCTACCGCGAACGCAGCGATCCGGCCCTGACGGTGCTTTTGCCCCTGGAACCCCGGGACACAGATCCGGGGCCGATGGCGCTGCTCGTTTGGACGACCACACCCTGGACCCTGCCGAGCAACCTGGCGGCGGCGGTCGGGCCCGAGATCGAATACAGCCTGGTCGAGAAGGACGGGCGCCTCTTGGTGTTGGCGGCGTCGGCGCGGGAGCGCTACGCGGCCGAGCTGGCCGACGCACCCGAGCGCGGGCGCATCCTCGGACGCGATCTGATCGGCCGGGCCTACGCGCCGCCCTTCGACTACTTCCGCGGTCACGAGAACGCCCACGTGGTGCTCGGCGCCGACTTCGTGTCCACCGAGGACGGCACGGGCATCGTGCACCTGGCCCCGGGTTTCGGCGAGGACGACCAGGTGGTTTCGGAGGCGAACGGCATCCGGCTCGTGTGCCCGGTCGACGAACGCGGTCGCTTCACGGCCGAAGTCGCCGATTGGGCCGGCATGCTGGTCTTCGACGCCAACAAACCCATCGCCCAGGCCCTCAAGGCCCGCGGGTTGGTGCTGCGCCACGAACAGGTGCTGCACAGTTATCCCCACTGCTGGCGCACGGATCAGCCCCTGATCTACCGGGCCATGAGCTCCTGGTACGTGGAGGTCACACGCATCCGCGAGCGTATGGTCGAACTCAACCAATCGATCCGCTGGACACCCGAACACGTGCGCGACGGCCAGTTCGGCAAGTGGCTCGAAGGCGCGCGCGATTGGTCGATCAGCCGCAATCGTTTTTGGGGCACGCCGATCCCGGTTTGGCGCAGCGACGATCCGGCTTACCCGCGCATCGACGTGTACGGCAGCTTGGACGAGCTGGAGCGCGACTTCGGCGTGCGTCCGGCGGACCTGCACCGCCCGGCCATCGACGCCCTGACGCGCCCCAACCCCGACGACCCCACGGGCAAGAGCACCATGCGGCGCGTGGAGGACGTGCTCGATTGTTGGTTTGAATCGGGTTCGATGCCCTTCGCCCAGGTGCACTACCCGTTCGAAAACCGCGAGTGGTTCGAGAGCCACTTCCCGGCCGACTTCATCGTCGAGTACGTGGCCCAGACCCGCGGCTGGTTCTACACCCTGATGGTTCTGGGCACGGCCCTGTTCGACCGTCCGCCCTTCCGCAACGTCATCTGCCACGGGGTCGTGGTGGCCGAGGACGGGCAAAAACTCTCCAAGCGCCTGCGCAACTACGCGGACCCGGACGAGGTTTTCTCCAAACACGGGGCCGACGCCATGCGTTGGTACCTGATGGCTTCGCCGGTACTGCGCGGCGGCGACCTGGCGATCTCCCGCGACGGTGCGGAGTTCGCCGAGGTCGCGCGCCAGGTACTGCTGCCGATCTGGAACGCGTACTACTTCTTCACCCTCTACGCCAACGCCGACGGGGTGAAGGCAAAACACGTGCAGCGCGCCGAGGGCGCCCTCGACCGCTACGCCCTGGCGCGCACGCGCCGGTTGGTGGAGGAAGTGCAGCGCGCCCTCGACGCCTACGATTTGGCCGCGGCCTGCGCGGAGGTGCGCGCGTATCTGGAAGCGCTCAACAACTGGTACATCCGGCGCAGTCGTCCGCGATTCTGGGCTCCCCTGGGCGCGGACGGCCGGCCGGACGCCGACAAACAGGCGGCCTACGACACGCTCTACACGGCGCTCTCCACCCTGGCGCGCACGGTGGCGCCGCTCTTGCCCTACCTGGCCGAGGAACTTTGGTCGGGATTGGTGGGGGAGGTCAGTGTGCACCTGGCGGATTGGCCGCGTGCCGAGGAGCTGCCCGAGGAGGCGGAGCTGGTGGCCGCCATGGAGCGCGTACGCGCCGTCTGTTCGGCCACCCTGGGTTTGAGGGAGGAACACCGCTTGCGCGTGCGCCTGCCCCTGCCGGAGCTGGTGGTGGCCGGGGAGCGGGCCCGTGAACTCGAACCCTTCGGCGAACTCCTGCGCGACGAGTTGAACGTCAAGTCGGTGCGCTTCTCGGGCGACCTGGAAGCCTTCGGTTCGTTCCACATCGACGTGCAGGCCCGCGCCCTGGGGCCCCGCCTGGGCGCGCGCACCAAGGAGGTGATCGCGGCGGCCAAGGCCGGCGCCTTCGAGTTGGCTCCGGACGGCGCCGCCCTGGTGGCGGGCGAGCGACTGGAGCCGGAGCGGGAGTTCCGCCTCAGCCTGCGGCCGGCGGGCGGGCTGGAGGGCCGCGCGGTGGCGGCCCTGGGCAGCAACGACATGCTGGTGGCCCTGGACGTGCGTGTCACCGCCGAGCTGGAACTGGAAGGCCTGGCGCGGGACGTGGTGCGCGCCGTGCAGCAGGCCCGCCGGGCCGCCGGGCTCGACATCGCGGAAGCCGTCGAACTGCGCATCATGGGCTCGGAGCGTGTGCTCGGGGCCCTGGCGGTCTGGAACGAGTTCGTGGCCGGCGAAGTGTTGGCGCGTGACCTGCGCTTCGGTCCGCCCGAGGCCGACATGCACGTGGAGCGTTCCAATCTGGACGGGACGGAGTTGGTCGTCGGTCTGGCGGGCCTGGGCCTCGGGGCGGGCGCGGCCGGTTCGGGTGCAGCGGGTTCGGGTGCAGCGCAATCCGGTGCCTGAGCCTGAGCCGGCGCAGGCGGTCCGGCCGTGATCAAGTACCTGGGTTCCAAACGCGCGCTCTTGCCCGAGCTCTTGGCCGCGGCCGAGCGGCTCCGGCCCCCCGGCTCGTTTTTGGACCTGTTTTCGGGCACCGCGCGGGTTGGTCACGCCTTCAAGGCGGCCGGATGGCGTGTGCTGGCCAACGACCACAACGCCTATGCCTTGGAGCTCGCGCGCTGCTACGTGACGGCCGATGCGGAGGTCTGGGGCGCGCGCGCCGCGGAGCTGCTCCGCGAACTCGCCGCCGTTCCGCCCAGCCCGGGGTTTTTCACCGAGACCTACTGCGAGCGCGCGCGCTTCGTGCACCCGGCAAATGGCGCGCGCATCGACGCCATGCGCGAACGCATCGAGTCCTGGGACCTGGAGCCCGCCTTGCGCGCCGTATTGCTGACGGCGCTGTTGGAAGCCGCCGACCGGGTGGATTCGACCACCGGTGTGCAGATGGCGTTCCTCAAGAGCTGGGCGCCCAGGGCGCTCAAGACCCTCGAACTGCGCCTGCCCGAGCTTTTGCCGCGCGCCGCCGCCGGCCCGGGCGAAGCCCACGGCTACGACGCCCTGGAAGCGGCCGAGCACCTGGAGGGCGACCTGGCGTACCTGGACCCGCCCTACAACCAGCACAAGTACCTGGGCAACTACCACGTCTGGGAGACCCTGGTGCGCTGGGATCGACCGGAGGTCTACGGCGTGGCCCAAAAGCGCCTGGACTGCCGCACCCGCGCCAGCGCCTTCAACTCGCGACCGCGGGCGGGTGAAGCCCTGGCGAGCCTGGTGCGCCGGGTGCGCGCGGAGCACGTGCTGCTCTCCTTCAACGACGAAGGTTTTGTCGGCGAGGAGGAAATCCGCGCCGCCCTGGCGGAACGTGGCCCCGTGCGTGTGCTGGACTACCCGCGCCCGCGCTACGTGGGCGCGCGCATCGGCATCCACTCGCCCTCCGGCGAACGGGTCGGCCGCGTCGGCCACCTCTCCAACACCGAGCGGCTCTACGCCGCCGGCCCCCGGGTGCATGCCCTGGACACCCTCGGCGCGCGGATTCCCTAACCCAACCGCGCCTGGTCCATGGCCCAAAAGCAGCCGGCCCCCATCCCCCCGCTGGGGTGGATGGGGGCCGGCCATCGGCGAGCGCCGAGGGGTTCAGGGCAGTGCGAAGCCCTCGAACACGAGCACCGTGTCAACCACGTGGATCACGCCGTTGGCGGCGGGCACGTTGGTCGTCAAGAGCTCCACCCCGTCCAGGGTGTCCACGGTGATGGGGTTGTCCACGAGCAGGGTCGTGACACCCTCGTCGGCCAGGGCCGCCAGCACCCCGTTCAGGGTCAGGTTGGTGGGGGCAACGTGGAACTGGAGCAGGGAGAGCAGCAGGTCCAGATCCTCCTGCGCGGCGGCACCCGGGTCGGCCAGGATTCCGGCCAGCCACGTGGTCACCGGCTCGGGCAGGGCGGCGAAGGCGTCGTCCGTCGGCGCGAAGACCGTGAACGGCCCGGCATCGGGGTCGTCGAAGACCGGCACCAGATTCACCGCATCCAGGGCGGCGACCAGGCTGTCGAAAACCCCCGCCGTGCCGGCGATGTTGGCGATCGTGCCGGGGATGCCGAGCACCGCATCGATCACGTGGATCACGCCGTTTTCGGCGGGAATGTTGAAGAGCGTGATCGTCGCGCCGTTGACGCGCAGGGTTTCTTCGACCTGATCGATCAGCAGCAGGGTGCCTTCGTTCGACTGGGCGAACTCGGCCAGAAGTGCGTTGCTGGCGGTGATTTCGTCGCTGATCACGTGGTAGAGCAGCGCGTCGACCAAGTCCTCCGGGGCCAAGCCGGAGAGGTCGACGGCGGCGAATGCCTCGTCGGTCGGTGCGAACAGGGTGAAGGGGCCGGGACCGCCGAGGACCCCGTCGAGGCCGGCGGCATCCAGGGCGGCCAAGAGCTCCGTGAATTCACCGGCCCGGTCGAGGGCGTCGGGGATCGAAAGGGGCGGCAGCAGCACACGGTCGATCACGTGCACGATGCCGTTGGCTCCCTGGAGATCCGCCTCGGTCACACGGGCGTCGTTGATGAAAAGAGCTTCGCCCAGCACGTCGACGATCGTGTCGTCTCCGTTGGCCATGGTCGCACCGGTCAGGCCCAGGGCCGTGGTGCTGTCGACCTCCTGCCCGGAGACCACGTGGTAGAGCAGCACTTCAGAGAGCGCTTCGGGGTCGGCGAGCAGCGCCGTCAACAATCCGTCGGGCAGCGCTTCGAAAGCCGCGTTGGTCGGGGCAAAGACCGTGAAGGGGCCGGGGCCGGCCAGGGTTTCGCCCAGGTCGGCTTCGCCGATGGCCGTGAGCAGGGTGGTCAGGCCCTGGGCCTCCAGGATCGCCGCCAGGGACGGCGGGGGAGGCGCGGGGGTGGAGGAACTTCCGGAGCAGGAGGCGACGAGCAGCAAGGCGCCCAGGCCTGCCGCAACTCCGAGTCGGTTCGTGGGAATGCGCATGGTCGGGTGGGTTCTCGGTTCGATGGGTCTGGAACGTCCGGACGGTCCGGACGAAGGCCCTTCGCTACGCTTACGGATCCGGATGCCGAGTGCAGGCCGTTTCTGGACGGGTTCCCGCCTCCCGGACCCATGACGCGGAGCCATGGGTGGCCCGAGGTCGGCAAATAAGGCGATGTACCTGCTCCATTGCGATCCCTTCCCGGTGCCGTTGCCCCAGGGGCACCCCTTTCCCATGGGGAAGTACGCCGGCCTGAGAAGGGTGCTGGAGCAGCGGGGTTTGGCTCCGGCCGATCGATTGGCCGCCGCCGAGCCGGCCCCCCGCCAGGCCCTGGAGGCGGTCCATGACCCGGGTTACGTGGCGGCCTTTTTGTCCGGGGATCTGGGTCCCGAGGCTCGTCGCCGGCTGGGCTTTCCCTGGTCGCCCGAACTGGTCGCGCGCTGCCTGGCCAGCGCCGGGGCCACCCTGGAGGCCACCTTCCTGGCCCTGGAGCACGGCACCGCCGGCACCCTGGCCGGGGGCACCCACCACGCGCACCGGGACTTCGGCGCCGGCTACTGCGCCTTCAACGACCTGGCCGTGGCCGCCCGGGCCGCCCTGGACGCGGGCCGCGTCGAACGGGTCCTGGTGGTCGACGTGGACGTGCACCACGGGGACGGCACCGCCGCGATCTTCGCGGACGACAAAAGGATCTTCACCCTCTCGCTCCACGGCGCAAGAAACTTCCCGGCGCGCAAGCCCCCCGGCGACCTGGATGTGCCCTTGGAGGACGGAACCGGCGATCGGGACTACCTGGACGCCCTGGTACCCGCCCTGGACGAGGCTTTCGCCCGCGCTCGGCCCCAGTTGGTCCTGGTCCAGGGCGGCGTCGACCCCCTGGCCGCCGACAAACTCGGCCGCTTGTCCCTCACCCACGCCGGCCTGGCACAACGGGACCGAAGCATCCTGGAAGCCGCCCGCGGCCTGCCCCTGGTCTGGACCCTAGGCGGTGGCTACGGCCGACCCATCGAAGAGAGCATCGCCGCCCACGCCACCAGCTTCGCCCTGCTGCGCGAGCGGCCCTGACCAGGGTGCGGGAGGAAAGTCGGCGAAGCGCCTAGCCGTTTGGCGGGGGAGCTTGGCGGCCGAGCAGGGTGAGCAGTTCGCTCACCATGCGATGGGTGAGGCCCCAGACGGTGTGCTCCCCAAAACGCCAGGCGGGGAGTTTGCGCAGGTCGCTGCCTTGGCCGTAGGGATAGTGGCTGTCGAGTTCGCCGCGGGCGGTGGCGGCGAGGGGCAGCCAGAAGGCGGATTCGGCTTCGGGGCCGGGCTGGGGGGCGAGGGGGGCTCGGGCTAGGAAGACGAAGGGCTGGATCACCAGGGGCAAGAGGCCAGCGGAGGCGCGGGCGCGCAGGGGGGAGAGGCGCGCGGCCAGATCCGCGTGGGCGGCCAGGTCCAGGCCGAGCTCCTCGGCGGCCTCGCGGCGGGCGGCGGCGACCAGGTCCGCGTCGTGGGCTTCCAAACGGCCGCCGGGCAGGCAGACCTGGCCGGACCAGGGATCGGCGGGGTCCGAGCGGCGGACCATCAGCAGGAGGTCGAGGTCGTCCTCGCGGCGGCGCAGGAC